>CALIUI010000107.1 GCA_938048815.1 uncultured Aquificaceae bacterium | reverse complement strand
TTTGCAAAGGGAGCAGGCATGATACATCCCAACATGGGAACTATGTTAGCCTTTGTTTTTACCAACGCAGACTTAAGGGAAGGAGTCATAGAAAAACTTCATAGGGATATTAACGAAAGAACTTTTAATTCAATAAGCGTTGACGGATGTATGAGTACCAATGATAGCTTTGGACTTATAAGCCTTGGTTTAATAAAGGAAGATTTACAGAAGGTAAGCGATGCCATAGAGGAAGTTTCCCTTAGTCTTGCTAAAAAAATAGTGCAGGATGGAGAAGGGGCAACAAAGCTTATAAAGGTAAAGGTAAAGAATGCTTCGTTGCAATTAAAAGCAAGGCTTATAGCTCAGGCAATAGCCACTTCAAACCTGGTAAAAACGGCCATATTTGGTAAAGATCCCAACTGGGGAAGGATAGTAGCAGCAGCAGGCTCTACCCCCTTCCCAATAGATCAGTTTAAGCTAAAGGTTTACATAGGGAACCATCTCCTTTATGATGGTAAAGTGCATCCAAAGGCTTTGGAAGGTGCAAAGGAGTATATGGAAGAATCCCAAGAAATAGAAATAACCCTTGACCTCATGGAAGGAAAAGAAAGCTGGATTTATTACGCTTCCGACATGACATACGATTACATTAAGATAAACGCAGAATATACCACTTGAAAAGGGCAAGAATTCTTTTAAATTAATAAACTATGAAGAGATATACGCCCTATATATTAGCCTTTATCCTTTTTGTGATGATAGCCTATTTTGGACTAAGGCATAAAGAAGAAGACTCACTATCCTACAAGCCCCAAACGGCGCAACCCTTACCAGACTTTACCTTTAAAACCCTTGACGGAAGGGATATGAAGCTATCAAGCTTAAAGGGTAGGGTGGTTTTGTTAAACTTCTGGGCTACATGGTGTCCACCTTGCAAGGAAGAGATGCCCATCTTTGAAAGGGAGTATAAAAGGTGCAAAGACAAAGGATTTGAAGTACTTGCGGTCAATATGGATAGTTCTCAAAACGCCTTAGAGAAGTTTTTGCAAAATAATCCATACTCCTTTACCATAGTAAAGCCTACAGAGCATATAGAAAAGGAGCTAAAACTTATGGGTTTTCCCACTTCTTACCTTTTGGACAAGGAAGGAAGGATCCATCGCATAAAGCTTGGCATATACCGAGATTTGGGAAATGATCTAAGGGAATTACTCGGATGCTAAAAGATAAATATCCTTTAAATTCTTTGGTAGCGTAGGCATCCTTAGATTTAAACCCCAACGATCATTTAATAAGCCCCAGAAGCCTTGCTATAAACTCCAAGGCGTCCTTGTTTAGGAAGATTATGGCAAAGAGAAGGATCAAAAACATGATAGTGAATTTCCTGTCAAGCCTTAGGATCTCCTTCTCCATCTTGGCTTCAAGCTCTACCTTTAAGGTTTGTATCTCTTGGCGCAAAAGCCCTATCTCCCCATAGAATTCAGCCTTAGTTACCAGTTCTTTGGTTAGCTCCTCTTTTAACTCCAATTTTTTCTGTAGAGCTACTTCCTTAGACCTTTCCTCTATGCTTTCCAAGGCTATCTCAATAGCCTCTGCTACCTTTTTGGCTTCCTCTTTGCCCAGCTTTTCCTCCAACAGCTATAGAATATCAATGGTTAAGTGGGGCATAGTTAAAATCTAAACCAAGGTTTTGATAAAGGCAAGGAGATAAGGCTCGGCTGGAAGTCTAAGCTACCAATGTGGTATAATTTAAAGCTTGGAGGTGGTTAAATGGCAAAAGTTAAGATGAAAACCAACAGGTCCGCAAAAAAAAGGTTTAAAATAACCGCCACAGGAAAGGTTAAAAGGCAAAAGGCAGGCGGTTCTCACTACAACACCCACAAATCAAAGAAGAGGAAAAGAAATCTAAGAAAGGCAACCCTTGTCCACCCAAGCTGGGAGGACAAGGTAAAGGGTATGCTTAAAGAGTTTTAGCCAAAGAGGTCTCTCCAGAGGCCTTTTGCCCACTCTTCGTATCTCTTTGCGGTTGTTTCTTTTCTTATGTTGTCCTCTCTGTGGGTTGGTATAAACCTCTTGGATACTGTATCGTATTTAAAGGAGGTTTCCGTCATTATGGCTTCCTTATCGCTTACCATGGAATAGCATATCATTTGGAGGTACTCTTCTTTGACCTCCTTGCCCTGTATTCTTGCGTTTATTATCTTTGCTACCATTTTGCCCTCTGAATGGGCTGCGTATCCACTCTTTGGGAGGTAGCTTTGGGAAGCATCACCTATAACGAATACATTTTTCACAGAGGTTTCAAAGGTAAAGGGATTTACCTCCACCCATTTTTGTCCCCTTTTAAGAATCCCAGCCTCCTGTAAAAGGTTGCTTGCCTTCATAGGCGGTATTATGTTGGCGATATCATACTTAAAGTCTCCATGAGAGGTTTTTACAACCTTTTTATGCACATCTATATCCCTAACCTGTGCGGAGGTTACATAGGTGGCTATATCCTTGTAAAGGTCATAATAGGCGGATAAAAAGCCTTCTGCGTTTATTATGGGTCTTTCGTTGGCATCAATAAAGTAGATATGGGCCTTTAGGTTGTTTCTCTTTATCATGCTTGCTATCAAAGCAGCCCTTTCATAGGGTGCTGGAGGACATCTATAGGGTGGTGGAGGAACTGTGATAACTATATCTCCCCCTTCAAACTCCTCTATCAACCTTTTTAGGTAAATGTGCTCCGAGCCCGGCTTGAAGGCAGGAGGATTATAGACTATGGAGTCTCTGTAGAAGGGCTTGTCTTTTACATCGTAATCTATGCCGGGAGAAAGCACAAGATAGTCGTAAGCTATATAGCCAGAGGAGGTTCTTACCACCTTTCTATCAAGCTCTACACCAAGCACCTTATCCTGAACAACTCTAACTCCATATTTCACTTCCAGTATATTGTAGGAAAAACAAAGGGGTGTAAGCTCCATAATGCCTGCCAAGAAGTGGTTAGACATAGGACAGGACATAAAGAAGGGCCTTTCCTCAATGAGTACCACATCAAGGCTTGGATTTTCCTTTTTAAGATGTTTGGCGGTGGTGACACCACCATAGCCTCCGCCCACTATAACTACCTGCGCCTTTTGTCTTGTCTGAGTTTTGGAGTATGCAAGCAGGGGAGCAGAGATTCCCAAAATACCAGCACCTACCAAAAGATCTCTTCTGTTAACACCTGACCACTGCTTGGACATATTTATCCACCTCCATCACTGTACATTTTTCCACAAGCTCTCTTGCCTTTGCAGTGGTGCCGTACCTTTGCCTTAATTCTGCCCTGTAGCTATCAAAGAACTGGGTGAATTGCTCCACACCCAAAACGCCCACCGCATAGATATTACCCTCTTCCTCTTGCAAGAGGATAGAAGCCAAGGGCACTTCCGCAGGTCCATCTATAACCTTAGCACCTTCCTTTGGGTCATACAAAGCCAAATGGGCGCAACACTGGATTATACCTGCCTTTTTTGTAGTTTCGGAGGGTGTATCGGGTGGATAGTAGTTTATGAAGGAGTATTCTTTGGTAGGATAGCTCCATTGGTGGGCACATATAGCCGAATATGCCACTATACTCTTTTTTGAACCTATGCCACCGGGCCATGTGTAGCTTTTACCATCCTTTAGCTTTATTTCTACGGGCTTGATCTCTTGGTCTAAGTTTATAAGGTAGCAAGGGGTTGCCGCATATGGGTAAAAGAAAATGTAATTAACGTGGGGCTTTATATCCGCTTCCTTTAAGGGGGTTCCATCTTCCTTCACAAGGATCGCCTTGTTGTAGGTTTTTAACATATTGTCCTTTTGGTTTGCCAAAAGGTTAGAGTAGAAGTTGGCATCCAGCATAGAAGCCAGTGCCACTGTTCCACAGGTTATAATAAAGTCCCTTCTATCCATATATTTATGCCTCCTTTTTACAGGAAGGGGGAAAATCCCCCCGAAGATAAGATCATGCGAACATATCCCTGTATATAGCCCTTGCCCACTCGTAGGTGGCTTTTGCTAAGGCTTCAGACCTTTCATTTATCACCTTTGGCTTTG
Source organism: uncultured Aquificaceae bacterium (assembly GCA_938048815.1). Taxonomy (GTDB): domain Bacteria; phylum Aquificota; class Aquificia; order Aquificales; family Aquificaceae; genus Pampinifervens. Next base: position 9,620 of record CALIUI010000107.1, on the reverse strand, counting down.
GTGTTATCTTCTTTTCCTTCTCGTTGTATTCATAATTGACGTTTATAACTATGGCCTCTTGTGGAGAGCCGTTCACCATAGAGTAGCAGGTGTTGTCTGGGAGAGTGGGTTTGTATTCCTTTCCTGCTATCCTGCTTGCTATTATCTTTGCCACTATCTTACCCTGAGAGTTGCCCATGTGGCCACTCTTTGGATAGGGCGTTCCACTTATTACATCTCCCACCAAGAAGACGTTGGGGTCTGCCTTTGCTTGGAAAGTAAGTGGGTCTTGGTCTGCCCAACCGGTGGGTTTACCTTCCTTGTCCTTGGCTATTAGGTCTGCCATCCAAAGGAGCGCACCAGCCTGATGAGGAGGCACAAGGTTAGCGTCTACAAACTTAAAGTCTCCTGCGGTGGTTTTTATAACCTTATTCACTGGATCTACTTCTTTTATAGACGCCTTTGGCACATACTCTATAATACCCAAATAAACCTGTTCAAAGGCAGCCCTAAAGCCCGGCCCCTTTGGAGCTATATCGTCCTTAGGGTCAAGGACTATAACCCTTCCCTTAACTTTGTTCCTTTTGAAGACTTCCGCCACCATACAAGCCCTTTCATAGGGAGCTGGGGGACATCTGTAAGCGCCGGGAGGTACTGTGATTATAAAATCACCCTCTTCAAACTCATGAACCTTTCTCTTTAAAGCTAAGAGTTCGGAGCCGGGAATGAAGGCTGCAGGGAAGTTCATCCTTGTGAACCTTGCCATTTCTTTATCTTCTTTAAACCATGCGGCGTAGTTGTACCTTATGCCGGGGGCAAGGACTAAATAGTTATACTCTATAAAACCATGGGGTGTATAGACCCTTTTTTTATCCCTTTCTATGCCGATGACCGCAGCGTTTATAAACCTGTATCCGTACTTTGCTGCAGGTTGGTTGTAATCGTGAGATAAGAAATCAAGGCTTACAAGGTCTGCAAGCCATGGGTTGGATATGGGGCAAGAGATGAAGTTAGGCCTTTTTTCAATAAGCACCACATCAATGTTGGGGTTTTCCTTCTTTAGATACTTGGCAACCGTTAGGCCAGCCCATCCACCGCCGCATATAACCACCCTGTTGCCTTTTGGTGGTGGAAGCATCGCCTCCATCTTTACCACCTTCTCGGCGGCAGAAAAGACTGGCTGGGAAGAAACTCCCAAAGCTATAGCGCCTATTCCCGCTGACTTCAAAAGATCACGCCTTGTGAACATTTCTACACCTCCTTTCTTGGTTTTTACCTTCAAGATTAATATAACCTTATTAAAAAGATGTTTCGCAATAAAAAGTTTTAATAAAGGTATTAGAAAGGCTTATTTAAGGTGATTTTTATATTCTTATAAAAGAGAATCCATCTGGTGGTGCAGGTATTCGCCTTGGCAGGACTTTGCCCGTAGATTACCACTTTTAACCAATTCTTAAAGCTTTGCATATATTTTATACTTTTAAACTACAAGTTTGGAGGTAAGTTATGCCAAGGAAAGGAGCAGATATTGTAATAGAAGCCTTAAAAGAGGAAGGTGTGGAGATAGTCTTTGGTATTCCAGGCGGTGCCATAATGGAGGTTTATGATGCCCTTTATAGGGATGGAGGTATAAAACATATATTAGCAAGGCACGAGCAGGGTGCCGGGCATATGGCAGAAGGCTATGCAAAAGCTACTGGAAAGGTGGGCGTTGCCATAGCTACATCTGGTCCAGGTGCTACCAACTTGGTAACTGCCATTGCAGATGCCTACATGGATTCTGTCCCTGTGGTTTTTATAACGGGGCAGGTGCCAACCCATTTGATAGGTAACGACGCCTTCCAAGAAGTAGATATAATAGGCATTACAAGGCCCATAACCAAGCATAACTTTCTGGTTAAAAGGATAGAAGACCTCCCACTTATAATTCGCCAAGCCTTCTACATAGCAAAAACTGGCAGACCAGGACCGGTGCTTATAGACATACCTAAGGATATAACACAAAAGCTTAGCGATGTGAAGATACCTTCTTTGGAAGAAGTAAAGGAATCCCTACCGGGCTATAAGCCCCACCTTGAGGGTAATCTCCAACAAATAAAAAAGGCCATAAGGCTTATGGTGGAGGCAAAAAGGCCTGTGCTTTATTTAGGTGGGGGTGCAGTCCAAGCGGAGGCTCAAAAGGAGCTTATAGAGCTTGCAGAGTTGATGAAGATACCCGTAACTACCACCAACATGGGTAAGGGATCCTTCCCCGAAGACCATCCCCTTGCCCTTCATATGCTTGGAATGCACGGCACTTATTATGCCAACATGGCTGTTTATAACTGCGACCTTCTTATAGCGGTTGGTGCAAGGTTTGATGATAGAGTTACAGGAAAAATAGAAGAGTTTGCTCCACAGGCGAAGATCATCCACATAGACATAGATCCAGCGTCTATATCAAAGAACATAGTGGTAGATGTACCCATAGTGGGTGATGTAAAGATAGTCTTGAGGAGGTTGCTTGAGGAGTTGAGGAGGGAAGCGGTAAAGATTTTATACCCAGAAGAAAGACAAAAATGGATAGAGCAGATAGAAAAGTGGAAGAAGAGATACCCCCTTACCTATTCAAGGTCTGATAAGGTTATAAAGCCCCAATATGTGATAGAACAGATCTACCAAGCTACCAAGGGAGAAGCCATTATAACAACAGGAGTAGGCCAGCATCAAATGTGGGCTGCCATGTTCTATAAGTACTCTTTCCCGAGGCAGTTTATAAACTCCGGAGGGCTTGGTACCATGGGCTTTGGATTGCCCGCAGGCATAGGGGCAAAGATTGGAAGGCCAAAGAGGGAAGTCTTTGTGATAGACGGTGATGGTTCCTTTATGATGACTATGCAGGAGATAATTACCGCAGTACAATACAAAGTGCCCGTAAAGGTTGCTATAATAAACAACAGCTATCTTGGTATGGTGCGCCAATGGCAAGAACTTTTCTATGATCGTCGGTATGCGGAAGTGGATTTAAGCGTGCAGCCAGATTTTGTAAAGCTCGCAGAGGCTTGTGGTGCAGTGGGCTTTAGGGCAGAAAAGCCTTCTGATGTAAGGGAAATAATAGAGGAAGCTCTAAGAATACAAGACAAACCTGTAATTATGGACTTCCACGTAGATAAGGAAGAGAATGTTTTCCCTATGGTACCAGCAGGAAAATCTTACAGAGAAATGATATTGCATGATGGTAAAAAGCCTATAGAGGCAGAAACCATGTATTTGGTAGGCTAAAGGAGGTTTCATTATGGCAGATACCCTTGGAAGCTCACAGCTAAGCACGGTAAAGGCTCCCCTTTTCAGGGAAGTAAAAAAGGGAGAGGTGCGCAAACATTTAATAAGCTTAACCGTTAGGAACGAGCTTGGAGTTTTGGCAAGGATAGCCATCTTGATAGCGGGCAAGGGCTACAACATAGAAGGGCTTTCCGTAGGGGAAACCCACGAAAAGGGAATCTCCCAGATGACCCTTGAGGTAATAGGGGATGATGTAGTGATAGAGCAGGTGGTAAAACAGCTTAGAAAACTTATAGACACTTTAAAGGTGAAGGATATAACCGACGTACCCCATGTGGAGAGGGAGCTTGCCCTTATAAAGGTTTATACTGCCACACCAAGGGCAAGGGATGAAGTCCTAAGGCTTGTTGAGATCTTTAGGGCAAGGATAGTAGACGTCTCACCAGAAACTTATACAGTGGAGATAACGGGTACAGAGGATAAAATACAAGCCTTTATAGACCTTGTGAGACCCTTTGGTATAAAAGAAATGGCAAGGACTGGAAAAGTTGCCATGAAAAGAGAAAGCACACCACAAGAAGAAGATTAGGAGGAAAGGCATGCAGATAAAACCTTTGAGCTTTAAGGTGGAAGAGGTAAAAGGTCCTTTGGGAATTTTTGTCTTTGAGGATGACAAAAAGAATCTTGAGTTTCTTGGACCCTATAAGAGGGATGTGGAAAAGATCCTTGAGATGGAAAACTTTAAGGGCAAGGAAGAGAGCCTTGTAAAGGTACCTTTGCTTTTAAACCAAGAGGTAAGGACCTTCTATATAGTAGGCCTTGGGGAAAGCCAGAGGACAACGGAGGAAAGCTATAGGTATGCTGTGGCTTTGCTTGTCAAAAGAGCCACAAAGGATAAGGTAAAGGAGTTGTACCTTTATGCAGGGGAGCTAAACCATAGACTAAGCAAAGCTTTGGCGGAGGGTGCCCTTCTTGGAAGCTACCGCTTTGATAAGTACAAAACAAAGAAGGAAGAAGAAAAGGCGCAGATAGAAAGCCTATACATACACAGTGCGGAGGAAGAGGGTATCAAGCTTGGTGAGATCTTTGCACAAGCCCAGAACTTTGCAAGGGATTTGGTGAACGAGCCCGGTAATGTGATAAACCCCATAACTTTGGCAGAGATCGCCCAAAGGCTTTCGCAAGAATACGGGCTTGAGTGCAGGGTTTATGATGAAAAGGAGATTCAGGCGATGGGCATGCAAGCCCTTTGGAGTGTAGGTAAAGGCTCTTCAACTCCGCCAAGGTTTGTTCATATCATCTATAAACCAAAGACGGAGGCAAAGGACAGGATAGCCATAGTGGGTAAGGGTTTGACCTTTGATAGTGGTGGCCTTAACATAAAAACAGGAGACTACATGAGGACCATGAAGATGGATAAATCGGGGGCTTGCGCAGTTCTTGGAATTATGAAGGCAATAGCCCAGATAAAACCCTGCGTGGAAGTGCACGGTATCTTTGGTGCGGCAGAGAATATGCCAAGCGGAAGCGCCTACAGGCCAGACGATATTATAAAGGCAATGAACGGAAAGACCATAGAGATAGACAACACGGACGCCGAAGGAAGGGTTACCCTTGCAGACGCCCTTTCCTATGCCAGCAATCTTGGAGTTTCAAAGATTATAGATATGGCAACCTTGACGGGCGCCTGTATGGTAGCTTTGGGAGAATATACAGCAGGGCTTTTTACCAACGATGACCAGTTTGAAGAAGAGATCTTGGCCCTTTCAAAGCTAACAGGTGAAAGAATGTGGAAGCTACCCATGGATGATAAAAGGCTTAGGGAAAAGATAAAAAAGGGAGAAGCGGACCTTCTAAATTCTGGTGGTAGGTATGGAGGAGCCATAACGGCAGCCATGTTTTTAGAAGAGTTTGTAGGGGAAGGTATAAAGTGGGTGCACCTTGATATAGCAGGCCCAGCCCATATGAGAGAAGAGTTTGGCTATTACACAAAGGGTGGCACAGGCTTTGGTGTAAGAAGCTGTTTAGAATACATACTAAAGGTGTGTAAAGAAGGATGAGGGTAGTAATAGTAGGAAACGGGCCCGCGGCAGCCAGTGCCATAGAAGCCTTTAGAAAGGTAGATAAAGATTCACAGATAATAGTCCTTTCCGACGAAGAATTCCCAACCTATGCTCCCAACTGTATGGAGAATGTCATAAGAGGGGATATATCCCAAGAAGCCCTTTTCTATAAGGGTGGTTATGGTTTCTATGAAAAATACAAGGTTGATTTTAGGCCTAAGAAGGAGGTTGTAAGCATAGACAACAAAAGAAAGGTTATCCTTATAAAGGGTGGGGAGGAGATCCCTTACGACAAATGCCTGTTGGCTGCCGGTGCCTACGCCTTTGTGCCGCCCATTCCCGGAGTGGAACTTGGTGGAGTAACCACTGCAAAAAATCTCTATGACGCAAAAAAGATAAGGGACTGGATACTTTCTGGAAGGGTTAAAAGGGCGGTGATAGTGGGGGCCGGACCTATAGGTATAGAGGATGCAGAGACCCTAAGACATATGGGCTTGGAGGTACATGTGGTAGAGTTTTTTGACCGTGTGCTTCCAAGAATGCTTGATAAGTTTATGGCAGACAAGTACATGAAGCCCTTGGAGGAGGAAGGTATCCATTTTTATTTAAACCATCAAGTGGTTGCTATACATGGAGAAGACCATTGGGTTGAGGCGGTGGAAATAAAACCAAACGGAACCGATAAAAGCAAGTTTATAAGGACGGATATGGTCATCCTTTCCACAGGCGTAAGGCCCAGGACAAACCTTGTGGCAGATACGGATATAAAGCTACACATAAACGAAGCCACCGGAAGAGTGGTAGGTGGCATATTGGTAGATGAATACCAACAAACTTCTGACCCCGATGTCTATGCTGCAGGGGATATATGCTCCGGCATAGATGCTTGGGGAAACCACCGATGGATTGCCCTTTTCCCACCGGCACAACAAGGAGGTGCCATAGCGGGCTTTAACATGGCAGGGCTAAAGGTCAAAAACCCCGGGCTTGTAGATTACAATGCAGTAAAAACAAGGTCTGTCACCGCAGGTAGCGGTGGTATCTTTGAAGAAGCAGAAGAGTCCTTTAGCTTTGAGTGGGAAGGTAAATTGGTAAAGGTCTTTTTAAAAGAGGGCTCTGTTTGTGGCTATCAGTTTGTGGGAATAGGAAAAGGAAAAACTCCAACCCTTAGGAATAAATTTTTGCATAGGGACTGGATTGATAAGATCACCCAAGACAAAGGATTGGGATTAGAAGCCAGCGGCGTGCTATTCCATCACTTTATAAGGTTCAAAGAGCGTAAAGTGAAGGAAGATATAGTAAGGGCTATAAAACTAAACCTTTTGAGAGCCCTTGCCAACCCAGCTTTTGAAGTGCCTATTTTTTAGGCTCGTAAGCTTCCACCCTATTCCTGCCGAGCTCCTTTGCCCTGTAGAGGGCTTCATCAGCCATCTTTATAAGGTCATCTATACTCTCAACCTTAGGTGTGAAGGATGCAAGTCCACCGCTAAGGGTTGTACCTATCTTTTCCTCTTTGTAAACTACATGGCTGTTTTGAAAGCTAAGCCTGATCTTTTCTGCGACGATCTTTGCCTGTTGAAGGCTTGTGTTAGGCATCAAAAGAACAAACTCCTCGCCACCAAACCTGGCTGGTAGGTCTGATTGTCTTGTATTTTTCCTTATAACGTCCGCAAAACTTTTTAAAATGAGGTCCCCGGCGTCGTGGCCATAGGTGTCGTTTATCCTTTTAAAGTAGTCAAGGTCCATAACGAGGACACTAAGATCTGTCCCATACCTCTTTGAGTTTTCAAATAGAATACGTGCATGGTCAAAGAAGAATCTTCTGTTAGGAAGCCCTGTAAGAGGGTCGTAGTAAGCCATCTGCTCGAGCTCCTTCTTCTTCTGCTGCAGCTCTTCAAAGGTGGATTTTAGACTAACTGCCATATGGTAAATGCTCTCTCCCAACTCACAAACCTCATCCTTTGGGTTTCCTGCTTGCCTTTTGATAAGATCAACCGCCGAAAAATCCATTTTTTCTATTTTTCCAGCTACGTCCCTTAACAAGATTATTCTGCTAACCAAGAAAGAAGATATCCTAAAAAGCGCAAAGGACAAAAGTAGAATTAAAGCAATGGAATAAAAGAAGAGCGCTAAAATTGTGGTATAAACCTCTTTGTATATACCAGAAACATCCTTTACAAGTATTATCTTTCCAAAGTACGCTTGATTAATATCCACGATGAGTATCTCCATAAGAAGACTTTTTTCAAAAAAGCTACCATGTAGCCTATATCCCACCACATCAAGGGGCAGGGAAAGTACTTTGGAGTCTGAAAACTTGTCTATCAATATACTATCTGTAGCTATCTTATCCTTTACAAATTTGTCAAGGTCTACAGCGTCCTTTATAGAGTTTCTATCGTAATAAATGATCCATTCAACACCCAATAGGCTCTTCATAATATCCAGCAATTCTTCAACCTTGACCCCTATGAAATAGCATCCATCGGAATAAGCTTTATTTATGCCATAGTATAGCCCTACAGATGAAATTCTGTAATGGGGACTTCTATCGCAGGAAGTCCCAGAGAACTTTTCTACATAGTAGTATCCATCTTCAACGTGCGCCTTTACGGTGAGTAGTTCTATATCCCTTTCTTCATGTTTTAGAATCTCCTTGTAGTTGTTAAAAATGTGTGTATAGACTTCTTTGAGCTTGCTATTGAGAAGGTAGGATGATATCAAATAAAGAGATACAACCGTTGCCGTTAGAGTTAAAAATATAGAAAGGAATAGATTAGTGTATAGTCTTGTTCTTATAGACATAGCCTTTCACACAGCTTTAATGCATGCAAGGAAGGAGTTTCATCTGCAATGCCCTTCCAAGCTATATCGTAGGCGGTGCCATGGTCCGGTGAAGTTCTTACAAAGGGCAGTCCAAGGGTAAGGTTTACACCTTCTTTAAAGGCAAGGAGCTTAAAGGGTATCAAGCCCTGGTCATGGTACATGCAAAGATAAAGGTCAAAGTCTTTATTCAAAAAGGCACTATCGGGCGATATAGGACCTTCCACCTTATAACCTTCCTTTTTGAGGGCTTCTACCGCAGGGGCTATCTCCCTTACATCTTCTTCCCCAATGGTGCCACCTTCCCCCGCATGGGGGTTTAATCCCAAAACACCCATGGAGGGCTCTATACCAAACAACCTTTTAAACTCCTTTACTATAAGCTTTACTTTTCTTATTATCTCTTGGCTTTTTATCCTTTCTGGGACTTCCTTCAAGGGTATATGGGTGGTAAAAGGGACCACCTTTATCTTTTCTGAATACATAAGCATGGCGTAATCCTTTACATTACATGCTTGAGCCAAGAACTCCGTTTGACCTTCAAAGGAAAAGCCTGCAAGCTTTGCCCAAAACTTATTTATGGGCATGGTAAGAAGTCCATGAATTTTCCCATAAACTGCATCTACAGCCGCCCTTCCAAGGTATGCCACCGCCACCTTGCCAGAGGTGAGAGAGGGAAAGGGTCTATCGGTTTCACTTATATTCAAATCCGCTATATAAACACCGGGCTTTTTTACCTCATCTATCGTATAGATCTCTTTCAGGTCAAGGTATATCCCTAACTCCCTCTGTACAGCTTGCATAATCTTACTCTCTCCATATATCACATAGGCTTTCTCTAAGTCAAAGTGCTTGGAAATTTTCAAGATAAGCTCAGGTCCAACTCCTGCAGGGTCTCCTATGGTTATTCCTATCTTTACCATAGCTAAAGGAAATATTATAACTTATGATACGCCGAGCAAAGCTTTGGTGCATAAAAAGATATTCAACACAAACTCCACTCTACGCATCTTATCCAGCCTACTACTCACACAATTACGCTGTATATTTAGCTTTCAAAATATGGTGGTGTGGTCTGGGATCGGAAGGTCTAATTTTAGGATGTCAAAACTAATGTACCATAAGTTATTTACGCACCAACGCCAAACAAAGATGGTGAGGTGGATAGTAGGTATCTTAATAGCCTTCCTGCTTATAGACCATCTTTGGGTACATTTTGGGGGACCTGCTCTGGAAAGATTAAGGGGAGAATACAGAGAAGAGCTTAAAAAAGCCACAGGCAACGAAACTACAGAACTTCAACAATCCTACAGGAAAAGCCTATTGGATGAATTATGGGAAAAGGCAAGGGATATAGCCAAGGGCAAAAAGTCTGAAGAAGGAGGTGAATGATGGAGTTTAAGTTTAACACCATTGAAGAGGCATTGGAAGATATAGCTCAAGGCAAGATGGTGATAGTGGTGGACGACCCTGATAGGGAAAACGAGGGCGATT
>CALIUI010000106.1 GCA_938048815.1 uncultured Aquificaceae bacterium | reverse complement strand
TATCGTCGTAAATGATTGGCGCACCTCTTTTTCTTGGTCCATTGTAAAGCTACTGATTTTCCGCTTCTTCTGACAGCCATAAGATCATTGAGCCTCTCTGAACTAAGGCTCTATCATATTCTGGCCAGTTTCTTACTTTGTATTGCTTCTTTTGTGTCTTTTGGCTGGTTTTACTATCTCCATTCATAGGTATGAAGAATAACACAGGCTTTTATACCAAAGCCCGTTCCTAAGGTTTATGCTAAAGAAGTTAAAGGCTAATATTGAGTATTTGACTTCATTAAAGGAGTATGTAAAAGAGAAAGTAAGAAATGCATACCTAAAAACCAAGCAATTGAAGCTAATAGATTTAGCTATAAAAAGCCTTAAGAGTGAGTCAAGGAGGGTATCCAAGCCTAAGGTAGTGATGCTAACTGCACTATCCCCTGAGAGGGTATTATATGGGCAAGAGCTCCCGCTTCAGGGGGCGAGGGCGGTGGTCCTGTGAAAGGGCTATTTTTGAAACACTTTGAGGTTTTTAAAGGCTGTGTCAAAAATCTTTTTTGGGAGTGCATCTAAGCTCTCTGCATTTTCTCAATAGGAACAATAAGGCTGAATTACCGTCTTTGTTGGCCTTTCATACATACAATTTCTCAACCGGTGTGTATTTGGGTTATAATACTTCCAATGAGGTTCAAGGTAGATAGAGGAGAGTTCCTTTCTGCCCTGCAAAAGGCAAAGAACGCGACGGAGAAAAAGTCCGCCTTGCCTATCCTTAACAACTTCCTTCTGACAGCTCATGGGGACAAGCTAACTATAAGGGCAACAGACCTCGAAAATTTTCTCTCTGTAAGCATCAAAGGGAACATAGAGGAAGAGGGAAAGATAGCGGTTAATGCAGATAAACTAACAAGTGTAGTGAAAAGTTTGGCTTCCGCCTCCATATCTGCAGAATTAAAAGAGGACAAACTTATCCTTAGCGGTGGAAGAAGCACCTTTAAGTTGGTGACCCTTGATCCGGAGGATTTTCCCGAGTTTCCCACTGTGCAAACAAGCGCAGAGTTTCCTGCCCTTGACCTTATCAAAGCGATAGACAAGGTGGAGTACGCCATATCAAAGGACGATTCTCGTTATGCCCTGCAGGGGCTTTATGTACATGAGGTGGATGGGAAAACTCACTTTGTCGGATCAGACGGGCATAGACTTGCCTTGTATTGGAGAGAGGGCGAATTTCCCATGGAGCTTTTGATACCAAGAAAAAGCCTAAAGGTAATACAAGGTCTATTGGAGGACTACCTTGGACATGTTAGCAGTGGAAAGGACGACTCCTTTATACATATAGCGGGTGAAGATTTCCACCTTTCTATGAGATTTTTGGAGGGCGAATATCCCGATTACATGGCGGTAATACCCACAAGCTTTAACCACGAGATATTTGCAGATAAAGACTCTTTCCTGGATAGTTTAAAGAGGCTATCCAGCATAGCGGAGTCTTCTGCCTTTCCTGTAAAGATAACCTTTTCCGATCATGTGGCTATTTTGGAGATATCAGACCCAGAGTACGGAGAGGGTAGGGATGAGTTGGATGTGGATTACGGCGGAGAGCCCGTAGAGGTGGGCTTTAACGGCAAGTATCTCATAGAAGCCCTTGATAGCTTTGATGTAAGTAAGGTATGGATAAAAATCATAGACCCAGACAGCGCTGTGGTTATTGAGTCCGACGATAAAGAGAAAGATCCATACCTTTGCGTAGTTATGCCCATGAGGCTCTAAGTATAGGATTCCTGTTGGCTTGAGCCTCCTTTATCCTTCTCACTGGTGTTTTTGTGGGTGATTCCTTTAATGCTTTTGGGTTCTTTTTTGCCTCTTCTACTATATCCCTCAAGGCTTTTGCAAAGCTTTCAAGGTATATTAAACTTTCCGTCTCTGTGGGCTCTATCATAAGAGCTTCTTTTACTGTGAGGGGGAAATAAACAGTTGGTGCATAAAAGCCTTTATCCAAAAGAGCCTTTGCTATATCCATGGCATTTATTTCATATTTGAGTAAATTCTGGGCGGAAAGGACAAACTCATGCATGCGGGATGTTTCCTCATAAGGGTCAATAAAAAGATCCTTTAAAAGGTGTTTTAGGTAGTTGCTGTTTAAGACTGCATACTTTGCCACTTTGTCCAATTCAGACCCATAGGAGAGGATATAGAGTAAAGCCCTAAGCATGATGGCAAAATGTCCATAAAAGGTAAGGATCTTGCCCACACTTTTTGGCCTGTCCCAATCAAGCCTGTACTCTTTCCCGTCAAAAACCACCTGTGGAACTGGTAGATAATCCTGCAGTCTTTGGGAAACTCCCAAGGCTCCGCCACCGGGACCACCACCACCATGGGGTGTGGAAAAGGTTTTGTGAAGATTAAAATGCATCACATCCACACCCCAATCACCGGGCTTTGCCATACCTACGAGGGCGTTCAAGTTGGCGCCATCCATGTAAAGTAAAGCGTCCCTTTCGTGAAGAGCCTGCGCTATCCTCTTTATATTCCTTTCAAAAATGCCAAGGGTGTTAGGATTGGTTATCATCAGGCAGGCTACTTGGTCTGTGAGTTTTCTTTGAAAGTCCTCCCAGTCAAGCTCGCCCCCTTTATCACTTTTAACGGTTATAACTTCATAACCGCACAGGCTGGCGCTTGCTGGGTTTGTGCCGTGGGAGGTATCTGGCACCAGTACAATTTTTTTATGATGGTTTCCCCTATCCTTGTGGTAGGCATGGATCATCAAAAGACCCAAAAGCTCACCGTGGGCGCCTGCGGCAGGTTGTAAGGAAACATCCTCAAAGCCCCCTATTTCTTTAAGGAGTTCCTTTAAATGGTACATCATTTTTAAAACACCTTGAATGTATTCACAGGGGCTCATGGGATGTATGTTTTTTAAAAGCTCTGTGTTTGCCAATTCTTCATTTATGCGAGGGTTGTATTTCATGGTACAAGAACCCAAGGGCACCATAGTGGTATCTATCCCATAGTTAAGTTGAGAGAGTCTTGTGTAGTGCCTTACCACTTCTAACTCGGAAACTTCCGGAAAATTTATACCTTCTCTGTAGTATTCTCCAAGGTATCCCCTTGGGTCTATTTCATCCACGTCAAGCTTTGGAAGCTGGTAGCCCCTTTTTCCTTGAGAAGAGAGCTCAAAAATAAGCATACATTACAATTATACTCTTATACGCCGGGTGAGAAATTCAAGAAAGTTCAAAGATAAGCCCATCGACAAAAAAGAGGCAGTAGGGCGACTTTGGTGTATAAATCCCTTTTTGGGGACATAGTTCCTCGCCACTCTACCTCCTGCATCTGCTTTAACTTACTCCTTAAATAACTACCAAATATCTTCTTCATCCTATAAAAGGCATTCTCCACTAAAGACCGCAAACTATACCCAGTATCCTCCTTCCACTTACTCCTACCATATCTCCGTATATACCTCAAATGTTCATCCCTTTGATGTCTCTCACCACTACTATTGCCATGCTGAATTATCTTCCCATTCCTTCTCGGT
>CALIUI010000105.1 GCA_938048815.1 uncultured Aquificaceae bacterium | reverse complement strand
CACAAGAGGCACACACTCAAAGGCTATGCCTATAGAGCCGTCCGCATTGTAGAAAAAACCATCCTCTTCATAGTAAGGCATAACATACCTTGAAAGGTTTTCCCTCTCAAGGACTAAAAACAATTCTTCCTGCGTCATTTCTTTTCTCCCTCTACATCAAGAGGCTTTAACTCTTTAAGAGGTTCTCCTTTCTTGAGAAGATAATCCCCAAGTATCCACTTGCCTTCCTCCGCTCTGAAGAAGATATACTTCTGAGATACAAGATTTCCCTTCTCATCCACATGTGGAAGCACAAGCACCCGCACAACTGTGTCAGGAACCCTCAAAGGGGTAGGTGTGGTCTTTAAAAGCTCAAGAATTTTGCCCTGAACCTCCTTCTCATAAAGGCTCTCCTTCTTTTCTGCCTGTCCCTGAGGTGGTTTAGGAAGTTTCGTCTCCCCTTCTTTTTCTACACTCCAGCCTTTCGGAGCCTGATACTTATACGCCTCAGACCACTCTGATACCTTTGCACTGCAGGAAAAAGTCAAAAAACTCAATCCTAAGAAAACTACTTTTTCCCTCATGGCACAACCCTCAAACTAATCTGTCCTGCAGACATATTTCCTTCACTTGTTTTGATAACCACTTCTACTGTCTGAAAATAAAGAGGATAAGCCTGCGGAGAAACAGGAGATAAACAGGTAGCCACCACATAAACACCATCAGGTACACCACTATTAAAGCTAACTCTTATCGTCCTCCCAGAAACAACCCCTGAACCATCTCCAGTTAAAATTCCCGGGTCTTTTTCCTGCAAAACCTGCTGTCCAGCTACCACCTTGCATGTTCCTGCTATCAAATCCTGAGGAAATGTGCCAGAAAAGGCTTTTTCACACACCTGCACAGAATTGCATACCTGCTGATTGTTCTGAGTCTGACACTGGGTCTCCGTATGACACTGCCCCTGTCCCAAGGTAAGAGTAAGAGCCGTCGCCAGCTGACCACCTGCATTGACAAGCTTTGAAGAAAGCAAATCAATATAAGGAGAAGAGAGCTTATCCTGAAAGGAAAAAAGAACCAGACTAACTGTCTTTTTCTCTCCAGCCTTCAATGAAAAATTTAAGGGCTGTTCCACAACTCTGATAAGCTCTCCAGTAAAGCTTCTGTAAGTCAGCACCGCTGAATTAAAAGATACAGACCTGCCCAGGATATCCGAAGAAGAAACAGAAAGAGTTAAATTAGCCGTTGTGTCTGCCCTGTCAGATACCTTAACATCCACTACCTTACTATCAAAGCTTGCCGAAATAGAAAATCCCTTAGAATCTGTGCCAAACCCACCACCACAGGAAACAAGAAAATTAAGAAAAAACAGTAAAGCCGCCTTCTTCATTCCTTTGCCCCCTAAAAGCCAATAACAAGACCTGCCTGCAGGTGATTAAACCTGCTATCTGTAAAAACATGATAGGAAAGGTCGACACCAAAGCTTACACCCTCCACAAAATATATAAGCTCCACACCAGCCTGCCCGCCACCGACAAGCTTCTTCCTGTTAATTGTTTTATTCTCCGCATAGCCCACTGAGATACCCGCATAAGGGTCAAGCTTAAGAGTAGAGAATAAAGGAATTCTCACTTTAACTCTCATATCTGGATAAGCCATAAAAATATCTGAAGAAGAGCTAACCTTTAAACCCCCACCCACTAAGAAAGGATACTTAACCCTGTAGTCAAAACCAAACCTTGCATACCATGTTTTATCCAGAACCCTCTCTTTAAAATCTACAAGCCCCAGAGAAAGGTTTAACTCCACCTTGCTTACAGACTTTGGATAGACAATAGCCTCTGGTTCCTGTGCCTTAGCAATACCCACCAGCAAAATACCTGCCAGTAAAAGACCTTTCTTCATCTTTGACCCTCCTTTATGCCATACTTGTAAGGGTATTTTAGGCTGTCTTCATAAATATCTGACAGCCTGCCACAATAACCATAGCCTACACCCTTATTGCATACTGCCTCCTCTTCATAAGGCAAAAGAAGCTTGCTTGCACAGGAAGATAGCAAAAGAGATAAAGCAAAAATTATCAGCCATTTCATTTTTGAGGCTCCTCCTGTTTGCTTGCCCGCTCCTGCTCTAAGGTAAGGTCTATACCCCGCAAGAAAACTACATCCACATTCCTTCCTGCGTTTATCTCCACCACAGGATAAGTCTCATCCGCCAGCTTCTTGTATTGCTCCACAAGTTCTTTGGCTGCAGTTGATATACCAGAGCTTAGCCCCACATTTAAAGCCTGAGCAGGATTTACGGTTGTCAATGCTCCTTGAGGAGATACTACCACTGTAGTCCCCGACTGGGCAAAAACCTTTGCAATACCATCTATAAAACCCGCAAGCAACATCCTTGCCAGAATTGCTCCCTGCTTTGTTATAACCCTTCCCTTCAGCCCCACTTTCCCATCTTCCCCCGCCACATAACCTTTTGTGGCTCTCTCTACCACTGTTCCGTCCTTTTTCACACAGGACAGCACCTCAAGCCTTATGTATGCTCTCTCAGATGGTAAATCTCCATAACCAGACCCTATCACAAAACAATCTTTTATGTCCGCCTTCCACAGGTTTGGTAGAACCGCCTTATCCACT
>CALIUI010000104.1 GCA_938048815.1 uncultured Aquificaceae bacterium | reverse complement strand
TATAGAGCTTTTAGTGGTGGACAAGAAGGATGAGAATAAGCTTAAAAATGTCTTTGATCCCAAGAAGGATTTGCAGGATATAGCTAAGGAGATGGGTCTTTCGGTAGAAAGGCTTAAAGTAGCTAAAGGGGATTTAATTGATGTATTAGATAGGGAAGTATGGCAAGCACCCATTGGTAGTATTGCTATAGGGGAGGATAAGGATCATATATATTTGGCAAAAGTATTATCCCAAGAGGATCTTTACGAGGGGAAAAGCAGGGATGAATTAGTTAGAGAAATTTTTGAAAGGAAAATCTCCCAAAGAAGGCAAGAGCTTCTGGAGAGATTAAAGAGAAACAGTTTTATAAAGATATTGCAGTAGAGATTCTAAGCTATCAAAGACAAGATCTGGGTTAAAGTTAGCTTTATTTAACTCCTCTTTCCCATACTTTCCCGTTGTCATAAATATGGTTTTTATACCTAAATCCTTTGCGCCTATTAGGTCTGTGTATATGTCATCGCTTACAAGATAAGCTTCTTCTCCTTTTAGACCACTTAAGGCATAATTCATAAAGTCCTTTGAGGGTTTTCCAAGATTTGGAAGTTCTTCTTTATAGCCACAAGCATGGGCTATAGCAAGGGCAAGGGATCCAGCACCAGGAAAGTATAAACCATCATCATCCTTAACAATCCTGCTCAAATTTAGGGGAATGATTTTAGCACCCTCTAAAAAAACAGCGGAAGTGGCCTTCTTTAACTTATTAAAGTCTATGTTCCTATCCTGCCCTATCACCACAGCCTCTACTTTATGGTCTTGAAGAACTTCAAAACCCAGCTCCCTTAGATACTCTTCTACCGCTGGCATGCCAATAAAGAAAATTCTTTTTATTTTCCTTTCCTTTAAGTAATCTTCCAAAAGAGAAAGGGGTGATATAAACTCTCCCTCCTTTAACTCTATTCCCTTATTTCTTAACTCCTCCAATATTCTCTGTGGTGGTCTTGTAGAATTGTTGGAAACTACACGAAAGGCTATTCCCATTTCCCTGAGGACCTTTAGGAATGTAAAAGCGTCTGGAAAGGGATTTAAAAATTTATCCTTTACCAGAACTCCATCAAGGTCAAGGAGAAGTATGAGTCTTTTCATTGTTTGAAGGGGACGCTTATCCAAAGTTCGTCAAAGTCATCTTTTTCTGTCTTTATTTCTACCTCTATTCTTTCCACGTCAAACTGAGAATACTTTGAAAAGAGTAGTATAAGGTCATCTCTTAAACGCTCAATAAAATTAGGAGGAAGCCCTCGTCTTTCGTAGGATAGCACCAAGGTGAGCCTTTTTTTAGCTTCTTCCTTGCTACCCCCTCGGTTAGTAAATAAGTCCCATGCCATAGTTATTTCCCAAGGATCTTTTCAAAAAGGTTCTTCTTTTCACCATATCTCACCATAGGGATGTCTTCACCCTCCATTCTTCTTGCTATATCCCAAAAGGCTTTTGAAGCATCGTAATCTTTGTACAAAACTATGGGCTCGCCTCTGTTGGTAAAGTCTACAAGCTTTGGCTCTTCTGGAATTATCCCAATTAGCTTAATTTTTAAAATATCCACTATGTCTTCCACCGATAACATTTCACCCCTTTTTACAAAGTCCCATTTTATTCTGTTTATAACAAGATATTGCTCCTCCTTATCCATGTTCTCCAAAAGCCCTATTACTCTATCTGCATCCCTTATGGAAGAAACATCTGGGTTTACCACCACAAAAGCAATATCCGCAGGAAGGGCTGCTATTTGAAATCCCCTTTCTATACCTGCTGGAGAATCTATCAAAATATAATCATATTCCTTGGATTCTTTAACCTCTTCCATAAGCTTTAGCCATTTGTCCTTATCTATGGCATCCTTATTTTTGGTTTGATTCGCAGGTAGGAGCCAAAGGCTCAGCCCCCTTTTGTCTTTAACCAAAGCCTTATGAAACTCAACCCTGCCTTCCAATACATCAAGCACATCATATACTATGCGATTTTCAAGACCAAGGACCATATCAAGGTTCCTAAGACCTATATCTGCATCCGCTAAAAGTACCTTTTTACCAAGGCTTGCTAAAGCGACTCCAAGATTGGCAGTTATAGTAGTTTTCCCCACACCGCCCTTTCCAGAGGTAATCACAAAAATTTTGCTCATTTATACCCTCTCAAGTATTATATTACCATCTTCAACTTTTGCAACCTCTGGATAACCTGGAGACTTCCTTTCCTCGTCGCTCATTATAGCGACCTTTTTCCCTATTCTTATCTGCTGGGGTTCCATTTCAAGGGCTACTACCACAGCCCTCTCATCTCCAAGAGCTCCAGCTATTGCAATTCCCCTCAATTTTCCCATAACTATTATGTTGCCTGTTGCTATAACTTGTGCATCCTTGTTTACATTACCAAGGATAAGTATATCACCATTATGCTCTATCTTTTGTCCAGACCTTAAATGCCTTTGAACTATAAGAAGCCTATCTCCTTTTGTTTCCTCAATATCTTTTAAGCTTATTCTTTTTACGTTTCTTATACTGCTATTCCATATGGCTCTTTCTATCTCTTCAATTTCTTCTTCCCTTAATAAGCCCTTGTCATCTATAAGAACATAGCTACCTTCA
>CALIUI010000103.1 GCA_938048815.1 uncultured Aquificaceae bacterium | reverse complement strand
GTCTTCAAGGAGCATCTCTTCAAACTCTTTGGTAGACCTTTCTCTATCAGTATCTTCTATACGGAGTATAAACTTTCCCTTGTGATGCCTTGCAAAAAGGTAGCTAAAGATGGCAGTCCTTGCATTGCCAAGGTGGAGATATCCCGTTGGGCTTGGTGCAAACCTTGAAACAAACATGGGAATATTATAAGGGGCTTTTGTTATAATCTATAGATTATGGAATACATCTTCTTTGAGGGAGATTTTGTCCCTGCGGACAAAGCAAAGATAAGCGTAATGACCAACTCCTTTCATTATGGTACTGCAGTCTTTGAGGGCATAAGGGCTTACTGGAACCAAGAAGAGGAGCAGCTTTACGTACTTTTTGCAAAGGAGCATTACCAAAGACTTTTGAAGAACTGCAACGCCATGTTTATGAAACTTCCCTACACTGTGGAGGATTTGGTAAATATAACGGTGGAACTTTTAAGGAAAAATCAGATAAGGGAAGATGTTTATATAAGGCCTATAGCCTATTTTAAGGACCTAAAACTTACACCAAAGCTTATTGAATACACGCCAGAGATCGCCATATACACCTACAAGTTTGGTAGGTATCTTGATACCTCAAAAGGAATAAGGGTGAAGGTTTCCTCTTGGAGAAGGAACGACGATAATTCTATACCCTCAAGATGGAAGGTGGCTGGTGCTTATGTGAATAGTGCCTTGGCGAAAACGGAAGCCCTCATGAGTGGATACGACGAGGCAATAATGTTAAACCAGCACGGCTTTTTGGCGGAGGGCTCTGGAGAAAACATATTCCTAATAAGGGAAGGAAAAGCAATAACACCCTCCTACTCAGAGCACATACTGGAAGGCATCACAAGGGCTGCTGTTAAAAAACTCTTGAAGAATGAATTGATAGTAGAAGTGGAAGAAAGGCCCATAGCCCGTAGTGAGCTTTATATAGCCGATGAGGTCTTTATGACGGGTACCGCCGCTGAGATAACGCCTGTTGTTGAGGTGGATAACAGAAAAGTGGGCAATGGAGAGATAGGCCCCATTACAAGGGAGCTTCAAGACCTTTACTTTAAGGCGGTAAGGGGTATGGTGGAGCGCTACAAGGTTTGGCTTACGCCCGTTTATGAAAAGTGAAAAGCTTGAAGCTTTAAAGGAGCTTGCCTACAAGATTTTAAGCAACAACAGGCTTACAGGCACGAAGGAAAGTAAAAGAGTCCAAAGGCTAATAGAGGATTTTCTTGAAGAAAATTCCTGCCCTTACAAAAAGGAAAGCTTTTCCACAAGGGCTTACATTCCAGAGAAGGCATTGATAGAGGTGGAAGGCAAAAAGATACAAGGGGTGGCTTTTTTGGGCAGTAAAAGCGTAGAGATAAAGGGGTTTGTAAAGAGGGACTATGTGGAGGGAGACATAGCTCTAATTCCAGATTTGACAAAGGAAAAAGCCTTAGAAGCCCAGCAAAAAGGTGCCACTGCCATAATAACCTACGATAACAATCTGAAGGACTTTATATACGGACCCTATATGGGAGTTGATATCCCAATCCTTAGCTTAAAAAGGGAAGATATAAAAAGCGTTGAGGATTTTAATATAAAGCTCTATATCTCCTCCTCGGAAAAGTCCGTAGAGGGAGAAAATCTCATCATGGAGGTAGGAAAAGGTCCCATCATCTATTTGGTAGCCCACAAAGACACGGTGCACGAAAGCTACGGAGCCATAAGCAACGGCATAGGCTTTCTTTTGCTCCTTTTCCTCTTTCAGGAGATAAGGGATAATTACAAGGTGCCCTACAGGTTAAGATTTCTAATAACAGAGGCAAGGGAATTGGGCTTAAAGGGTGCAAGCTTCCACGTGGAAAGAGGCTTAAAGCACGCCTTTTATTGCATAAACCTTGAGGGCATAGGCTGGCACAATC
Source organism: uncultured Aquificaceae bacterium (assembly GCA_938048815.1). Classification (GTDB taxonomy): domain Bacteria; phylum Aquificota; class Aquificia; order Aquificales; family Aquificaceae; genus Pampinifervens. Next base: position 11,623 of record CALIUI010000103.1, on the reverse strand, counting down.
CTTGCGTAATATACGAGGATATGATTGGTTATAACGGAGAAAGGATAAACGAAATGTTCTACAAACACCTAAGGGACCTAAGGGTGAATATAGACTTTTGCAGGGCAAGGGAAAGGGATGGAGATCATATACCCTTTAAAGAGAAGGGACTTCAAAGCCTTTTCCTTAGTTCCCACCCTTTTACCATAAGGTACACGCAGTACGACCTTTACGATGCTATAAACTGGGATGTAGTGGTTATGTGGTATGAGGTTATATTATCTTTTTTAAGGAGGTTCCATAAGTTATGAGGTTATTGGTGCTTTTGTTCCTTTTCTGTCTTTCCTTTGCCCAGTCCTTTGAAGATTTTCAAAAAAGGCTGGATTCTATAAGGACCATAAAGGTCTCCTTTGTTCAAAGGGTGCAGTATCCATGGCAGTCGGGCGTGGAGACTTCAAAGGGGGTCTTTTATGCACAAAGGGGAGGAAAGTTTAGAATAGAGTACGAACAGCCCCATAGAACTTTGATCCTTTCTGATGGTCTACAGGTTATGGTCTATTCCCCAAGTGATAAAACTGCATACCTTGATAGCTTAGAAAGGAATAGGTCGCCCGTTATAGAGGCTCTCTTTTTGATATCCAAGCCCCTTTCCGAGGTTTTCGACTTGGTTAGCCAAATGGAAGAAGAAGGCGCAAAGACCTTTGTTCTAAAGCCAAAAGTTAAAGATGACTATTTTTCAAGGATCTTTGTGGAGGTTTCCCGTAGGGGTGATATAAGGAGTATAAAGGTTGAGGAAAAAGGTGGCATTATAACCACCATAGAGTTTATAAGAGTTTCCACCAACTTTACACCATCGGAAGGACTTTTTAGGATAACTCTCCCAGAGGGTGCAAGAGTAATAAGACCATGAAGGTCCGCAGAGCACAAGAGAAAGACTTGCAAGATCTGGTGGAGGTATATCTTAAAAGCTACAAGGAGCTTGAAGAGTACTCCTATACCCACACTGAGGATGTGCAGGCATACTTAAATTGGCTTTTCCGAAGGGATGTAGCAGGTATATGGGTTGCAGAAGAAAAGGGGCAGATAGTGGGCTTTGTGGCAAGTGATGGAAACTGGTTTAGCAAAAGGGAGGGTAAAGTAGTAGGGGCTATTCACGAGCTTGCGGTTTTGCCAGAGATGAGAAGCAGGGGTATAGGAAAGCTTCTTGTGGAAAAGGCTCTTGAGTATTTCAAAAGTAGAGGACTTGATACTGCAGAGCTTTGGGTTGGAGACCAAAACAAACCAGCCTTGGATTTTTATAAAAAGCTTGGTTTTGAGGAAAAAGATAGGTTTAACTATTGGATAAGGATGACAAAGTCTTTGACCTGACCCTTTCCCTTAGTCTACAAAGGGAGCATATTTCCGCAGTGGTAGGCTCTTGGCATAACTTACAGGGTTTTATCTGAAGTTTTTCTTGAGTCAATAAAGGATGTAGTTTTCTCAAAAAGTCCATGTAAAACCTAAGCTTTGTACCAGGGCTTTTTTCTTCTATACTTGAAAGTATCTTTTTATACTCTATGGAGCTTGCCCCTTCCGCAAAGGGACACTCTTCCTCTACAAAGTTTATACCCGACAGAAAAGCATAAAGAGCATTTTCCTTTTCTGTAAACTTAAAAAGAGGCTTTACCTTTCGCACAAAGCCATCACCTTCCAAAAGCACTGGAAATTGCCTTGAAAGGTACCCCATATTCCAACTAAGCACATTGGACAAAAGGGTTGCACTTTCATCGTCAAGGTTATGACCTGTGGCTACTGCTTTGTAGCTCTCTTTCTTTGCAAAACTGTTCATATAATACCTTTTTAACTGACCACAAAAGGAACAAGCGGGCCTTTTTTCCACTTCCTTTATGGTGGGTATATCCCCTATCTCCCTTTTTAAATCCACTATATTTAGCCTTAAAGACCTTTCTTTTGCAAAATCTTGACACACTCTTTTTGACTTTTGGGAATACTCACCAATACCAAGATCTATATAAAGACCGTCCACTTTGTAGCCAAGCCTATTTAAAGCATCCCAAAGGGCCAGACTATCCTTCCCCCCAGAGACTGCCACCAAAACTTTATCCTCTTTATCAAACATGCGAAACTCTTTTATAGTTTCCTTTAACCTTTTTAAATACCATTCTATGTAGTGTTCCTTGCAAAAGGCTATCCTGTGCTGCCTTAGATAAACTACAGCCCTTTGCCCACACTTATAGCATCTTTTCATACCGTTTCATATTATACCTTTATGGGTAAAGTATGCAAATGAAGCTTTGTAAGTAATGCAAGCACCCCTGCCTTTGAACCACCGGAATTTTTAAATTGTTCCCATGTACAATTTCTCACCTGGCATACAGTTGGTTTATATTTATAAACATGCTTCCCAAAATCTACCTTGGAGTTGAATGGATAGGGGCGGAGAGGATCCTTTCCCAGTATGAAGTGCCCCAAGATTGTGGGGCAAGCCTTACCTTTCTTGGGATAGCCCGCAGTGCTCCAGAGGATGGACCTGTTATAGAGCTTCACTATGAAGCCTTTCCAGAGATGGCAATAAAGGTTATGGAAGAGATAAGGCAAGAAGCCCTAAGTAAATTTCCCGTAAAAGAGGTATTTATCCATCACAGGCTTGGACCTGTAAAGGTAGGAGAGCCTTCCTTTTTGGTGGTGGTCTTTGGAGGACATAGGGACGAGACCTTTAAAGCTTGTAGGTATGTGGTGGATGAGGTAAAAAAGAGGGTGCCCATATGGAAAAAGGAAGTCTTTGAAGATGGAAAAGGCGAGTGGGTGCTTGGAGCATGACCTTAGATAAGTTGGGCAGAGAGCTTAGGGATCTTAGAATATCAGTTACCGATAGGTGTAATTTTAGGTGCTTCTTTTGTTTGCCCGATGGCGAAAGTTATGAGTTCTTTAGGCGTGAGGAAATACTTAGCCTTGAGGAAATAGTAAAATTCACAAAGGCGGTGCTTCCCCTTGGCATAAAAAAGGTAAGGCTCACAGGCGGAGAGCCCCTTTTAAGGAGAAGCATAGAAACGCTCATAGAAAAACTGTCAGAGCTTCCCATAGAAGACCTAAGCTTGACCACCAATGGTTTTCTTTTGAAAGGAAAAGCAAAGACTTTGAAGCTTGCTGGGCTAAAAAGGATTACCGTTAGCCTTCCTTCTTTAAAGGACGAGGTGCTTTCAAGGATGGTGGGCAGGGATGTTAAAGCCTCTTGGGTAGTTGAGGGTATAGAAGCTGCTTTAAGGGAGGGCTTGAATCCCGTTAAGGTGAATGTGTGCGTGGTAAGAGGGATAAACGACTCAGAGATAGTGGATATAGCCAAGTTTTTCAAAGAAAGGGGTGTGGTGGTTAGGTTTATAGAGTTTATGGATGTGGGAAACTTAAACAATTGGTCTTTGGATAAAGTTTTTTCTGTAAGGGAAATGCTTAACCTACTTATGAAACACTTTGACCTTGAGCCTGTTGAAAAAAGCTATAAGGGTGAGGTGGCAGAAAGGTATAGGTACAAGGATGACGGTTTGGAGGTAGGCTTTATATCTTCCATCACACAACCCTTCTGTGGAGATTGCAACCGCCTTAGGCTTACTGCCGATGGAAGGCTTCTTACCTGTCTTTTTGCCCATGAGGGTTATAGTATAAAAAGCCTTTTAAGGTCTGGAGCCCATGAGGAGGATATAAGGGCTTTTGTTATAAACCTATGGTCAAAGAGAGAGGATAGGTATTCCGAAGAAAGGCTTGAGCTAATAAGAAGGGGTGTAAAGCCCAAAAAGATTGAGATGTTTAAGGTAGGAGGTTAGGGCATGATAAGCCCCGAGCTTTTGGAAATACTCGCCTGTCCAAAGTGCAAAGGAGACCTAATCTACCACCAAGAGAAACAAGTGCTAATATGTAATCAGTGCAAGGTTTATTATCCCATAGAGGAGGACATCCCCATACTACTTATAGATTCTGCAAAGCCTCTTGAAGAGCTTCAAAGAGATTCAGAGGAGAGGTAAACCTTACGCCTTCTGGTACAATCCTTTCTCCCACGTGTATATATGTTAAAGGCTTCTCGTACAGCCTTCTGTAATCCCTTACCATAAGCCAATCTGCCAAGCTATCACCTACATATATACCCTTTTCTACACCAAGGGATTCAACGCACAAGTGTAGGGCATAGGGGTGGGGCTTTCTAAGCTCTTCCTGCTCTATTGTGTCTTCATCCACTATGCACTCAAAGTAGGGTAAAAGTTCATACTTCTCAAAGAGATAAAAAAGGTCTTCACGCGGCCTTCCTGTTACGATCCCTAAGGGTATATCCAAGGCTTTTAACCTTTCAAAAAATTCCCTTTCAAGGATAAGTCTTTCTTTGTCCCTTAGACTTCTATAAAGCTCGTTGAAAACCTCTATTATATCCTCAAGGCTTGCATTACCACCAAACTCCCTTATAACCTCCAGTGTGGCAAGCCAATCGTTGTTTATGCCCCTTGAGAACTTTATCCTTCTAACCTCTTCTATGGGGACTTCCCTCTTTAAAAAGTACTCTGCGGTGTTTTTTATAGCATAGTGATAAGACTGGCTTACATCCACTATAACGCCATCTACGTCAAAGATTACAGAGGCTGTTTTAGAAAACCCCATGGTAGAAATTATAAAATATACACGCTGGGTGAGAAAACTTCTCTGTAGGGGTGTATGGAAATGCGCCCAAGTTTTTAAATATTTTCTCGGGGGTTTGACTTTACAGTTAATTTATCTTTTCAGTGTTTCTAAAACTAAAGGGGCGACCTTTAATACATAGTATGCAAGAAGTAAAGCGAACAAAAAGGTAGAAATCTTTCCAGTAAAGGATATGCAACGCTGCCAAAAAACAAGCCAGTTAAGATAGGTGGGCAGAGTAAAGTACACGCCTAACCACCTTTACAGGTAGGATCTCTTTAAGGGTAGGAGCTTTTTCTTTTCCTATCTTTGGAGCATAGGCTCTCCACCAAAGCAAAAAGGGAATTATGTGGTGGGTGGCTCCAACGGTAATAAGAGTCAAAAAGCCATAAAGCATGCCATCAGTATGCAGTCTTAAAAAAATATAATTCCCGCTTATTGCTATCAGGGGACCCATCAACAAGGAAAACCAACCTAAGAGAAGGTATAGTATAAAAAACTGTACGGAGATATCAAAACCCTTTAAGAGGCTTTTCCTTTGACTTAGGGTATAGTAAATTCCATAGGAGAGTATTCCAAAAGATAAAAGCAAAAGTAGCCCTGCATATGATATAAGCTTGTAGTTGGTAGATGCCAAGAAAGAGAAAGCGATAGAGAACTTATAAAATGTACAGCAAGATTTATCCATGGAATGCTCTTTTTTTCTAAGTCTTCTACCTGCAACATGGGCACAAATATGTAATAGGAAGCTATCGCAACGGACATAAAAAAGCCAATGGTTATAAGATGCTTTATAAAGAAGGGATTATAGCCCTTTGGGTTAAAAAGGGAGGCCAAAAGGTAAAAAAAGCTACCTAATAGGAAGAAAAGAAGGAGGGGATCTTTTAGCCTTCTGGTGTTCAACAGGATTATGAATAAATAGGATATACAGAAGAGGAGGCTAAGGTAGGGCTCAATGCTTCCACGCACAAAGAAATAGACCATGGAAAGTAGGCGTTGGTGCATAAATTTTCAAAAGGGCTACAATCAATAACTTAAACGAGGTAGATTTTTCCAGCTTATAAGCTTGCCAATTGACTTATAAGATAGGAATATCAAGGATTTCCCCGAAGTTCCTTTAACGGATTTATTCATCAATGCCCACTATAGGCATGTTGAAGTATGCACCACAATACATGCTAACAAAGGATGTAGCAAGTGCCTATGTGATAGCCCGCAGGGGCTTGGGATTAAGGGAGAGACTACCAAAAGCTTATAAAGACCTGCTAAAGAAGTTAAAAGCTAATATTGAGTATTTAACTGCACTAAAGGAGTATATAAAAGAGAAAGTAAAAAATGCATACCTAAAAGCCAAACAATTGAAGTTAACAGATTTAGCTATAAAAAGCCTTAAGAGTGAGTTAGAGGGTATCCAGGCCTAAGATAGTGGTGCTAACTGCACTCTCCCCTGAGAGGGTATTATATGGGCATAAGCTCCTGCTTCAGGGGGCGGTGGTCCTGCAAGGCAGGCTATTTTTGAAACATCCTGACTATATTTTGTTTGTTAGAAGAGAGGAGCTTGGCACAGATGGTTATTTTATATTTACCGCAGGGTTTTTGAAACACCCTCATGGAGCCTATGACAATACACCCCTTGGGAAAATTTTCAAAATAATTTGGCAGTTCATGAAGTATCCCTACAAGGTATTTCTTACTAAGGTACTTTAGCTTAAACTTTATACTCATGTATCTTATGGAAAACTACAAAAGGCTTTGTGTTAGTTTTGTAAAAGGGAAAGGAGTATATCTATACGACGATAAGGGCAAAGAGTACCTTGATATGCTTGCGGGCATAGCGGTCAATAGCCTTGGCTATGCAAACCCAGACCTTGTTGATGCTATATGCTATCAAGCAAAGGAACTTATTCACATATCCAATCTTTTTGAAAACTCTTGGCAGGAAGCCTTGGCAAAGGAGCTTGTAGATAGCTTTTGGACTTCGGGAAAGGTCTTTTTTTGTAATAGCGGCACAGAGGCAAACGAAGCCTGTATAAAGCTTGCAAGGAGATATTTTTACGAAAAGGGGGAGAAGAGATATAGGATTATCACCTTTTATAACTCCTTTCATGGAAGGACCTTCGGTAGCATGTCCGCCACAGCCCAAGAGAAGATACAAAAGGGCTTTGAACCTTTGCTTGAGGGCTTTGATTACGCAGAGCTAAACAATATAGACTCTGTTTTAAAGGTTTTGAAAAAGGATACCGCAGGTGTACTCCTTGAAGTTATACAGGGCGAGGGGGGCATCAGGGAGGCAAAAGAGGAGTTTTTAAAAGATCTTGAAGAGCTCTGTAAAAAAGAGGGCTTGCTTCTTATGATAGATGAGGTTCAAACGGGGATAGGCAGGACTGGAAAGTTCTATGCATACCAGCATTATCCTATAAAGCCAGATATTATAACCCTTGCAAAGGGGCTTGGCGGTGGCGTTCCCATAGGCGCTCTTTTGGCAAGGGATGAAGTGGCAAAAGCCTTTGGACCGGGGTCTCATGGCTCCACCTTTGGTGGTAATCCCTTGGCATGTAGAAGTGCCTTGGTGGTTGTTCAAAAGGTAAAGGGGCTTTTAAGTCATGTGGAAAGGGTTGGTGCCTATTTTAAGAAAAGACTTCAAGAGCTTGGAGTTGGAGAGGTAAGGGGCAAGGGTTTAATGCTTGGCCTTGAGCTGGATAAACCTTGCCAAGAGATAGTATTAAAGGCTTTGGAAAAGGGTCTTGTGATAAACTGCACCTCCGAAAGGGTTTTAAGGTTCGTACCACCCTTGATAATAGAGGAGGAGCACGTGGATAGGGCTATAGAGCTACTTAAGGAGACCCTTTTTTAGGATATGGGGGTATATTAACATATCCAGAAAAAGTAATTCTTCGCCCTGTTTGTAGATGGGCGATCTTTTATGCATATATTGAGAGTTCTGTTTTTTGATTGGAAGCAGGGACAGTTTGCTCTTTCTGTTGTTTAGACAATAACTCCAAACGTGCTTTCTGAAGCTGCATAGCCGCCTTTATGGCAACTGCTTTATCTTGAGGAGATGGATCCGCTGGAGCCAATGCCGCCCTTTGCACTTGCATCATCTTTTTAATCGTCTCTTCGGGAGTAGGAGCTTCCGATACGTCTATTGCAACCTCCCCCCCTACGATGTACATCCTGTTGTCGGGACCGCGAGCGTATTTATATTGCATAGGTCCGGCGTATTGTCCACCCACAATCTTATGAGCCATCTCATGGGCGATAACTTTCTGCTCTATACTTTTGAGCTTCTGGATTTCTTGTTGTATTTTTAAATTTTCTATCGTGTCATTAGCCTTTTTGTCTGCTTTGATGGTAGATTGGTCTTGCGTCAAGCCATTCGGATTATTAGGGCGATTAGGCAGATAGCCTTCAATATTGTCCCGCATATAAGAGCCAATTCTCATGTAAGAGCCAACATTCATAGAAGGACCTTTATATGTATAAATATAAGCCGAGTGGGGAAATGTATGCCTAAAAATTGCTCGCTGCGCATTCCAAAATATTGGCTATTTCCGTACACCCCTATAAGGGCTATTATTTCAAGGCTATTTTTCAAGAAGTCTAAGGTTTATATAGGCCCTTTCTACACTATTTTTATCAAAATCTCCCCTAAGAAAATCTCTTATCACAAGCCCCAGAAGGTCCAGAGATAGTTTTCCTTTGATAAATCTAAAATTTTTTATATCCTGGGAAATTCTTTGAAGCAGGTAAAGGTCGTGCCAAGCCAAGTCCCACAAAGGAGATATATAACCCCTCCTTCTGCCGAACCTTTCTATCTTTATGTACTTTTTTGGTTTTTTTAAATACTCTATACAAAGGGAATAGCTTTCCACTTCTGATATATATAGCCCCTTGTATGTTTTGATATCTTCAAAGTCCTTTAAATTAATAGCCGGTGGCTTTTCCAAAAGTACTGGTACGCCTCTCTCTAAAAGCTCCTTAGCTATTTTAGGATGGTATTGGGGGTATACAGCAACCACAACTCCGCGCAATTCCTCTTTTACATACCCAAAATGGCAGTAAAAGGAATAAGGTTTTATTTCCTTAGAGGGGTCTATATCACAAATTACGAATTTTTCTCCCATTTTTTCAAGCTTCCAAAAGTGCTTGTTGCCCATGTCTCCAAGAGCAACCAAAAGTATGTGTATGAGTTAGAATTATACTTATTTACACGCCGAAGTAAAAAATTGTATGCAGGGGCAATCGCCCCCTTTGATAATTTAAATTACAGGGGAGATCTCCATGTGCCCCTAAGGGAGATTTAAAATAATCGGGCAGTTTGTGAACCAATCTTACAAGGGAAATTCTTACTTGGCGTATCAATTCTTAATTATAACCTTTAAATCTCCATAGGGCTTTTCTTGGTATAGGTCTATCATCTCCTCTTGGTAGAGCACCATAAGAGCCATAAGGTAGGGCACCAAGCTTTTTCCCGCTATAAGTTGATAAAAGGAAAAGACCATACCTTTTTTTTTGAAAAGATTCTTTAGTTCGTCCAAGGCATCCTCAAACTTGGATATGTGTATGGGAAACTTCCTTTCCCTTCTTCTTTTGGACTTCCCTTTTGTCAAAGTTTTTTTCTTCAAAAGTTTTTTTACCTTCTCAATCCTTTCCGTTAACTCTTCCACCATCTCTTCTTGTTGGCTTTCAAACTGTTCCACTATCTCCTTCAAGGTGATCTTCTTCCTTTCCCTTTTTTGTTTTGGCTCTGGAAAGAGTACCTCTGCCTGTTTTTTCAGTAAAAAGGAAGCTGCCAAAAGGGCTCTTGCGGGCACTCTAAGGTCAAGAAGCTCAAGCCTTCTTATCTCCTCCATATAAGCCTTTGCAAGGGCAGATATGTCCACGTCCCAAGGGTCAAGCTTTCCTTCCTCCACAAGCCTGTAGGCAAGGACAAAGGGATGGTCTTCTTCAAGCTTCCACATGTTTTTTCCAAAAGGTGGCCATACTTATAAGGCTATAAAAGGTATCTTTTAACTCCTTGCGATGTACCACCATATCCACCATACCCTTTTCAAGGAGAAACTCCGAGGTTTGAAAACCTTCTGGCAGCTGCTGTTTTATGGTTTGTTCTATTACCCTTGGACCTGCAAAGCCTATTAGAGCCTTTGGCTCCGCTATTATTATGTCCCCTAAAAAGGCAAAGCTGGCAGATACGCCACCCATAGTGGGGTTTGTAAGGACTGTTATATAGGGCAAGCCCTTTCTCTGTAAAAAGCCAACCCCTATGGAAGTTTTTGCCATCTGCATAAGGGAGAGGATGCCCTCCTGCATGCGGGCACCCCCCGAGGTAATAACCACCACCAAGGGAAGACCCTTTTGACTTGCATACTTACAAGCTCTATAGAACCTTTCACCCACCACAGAGCCCATGCTGCCACCTATAAAGTTAAAGTCCATCACTCCAAGGACTATCTGTTTATCTACCAACCTTCCCTCTGCCACAAGCATAGCCTCCGATAGTTCGGTAGCTTCTTGAGCTTGCTTTAGTCTATCTTTATAACTCTTTGAATCTTTGAAGTTAAGGGGGTCTGTGGGCTTTATGTTTTCAAAGAGGATCTTATAATCCTCCAAAAGCTGTTCTATCCTTTCTCTTGCAGGAACGTTAAAATGATGCTGGCATTTGGGGCATACCTGCAAGTTTGCCTTTAATTCGGGTATGTATAGGAGAGATTTACAGTTATCGCACTTTGTCCAAAGGACTTCCTTTTTTTCTCTCTTCCAAAATCTATCTAATAAGCCCATGAAACTCTTCCAAAATCTATTATAAACTATGGACAAGATAACCATCTGTGGCTTGTCTTCTCCGTATTATTTACCGATCGCTTCCGTTGATAATTTAAACCGCAGGGACTAATTAGCATAAGCCACCCAAGATCTAACCACCTTATAATAATCCTTTAAAAGTTTTTTAATGCTGGTAGTGGTTGGAGGACTTTGACTTGTGTGCTTGTGTATGCATATGCTTATGCTATTGGATATAGCTTTTATAGGAGGTTTGTTTGATGATACCTAATTTCTCACCCAGCTTACCCTGGGATCTATAATTTAACTTATGGACTTTTCCCTTTTTGAAGACCTTTTTGATGGCGTCTTTGTGATAGATGAAAACTTCCGTATAGTTTATGCCAACAGGTCTGCAAGGGAGATCATAGGAGAAAGGCTAAAGGGAAAGGAATGTAAAGGTCTTTTCTCTATATGCAAAAGCTGCCCCTTTGGCTATGTAAGGGAAGAGGGGGATGGCGTGCAGGTTTATGACACTACCTTAAAAAACTCAAAGCATGTGTGCTGGAGTATGTCTCCTTTGTATAAGGGGGGTAAGTTTGTAGGTGTGGTTGAAGTTTTTAAAGATGTTAGCAACGTAGTCCATTGCATAATAGAGGCAGAAAGACAAAGGACCTACAAGGAAGCCATACTTAACTCCATAGTGGAAGCTATTTTGGTTTTGGATACGGAGGGCAAAGTGGTTGAACACAACAAGGTGGCAAGCGCCATGCTTTGTAGAGAGGAAACAGAAAGCTTAGTGGGAAAGAATATAAAAGAGCTTATAAACCTATCCTTGGAGGACCTTCCACCGGAGGGCGAAAGGAGCGACATATACGTGGAAACTCCCTGCGGCAGGCAAAAGGCTTCCCTTCTCATATCCCCTATGACTTCTGGCTTTGGATATGTGGTTTCCTTGTACGTGCTAAAAGATGTTGTGCTTTGCCAAATAGGGGATGAGGATAGAATAATAACAAAAAGCCCAGCCTTTCAGAGGATCCTTGACACGGTGAAAGCTGTGGCGGAGTACGACGTAAACATACTGTTGGAGGGAGAAACGGGCACTGGCAAAAGCCTTCTTGCCAAATACATCCACTACCTTTCTCCAAGGAGAGATAAGCCCCTTGTTAGGATAAACTGTAGCGCCATACCCGAGACTTTGCTAGAAGCAGAGCTTTTTGGTTAT
>CALIUI010000102.1 GCA_938048815.1 uncultured Aquificaceae bacterium | reverse complement strand
ATAGACTATGTGGAGTGTGGCTGGCCAGGGGCAAATCCAAAGGATACGGTATTATTTGAAAGGTTAAAAAAGTACAAGCCTGTACATACAAAGATAGTAGCCTTTGGTTCTACAAGAAGGCCCGGCAAAAGGGCAGAAGAAGACCCACAGCTTGAAAACCTTATAAAATCTGGTGCACAAACTATAACCATTTTTGGCAAAAGCTGGGACTTTCATGTTTTGGAGGCTTTAAAAAGTACCCTTGAGGAAAATCTCTCCATGGTTTATGAATCAATAAGCTTTTTAAAAAAGCACGTGCAAGAAGTCATCTTTGATGCGGAACATTTCTACGATGGATACAAAAACAACCCTCAGTATGCCCTTGAAGTGTTAAAGTCTGCCCTCGAAGGCAGTGCCGACTGGATAGTCCTCTGCGACACCAACGGTGGATGTCTGCCCCATGAGATCTACGAGATAACAAAAAAGGTAAAAGAGGCCTTTCCCAATGCAAACATAGGCATTCATGCCCATAACGATTCTGACAATGCAGTTGCCAACTCTTTGATGGCTATAATGGCAGGAGCAAGACAGGTGCATGGCACCATAAACGGCATAGGTGAAAGGACAGGAAACGCCAACCTATGCTCCATAATACCAAACCTACAGATAAAGATGGGGTACAAGGTTGTGCCAGAAGAGAGCTTAAAAAGGCTTACAGAACTTAGCCATTTTGTTTCGGAAATATCCAACATGCCCTTGCCTAAGAATATGCCCTACGTGGGAGAAAGTGCCTTTGCTCACAAGGCAGGCGTACATGCTTCTGCGGTCATGAAGCATAGCAGTACATACGAGCACATAGACCCAAGCCTTGTAGGCAACAAGAGAAAGATAACTGTATCAGACCTTTCTGGAAGGAGCAACCTTATACACAAGCTTAAGGAGATGGGCATACAGGTAGATGCAAGATCACCAGAAATTGTGAAACTATTAGAAAAGATAAAGGAATTAGAAAAAGAAGGCTATCACTTTGAGGCGGCAGAGGCTTCCTTTGAGCTTCTTTGCAAAAGGCATTTTGGATTGGTAGGGGATTACTTTAACCTTGATGCCTACCGTGTACTTATAGCCAAAAGGATGGGGGACACTTTACCCGTTTCCGAGGCAACCGTTAGACTTTTCGTGGGGGATGTTAAACAGCACACTGCGGCGTTGGGGAACGGACCTGTTAGCGCCTTGGACAGAGCTCTAAGAAAAGCCCTTGAAGAGTTTTATCCAAGTCTAAAGGAAGTGCAGCTTATAGATTACAAGGTTAGGATAGTAAATGAATCGGAAGGGACAAAGGCAAAGGTTAGAGTTCTGATAGAATCAACAGACGGAAACAGAAGGTGGGGAACGGTGGGCGTATCGGAAAACATAATAGAAGCCTCTTGGATCGCTCTCACCGATAGTCTTATATATAAGCTTCATAAGGACGAAGAGGAGGGTATAACTTAAAGGTGTACGCTTGGTGAAAAATTTCCTTGTAGGGGCGTGTGCTGACAAGCCTCTACACATTGCCCAACTGGCAAATGAATCTCTTGGTTGGAGTAAGGTTATAATAGAGTAGATGCCCAAAAGGTTGGTAATCCTTTCCGATGATAGCTTGGTTTTGTCCTTTTTGGTAAAAGAAGATAGTGTTCATAAAATGTGTGTAGAGGAAAAAAGCGCCAAAAGGCTTACCGATAGTATCTTTAAAGGAAAGGTTAAAAGGCTGGCCAAGGGTATGGATGGTGTCTTTGTGGATATTGGCATTGGAAAGGATGCCTTTCTTCCATTAAAGGGCGAAAAGTACAGGGTGGGGGATAGTGTAATAGTCCAGATGGTAAGGGAGCCGGAGGGAGAAAAGGGGGCTAAGCTAACCACCAATATAAAGTTAATTGGTAAGTATATGGTTTATTTCCCAAAAGGGAAGGAACTAAAGTGTTCCAGCAAATTAAAGGTAGAGGAAAAGGAAAAGCTATGTAGTTTATTGGCAGGTGAGATTGAAGAAGAAGGTGTTATACTGAGGAGCTCCGCCACAAAAGCCAAGCCCGAAGACCTAAAGGAAGAGTTAAAAAAACTAAGAGGCCTTTGGCAATGGGTTCAAAAAAGGGCTAAAACTCTAAAGAAGCCACAGCTAATATTGGAAGAACTACCTTCTTATATAAAACTCCTTAGAGATCACTGGTACCAAATTGAAGAGATAATCTCAGATAACCCTCTTATATGGAATGAGATAACTTCCTTTTTGGAAGAATTTGAGCCTGATTTAATAAAAAGAAACATCTATGTGAAGGACTTAACTCCCTATATACAAAAATACAGACTCTACGATAGTTTAAGGCTTGCATTAAGTAGGGTGGTCTGGTTAAAAGGCGGTGGTTATATAACCATAGAAGAAACGGAAGCCTTTACCATAATAGATGTTAACAGTGGAGACCCAACGGGATCGTGCCACGAGGAGAATGCCTTAAAAACCAATTTGGAGGCGGTAAAGGAAATAGCAAGGCATATAATCCTTAGAGATTTAGGCGGTATAATTTTAATAGACTTTATAGATATGGAGAAAGCAGAAAGCAGGGAGCTTATAATTAAGAGTATGAAATCCGCCTTTGAGGAGGATATCTGTAATATAACCATACATGGCTTTACTAAGCTTGGCATACTGGAAATGTCAAGAAGAAGGACAGGCAGAAGTATCACCAAGCTACTTACAGAACCTTGCCCCTATTGTTCTGGTAAAGGTTGTATAAAATCTTCTACCCTTTTCCTGTTTGAAATTGAAAGGGAGCTAAGGAGCCAACCCTATAAAAGTTTAGAGATCCACGTTAGCCCCCTTAGGTACAAAACTCTTAAGGGACTTCTTCAGAAAAGGAGTTTTACCTCTATACGCTTTAAAAAGAGTCATCAAATAGATATAAACGGTTTTAGTATAAGCCATGAGTAAACTTTTAGTGCTCCTACTTCTATTTATGGTTGGATGTGCCAAAATGACAGAAGAAAAAAGGGAAAAGCTTGCCCTTGAAGCCTACTCCCAAGGAATGGCAGCCTATACAAGAAAGGATTACAAGGAAGCTATATCAAGGCTATCGGAAGCCCTCAAATACCTTGAAAATTTAACACCCCAAGAGATAAAATCCGCAAAATACACCATAGCGGAGAGCTACTACCTTAGCAAGGATTACATTAACGCCGTGATCTATTTAGAGGATTTTCTTTTCTACTACCCAGAAAGTCCAGAATCGGAAAGGGCTTACTTTATGCTTGTGGATAGTTATATGAAGGTTGCCCCCGATGCCTACAGAGACCAAAGCTATACCCTAAAAGCCATAGACAAGGCAAAGGATTTTTTGACAAAGTACCCCAACAGCCCCTATGGGGACAAAGTTATGGAACTTATAGATCAAGCCCAAAGCAAGTTGGCAAAGCATGAATATCTCATAGGAAGATTTTACGAAGATTTTGGCTATTACTATTCCGCATCCCTAAGATACAAAAACCTTTTGATAAATTATCCAGAGCAGATCTCCGAAGCAGAGGTTTTCTATAGATATATAAAATCTCTCCTTTTGGTGAAAAAACAGGCTAAAAAACAAGAAGATAAATACAAAAAGTGGATAGAGGATGCGGAAAAGGAGAAAGGTTCCGCAAAATCAGAGGAGGATAAAAGGGCAATTCAAAAGAGAATAGACTTTCTAAAGGCAGAGATTGAAAGATGGAAGAATATTGCGGAAGAAAGCTACAAGGAGGGCTCAAGACTTATAGATGTCTATAGGGAAACCTACGGTGAAAACAATTATTATAGAATGTTAAAAGAATATGCAAAATAGCAAGTGGTTGTTAAAAACTCTAAAAGATCTTTTGGAGGACAAAAAAGCGGAAGATATTGTGATTTTGGATGTTTCAAAGCATACCAACATAGCAGATTACTTTCTTATAGCCACCGCCAACTCGCCAGTACATGCCAGAGCCTTAGTTAAGTACCTTCTTGAAGAACT
Organism: uncultured Aquificaceae bacterium; assembly: GCA_938048815.1. GTDB lineage: Bacteria > Aquificota > Aquificia > Aquificales > Aquificaceae > Pampinifervens. The sequence goes on along the minus strand of CALIUI010000102.1, from coordinate 389 downwards.
TGAAAAAAGGAGTATAAAGCCAGATCATGTAGAGGGTGAAGAAGGAGCCAACTGGATACTCCTTGATTTTACTGATATAATAGTGCATATATTCCTTAAAGAATGGAGGGAATATTTGACCTTGAATGGCTTTATTCCTCGGCAGAGAGGGTTAGCCTATGACCTTAGTTAAGCTTCTTATAACTCTTTTAATACTCGTTGCCTTTCTCCTTTTTGTAGCTCAAAACTCGGGCTATGTGGAGGTAAACTTTCTATACCGAGTTTATAAAATGCCCCTTTTTGTCCTTTTGCTTGTTTCCTTTGCCGTAGGTTTTATTATTCCTTCCCTTTACTTCGTCTTTAAAGAGGCCTTCTTAAAAAGAAGGCTTTACCTTGTAGAGAAGGGACTA
>CALIUI010000101.1 GCA_938048815.1 uncultured Aquificaceae bacterium | reverse complement strand
CTAATGGATAAGATTATTACAGGTGGCTCATCACATACAGCATTGTAAAAGCTAAAAGGAGCAAGGTTTAAAAAACCTTCTGGACTTATGGAAGAAACCCACGCTATAGGCCTTGGAATTACAAGGCTTGTAAGAATATCATAAGGATCAAAACCCTCTGGTTTTTCCATATCAAAGATCATAAAAAGATATTGTAAAGCATATAAGAGATCGTAAATTGGCAACCTCTTTAGATTAGGCTCGCAGAGGTCTAACGAGGGAATCTATTATTTGAGGTGCAATAGATATAAAGACCAAATCTCAATTAAAATATAAGTCAAGTCCAACTTTTAAATCAATTGCATGCCTGAGAAAGCTGCATAAGAGACTATATTGGTTTTTATCTTTTAGTATTGCAATTTTCTTTTTTCGTGCTATAATTATATTAATGAGATTTAATTTTAATTTCTAATATTAAAGATTTGGAGGTGAGACATGAAACATAAACTAAGCTTGGCCATTATGGGATTATTTGGTATAGCTATTGCAGAAGAGTTGCCAGAGGTTACCGTAACCGATACAAGAGTAGAAAGAGAGGTAAGGGATGTGCCAGCGAGCGTATCCATAATAGGGAAGGATAAACTGGAGCAAAAACCCCTAACTAAACCAGCGGATATCTTCAGTGGAATTCCAGGTGTTTACTCCATATCAAGAAACCAAGGCTTTGATACGAGGTTAATCATAAGGGGGGCTGGAAGAAAGGCTACCTTTGGAACAAGAGAGATACTAATTCTCTTGAATGGGGCTCCCGTAACCAGTCCAGATGGTGTAACGGTTCTTGACTTTGTAGATACTTCATTGATAGATAAGGTGGAGATAGTAAAGGATCCAACCTCTGTGCTTGGTGGATTAAATGCATACGGCGGAGTGGTTAACCTTATAACAAGAAGCCCCTTTGAAAGGAAGGGTGGAGAGCTAAGGATAGGTTTTGGTGATTTTAACACTCAGAATCATAATTTTTACTACTCAACCCCCCTTGGTAAGGGCTTTTACCTTGGCCTAAATGTAAGCAGGAGGCAATCGGACAACTCCTGGAGGGAGAGGAACAAGTATGAAGTAACCCACATAACCCTGCAACCCTCCTACCTCTTCTCAAATGGGGATACATGGGAAAACTACATAAACTATACAAAAGCAGACCTTCAACTTCCAGGGACTTTGGTAGTTAGGGGTGCCATTGACCAATTCTCTCAATTCTTAAAAACTGGTAGGGCACCCATAACAGCAGATCCATGGAAGCATCAGGGTTTATATACGGAAGTGTTTTTCCTTAGCTCAAAACTAACTAAAAAGGTAGGAAGTTTTGATTTTATACCCACTTTTTACATAAATCGTAGAACATTATATGGTGCGGTGCCTGCAGACATATATGAGTCCGATGGGTTGGAGTATGGTACGGATATTCAAATCAACTATAGGCATGGTTTTGGAGTTTTAACGGCTGGTCTTGTTTTGAGGGGAGAAGATCAGAAATTAGACTTCCTCGCTTATAGAGACGTATTAACAGGTCCTAGAGGCAGAATAATAGCAACTCTGTCCGATAAAAAGGGAAATTTGCTTGAGAAATCGGAGTCAGATACAAAGCTCGTGGGCTTCTACCTTCAAGAATCTGTAAAGAAGGGAAATTGGGTTATAGACCTTGGCATTAGGGCGGACAGATTAAAGTTTGAGGTGGAGAGTACTGAATATGGTCAGTATAATTTTATCCTGGGTAGGTATCAATACTACCCAAGTCCTATAAGATCCAAGATAGAAAAAACCTACAATGTTTTGTCTCCCAAGCTTGGCGTTTCTTATAAGTTGGCTCCTTGGATAAGCTTATACGGCAACATATCCACTGGATACAACACACCCGACGAATGGACGGCAAACCCAGAATTGGAACCAATAAAGGTAACCAATTACGAAACAGGCCTAAAGATAAGGCGTGGGAGCATATCCTTAGATGCCGCCCTATATACCATGGACATAAGGGATGAGGTTGTAAGAGTTATACAACAGGGCGGTGTAGAAAGGTTAGTAAATGCAGGAAAAACCAGGAATAATGGTTTTGAGCTTGGGCTTTCTTACGAAATCATAAAAAATCTTCTCTTAGGCGCATCTTATACATATGCCGATTATAAATTTAGGGAATTTTCAGAGCCAGTAAGGATAGGAAATCAAACAATAAACGTAAGCAGGAATGGGAATAGGCTACCCTTTATTCCCAGGCATTACTATTCTCTTTTTGCAACCTATAAGCACTCCTCGGGTATCAGGTTTTCTGTTCAATCGGACACTTGGGGCAGTTACTATATGGACAACGCCAATACTGAAAAATACGAGGGCTACAAGTTTGTAACAAGCGCAAACTTAGGATACCAAAGGGGTAATGTAGACCTTTCCCTTATGGTTGACAACCTCTTTGATAAGAGATATGCACTGGAGGCAACCAAGGACTTAACGGGTACGAAAAGGTATAGACCTGCTCCACCCAGGACCTTCCTTGTGAGGTTTACATACAGCTTTTGAGGTAAGTTGAACATGAAAGCTTTTAGTCTTGTAGAGTATAGCTTGGTCTTCTGGATGGTGGGGTTGTTTTTAATTCTTGGTGCCTTTGGAGCCATGGTAGCCTTGGGGCTTGTTCTAAGAGGGGCATCCTACAGGTGGGTGCTCCTTAGTCTTTCCCTTTATCTTTCAATCTTTGTTTTCATAGCCCTTTTTACATCAAAAATTTCCTATTTTCTTGAGACTATACTAAAGGATGGATTGTATCTTTATATTCTATTGCCTGCGGGTTTATTCCTCTGGGGTTTGCTACTCCTATTACCCAAGGAGATAGAGCGACAGTTTTCTCAGGGAGTTACAGAAAGGATAAAAGGGCCTTATCTTCTTTATTCTACCCTTTTAATTTTGCCATGTCCTCTGCGTCTGGGTTTGATTACCTTTTCAACCTTAGGAGTCTTGAACATCTTTTCCATCAAGCCCCTGTTGGTGGGCTTAGGTCTCGGGCTTACCTTTATGGTTATTGTTTTGTTGTTCTATCTTCTTTTTAGATCTTCTACTAATTCAACTCTTGGAAAGAGATTTACCATTGCCATGGTTATGATATTGATGGGACTTTTCTATCTCT
>CALIUI010000100.1 GCA_938048815.1 uncultured Aquificaceae bacterium | reverse complement strand
CTCCAAAAGGCTCAAAGAGGGCGTTGTAAGGTCATAGACCTTCTCAAGTACCCTTTCATCAATATGCTCAAATTCATAGGTTATAACATCACACTCTCTTATAAACTCCTCCACCTTTTCCGGTGGGAACCATCTATCTGCCATCTTGCTTCCAGAAGCCTTGGGGTCTGGGTCAAGGACAAAAAAATTAAAGCCAAACCTTCTACCCTCAAGGATGGTCATCCAGCCCAATTGCCCACCACCTAATATTCCTATGCGCATGGTATAAGATTATAAATAAGGAAAGGTTGAGTGAAAAATCCACTCTTTTTGGGTGTTTTTCAGGAATAGCCCAGTTATATATAAATACTTTTTAGGGGTGAACGCAGTACGCCCCTACAGGTTAAACCACAAATCGTCCGATGGGATTTATTCAACTGGGATAATTGTTGAATTGTCCCCACGTATAATTTTTCATCCGGTGTAGCAATGATATAATAAGCTAAATGCGTTGGAGTAGGTATTTTTGGCATACATCAAAGGAAGACCCTGCGGACGCAGAAGCTCCCTCTCATAGGCTTTTGATAAAAGGAGGCTTTATTAAACAGGTTTCTTCGGGTATATACGAGTTCACTCCTCCCGGCGTTAGGGTATTGAGAAAGGTAGAAAACATAGTACGTAAGGAGATGGATAGAAGTGGAGCTCAAGAGGTACTTTTGACTGTCCTTAATCCTGCAGAGCTTTGGAAGGAAACGGGAAGGTGGGATCTTTACGGTAGAGAGCTTTTTACCTTGAAGGATAGGAATGGAAGGGATTACTGCCTTGGACCCACCCATGAAGAGGAGATAACGGACCTTGTGAGAAGCTTTGTAAATTCTTACAGACAGCTTCCCATAATCTTATACCAGATACAGGTAAAGTTTAGGGATGAAAAGAGGTCAAGGTTTGGCTTGATAAGGGGAAGAGAGTTTATAATGAAGGATGCTTATTCCTTTGATACCGATGAAATGTCCGCCATGTTCTCCTATGAAAATATGAAGTTTGCTTACGATAGGATCTTTAAAAAGCTTCGTTTAAAAACCCTTATGGTAGAGGCAAGCGTAGGAGCCATAGGTGGTATAAGTTCCCACGAGTTTGTGGTTCTAACCGATTACGGAGAGGCAAGGGTTGCTTACTGTGAAACCTGCGGCTATGCAGCGAACGCAGAAATAGTAAAACTTCCAAAACCTCAAGAGGAAGTAGAAGAAGAAAAACCTCTACAAAAGGTGCATACACCCAACACGGATACCATAGAAAAACTCTCCTCCTATCTAAACGTGCCACCGCAAAAGATAATAAAAGCCTTGCTTTACATAGTGGAAGGAAACAGGCCCTTTCTTTTCCTTATAAGGGGAGACAGAAACATAGACGAGAACAAGGTGGAGGCTTTATTGGGCACAGATAATTTTAGGCTTGCTCAAGAGGAGGAAATCTGGCAACTTCTAAGGACCAAAAAGGGCTTTGTAGGACCTTTTAACCTACCCTCCCATTTCAAGGTCTATTGGGATAACTCCACCTACGGCATAAAGAACACCGTTATAGCCCTTAACGAGCCCGATTATCACTATGTGGGAGCAAACCCAGGAAGAGATTTTTCTTATGGTGAGTTTGTAGATGTGTGTCAGGTGGAGGATAAGGACCCTTGCCCCAAATGTGGCTCGCCTTTAAAAGTAAGCAAGGGGCTGGAGCTTGGCCATATATTCCTTTTGGGCACAAGGTACTCACAGCCCATGAGGGCGTATTACCGAGATCCTCAGGGAGAGGAAAAGCCTATAATTATGGGGTGTTATGGCATAGGTATATCCAGATGCATATCCGCTCTTGTGGAGCAGTGCCATGACGATAAGGGCATAAAGTGGCCTACGCCCGTTGCGCCCTTTGAGCTTGACCTAATATGTATAAACACCTCTGACCAAGAGCAGAAAGATGTTGCGGAAAAGTTATACACCCTTGCTTTGGAGTATGGAATAGAGGCTATCTACGACGATAGAGAGGAGAGCCCGGGCTTTAAGTTCGCGGATGCAGACTTATGTGGCTTTCCTTATAGAATAGTTATTGGAAAAAAGGTAAAAGAGGGAAAGGTGGAAATCCAAAACAGACATACGGGTGAAAGGTGGGATGCGGATATAGAAAAGGCAATACAGGAAGTGAAAGTCCTAATAGAGGAAGATAAAAAATAGCCAATGCTTTACAAGAAGTACATATACAAGCTAAGCACCGAAGACTTTTACGACTTTATCGTAGAGCACAAGGAAGGCGTAGAGATCCTATCAGAAGGCGAAAGTTTTGTAGAGTTTGCTCTTTATAGACCCTTAGAGGGCTTGGAACCCATTGGGGTGCTTGAGGTAGAAGTTATACCGCCAGAGAGAGCTTTTAAACCAGTAAAGGTAAAAAGTTTGATGGTACTACCCTCCTGGCTAAAGCCTGTGGTTATAAGACAAGGCTGCGCCTTTGGTACTGGTTTGCACCCTACCACACGTTTATGTCTTGAACTTTTGCAAGACTTTTTAAAAGAAGGTTGGTCCGTGTTGGACGTGGGTACGGGTACAGGGATCCTTGCCCTTGCCTCCAAAAAGCTTGGAGCCAAAAGGGTATTAGCCATAGATGTAGACCCTCAGGCTATAGAGGAATGCCAGCATAACAAAGAGGAAAACTGTGTAGACATAGAGTGCCTTAAGGCGGAGCCAAAGGATATAAAAGAGAGCTTTGACCTTTTGGTGGCAAACCTTGAACTAAGGATCTTTAAAAAAGAACTTGATAACCTTTTGAAGCTTTTCAACAAAATAGCCATCTTCTCTGGTATATATGGAAAAGAAGAACTTTTGGAGTTTATAAAACTTCTCCAGCGCAAGCCCCTTAAGGTTAAAAGGTTGGAAGGTTGGTATGGTATAGTAATAAAGGCATGAGGTACCGATACAGGCTTGAGGAAAGGAGGGAAAAAGGGCTTACCCTTATAAGGCTTATAAGAAGGCTTGCCCTTTTTGCCCTTCTTTTGATAGCCTTCTATACACTCTTTCTCTTCTTTGGAGGAAGGCCACAGCTATCAGAGGAAAGCCTGAGATCTTTATCCCTCATAGCCAAGGAAAAAAGCTATCCCTTGTCCTTTGATAGACCCGTTAAAAGAATAGGGCTTTATGTGGAAGAGGAGGGGAAAAGGAGAGAGATATATAAGGCGGATTTTCCAAAGGGAGTTAAGGAGATAAACCTTGTCCTAAAGCCCGAGGAGTTAAACTTAAGGGATGGGGAAGTAAGCTTGGTTTTGGAAGTTTCCTCGGGCTTTCTTTCAAAGAGAACCTATTTCCTTAAAGCCCTTGTGGATACGGCACCACCAAGGGTAAGAATAATTGCTTATACATCTTCTCCAATGCTTGGTGGTTCTGCCGCCATAAAGGTACAAACAGAGGAAGGGGCAGAGGTTTATGTAATGCAAGAAGGCTATAAATACCCTCTCTATCCCACAGGAAGAGGCTATTACTTTGGGCTTTTCCCCATCAGGCTTGAAGGAGAAGGCTATAGATTGGTTGCAAAGGATATGGCTGGGAACGAATACTCTCAAGCTTTAAGTCTAAGGATAAGGGTTCCAAAGTTTAAAGTTGATAAGATTTTAATAGACGATAACTTTATAAACAATGCAATATATCCTCTTTTGGGTCAGGAGGGCAAAGGTTTGAACCCCCTTGAAGCCTTCAAAAAGGTAAATGAAGTGTGGAGAGAAAGGGATATAAAGAGGTTAGAAGAGATTGGTAAAGAAAGCGAGCCAAGGATACTTTGGGAAGATGCCTTTATACAGCTACCAAGAAGCAAGGTGTTTGCCACCTATGGAGATATAAGACACTACTACTATAAAGGTCAAAAGGTAAGCGAAAGTAGGCATATGGGTATAGACCTTGCCTCCTTGGAGAATTCTCCGGTACCTGCCTCCAACTCGGGTGTGGTGGTTTTTGTTGGAGATGTGGGTATATACGGAAACATGGTTATCATAGACCATGGCATGGGGCTTATGAGCCTTTACGGACATCTTTCAGAGGTCTTTGTAAAAGAAGGGCAGTTTGTCAAAAAGGGAGAAGTTATAGGAAAAACGGGCAAAACGGGACTTGCTTTGGGAGACCACCTTCACTTTGGTATACTGTTGCATGGCTATGAGGTAAATCCCATTGAATGGCTTGACCCTAAGTGGATAAAAAATAACCTGCAGGTTGTTCTTGAAGCCCAATGAAAAAGTTAAGGTATAAGCTGTCTGTCCTTTTGGCTCCCTTTTTAGCCTTTCTTTTGAGGCTTATCCACAAAACCATAAGGTGGGACAAAAGAATAGACTATGAACTGTATAGAGGAAAGATCATAGCCTTGCTCCACGGAAACTCCCTTGGAGTAGCCCTGTTGGGCATAGATAGGGGTGTTTATACCTTGGTAAGTAGGTTTAGAGATGGAGACATTGCGGAAAGGTTTCTGATTAGCCTTGGTTATAAGGTTATAAGGGGGTCCAGTGAGGAGGGAAAGCCCCAAAAGGGCGGTAGCGTAGGACTTTTGAGACTTTTGAGGGTTTTAAAAGATGGAAATACAGTGGCTATAACGGTGGATGGTCCAAAGGGTCCCTATGGGAAGGTAAAGCCCGGCGTTATACTTCTGGCACAAAAGTCGGGAATACCTATCATCCCCGTCTATGTTAGCTTTGATTGGTGCATAAAACTAAACACGTGGGATAGGCTTCTTATACCCCTTCCCTTTTCAAGGGCAAGGCTTAGAGTAGGAAATCCCCTTTGGGTGCTTCCAGAGGATAACATAGAATCTAAGAAGGAGGAGTTGGAAGAGATCCTTTTTTCTCTCTCTTTGGGAAAAACCTCTGAGAAAGCTTTGGAGCAGATAAAAAGCTAAAGCTTCCCAAAGAGGCTGTAATGATTACCAAAAGGAAAGCCATAGATTGGGTGGGTTCATAAAAGCTGGCAAAGATAACAGAAAACTCACCCCTTTGTATAAAGGAAAGGGAAGCCCTCATAGAAGCCCTTTTCCCAAGTCCATAAAGGATGGCTCCCCAATAAGTGGAAAGAAGCTTTAAAGATATGGAAAGGATCAAAAGCAAAAATAAAAGCCACCAGTTAAAATCAAAGTTTAGCTTTGCATGGAAGGTAAACATAAAGAAAAAAACTCCAATAGAAAGTTCTCTTAGGTCTGACAAAGATCTCTCTATAATTTCAAAGGTCTTGCTTCCCTCTGGCACTATCACACCCAGCAGGAAAGCTATAAGGGCATCGGAAAGGCCAAAGCTTAGGCTTATGCCCGAAGAGAGTAGTAAAAAACCCAGCACGAAAAAAGGTATTAGGTCTTCCGATATTTTCCTATCCATATAATCAAAGGCCCTTTGGGACAAACCCTTTGCCAAATAGAAAAGGGCAAAGAGAAGCACAACCGCCAATATACCACGCAATAGGCTCAACGTGTCCGCTTCTCCCTTTAAGGTTATTCCCGTAAGAGCAGAGATAAGGATTATGCTAACCAAGTCTTCAAAGATGAGTATCCCTATTAAAAGCTCTGCCTCTGGGTTTACCAGTCTTTTATAATCCATAAGAAGCTTGGCGGTTATGGCGGTGCTACTTGGATAAACCACAGCGCCTATCACCAGGGAAAAAAGCAGGTTCTTAGTAAAAAGGTAAGAAAGGATAAAGGCAGGAAAGAAATTAAGAAAAAGGTCTAAAAGACCGGGTTTTATAAGTCTTTTCATGTTGATGAGTCTTTCAAAGGAGTATTCAAGACCTATGAAAAAGAAGAGGAGTATAACAGCAGCATACTCAAAAAGGATAAGTATATCCTCAGCCCTTGGAGGTAAAAGGAGCTTACCTAAAAGCCCCGCCAACATAAAGGAGAGAATGTAGGGTACCTTTATCCTTGAAAGAAAGAGAGCTGAAAAGAAAAGTAAGAGAAAAACACCACCTGCTAAGATAAGGTCTTGTGGGTTGTGCATCTTATGTGCTACACCTTCCGCAAAGTTCCAAGAAATGGTTTATCTGTGAGCGTGTACCCACAACTATAAGTATATCCCCCAACTCTATTTTTTCTCTGTAAGGGTCTGGGCTTGGAATGATCTTCCCTTTTCTGTCTATGGCTATCACCGATACACCTGTGGTTCTTCTTATCTGAAGCTCCGCTATGGTTTTGTTTATAAAGTTGGAGCCTGCCTCTACCCTTACCCACTCCATAACCACTTCCTTTAAAACAAGCTCCATCTTTTCCGTCTTTATGGGCTGATAGAGAGCTCCCGCCAAGAGAAAGCCAAGCTCCTTTGCTTCTTCTTCCGTAAGGTCAAAAACACAGGAAGGCTCGTCTTCTTCCATAATGTATATCTCCCTACGGCCTGTATGGTAGATAACCAAAACTAGGTCCCTACCTTCTCTTAGCCTTAAAGAATACTTTTTACCGATACCCGGTAGGTCTGTTTCTCTTATTTCCATAAAGGATATTTTAAAACTTCTTATCTGTTTTTTGGAAAAAACCCTTGAGATATCTTTGGAGCAAGTACAAAGCTAAAGCTTCCCAAAAAGGCTGTAAGGATCACCAAAAGGAAAGCCATAGATTGAGTGGGCTCGTAAAAGCTGGCAAAGATAACAGAAAACTCACCCCTTTGTATAAAGGAAAGGGAAGCCCTCATGGCAGTTCTCTTCCCAAGTCCATAAAGGATAGCCCCCCAATAGGTGGAAAGAAGCTTTAAACCTATGGAGAGGATCAAGAGCAAAAGTAAAAGCCACCAGTTAAAATCAAAGCTTAGCTTTGCATGGAAGGTAAACATAAAGAAGAAAACTCCAACGGAAAGCTCCTTTAGACCCAAAAGGTACTTTTCTATGGTTTTAAAAGTTTTACTTTCCTCTGGCACCAACACACCCAGCATAAAGGCCATAAGGGCCTCGGAGATACCCAGCTTTAGGGCAATACCGGAAAACAAAAGCAAAAAGCCAAGCACCAAAAAGGGGATAAGCTCTTCCTCCACCTTTCTATCAAGGTAAGAAAAGGTTTTCTTTGATATACCCCTAAGAGAGTAAAACAAGCCAAACAATAAAAGTATTGCAAAAAAGCCTCTTATGAAGCTAAGTATATCCCCCTGCCCTTCTGATGTCATTCCCACAAGCACAGAAAGAAGCACTATACTTATTAGGTCTTCAAAAATGAGAAGCCCTATTATGTACTCTGTTTCTGGGTTTATAAGCCTTCTGTAGTCCATAAGGAGTTTGGCGGTTATGGCGGTACTGGTTGGGTATATTACGGCGCTTATCACAAAGGAAAAGAGGAGATCCTTGGTGAAAAGGTAGGATAAAAGGAATGGAGGGAAAAAGTTAAGAAAAAAGCCCAAAAGACCCGGAACCACTATCTTTGTCATCCCCGTTAGCCTTTCAAAGGAGTAGCTTAGGCCTATAAAGAAAAAGAGAAGGATGATAGCCAAGCGCTCAAAGATGCTTAACACACCTTCCATATCCCAAGGCAAAAAAGCCTTGCCTACAAAGCCTGCCAACATAAAGGAAAGCACATGAGGAACCTTTGCCTTGGAAAAGGAAAAGGATAAAAAGAACAGGATCAAAAAGACACTGCTTACCAATATAAAATCTTGGGGATTGTACATTAACTTAAGATTATAAGCTTTAGCCCTTCTTTATAACCTTTAAAAGGTCTCTCTTTTCCGCCAATATAATGGACCTTATCTCCTCGTTTTCTTGATAGGATATCTCTTTTTGTATAAACTCTATAAGCTTTTGTATGTGAGCCTCTAACTCTTCTATCTGTTCCTTCATACGGAGTATGATGTCTATACCTGCCAAATTTACGCCAAGGTCTCTGCTTAAACTTAGTATAAACTCAAGCCTCTGTAGGTCTTCCTCTGTGTAGTACCTTGTCCTTCCTTTGCTCCTCGTGGGCTTTAACAAGCCTTCCTTTTCATAAAGCCTTAGGGTTTGCGGGTGTATGTTATACATGCTTGCCACTATGCCTATGGTGTAAAGCTTCTTCTTCATACCACCTTCCTCCCTATGCGTTCTGGCTCTGGTAGTAGCTTGTCCAACTCTTGGAGAATCTCCTTTATCCTTTTGCCGTCGCCAAAGAGTTTATCAAAAAAGCCAAGCTTTGGAATGTCTATATGAATCCTTACAAAAAGGTCTCCTTTACCTTCTGCCATAAGCTTTGGCATGCCATAGCCTTCAACCCTTATGGTATCCCCTTCCCTCGTGCCCGCTGGGATCTTTGCCTTAACCTTACCACCTTCAAGGGTAGGAACTTCTATCTCTCCCCCTAACATGGCTTCCGTTATTTTGATGTATGCATCCACATAAAGGTTGTTTCCTCTTCTTTCAAAGATGGGATGGGGCTTTAGCTTTATAGATATTATTAGATCTCCATAGGGTCCTCCAAACCTACCCCCATGCCCTTTACCCTCCACCTTTATCTTGCTTCCCGTATCCACGCCTGCAGGTATTTTTACCTTAATCTCTTCCCTTTGAGGTATAGTGCCCCTTCCCCCACACTTGGGACAGGGCTCTCTCAAAACACCTTCACCACCGCAGGTGGGACAAGTTTGGGAGATGGTTATGAAAAATTGCCTTTGAACCACCTCCCCTCTCCCACCGCAAGTGGGACAAGTCCTTTCCCCTCTTAGAGAGTCGTATCCCAAGCCCTTGCATGTATCACAAACCACTTCCCTATAAAGAGGAATATCTACTACAGTGCCTTTAAAGGCTTCTTCAAGGCTTAACTCAACCGTATAATACACATCCTCTCCCTTTGTGGGTCTTCTGTATTCTCTTCTCCTTCCCCTCGTTGCCCTTTCAAAGATATCTTCAAAGCCAAAGCCTTTAAAAACTTCTTCAAAGAGGTCTCCTATGTTTTGAAAGACCACCTCTTGATAGGCTTGGTCGGCTCCTTGGGCAGAAAAGGCAGCGTGTCCATACTGATCATATAGCTTTCTCTTTTCTGGGTCTGATAGCACTTGGTAGGCTTCGTTTATCTCCTTGAACTTTTCTTGGGCGGATGGGTCTTTGTTAAAGTCTGGGTGATATTTCCTGGCAAGCCTGCGGTATGCCTTCTTTATCTCCTCTTGGGTGGCGTTTTTGGACACACCCAATATTTCGTAATAGTCTTTCTTGGTTGAGTTTGCCATGGAGGTAAATTTTAGTCAAGTTTTGTAAAATTTCAAGGGCTGTTAGTCCAGATGTCCCTGTCCTTGATTCAAAATATGTTTGTACAATTCTCACTTGGCGTATATAATAGTTTAAAACACTTGATCTATGGTGGGGATTGATATTGTTAAAAATCAACGGATAAAGGAGGCGGTGGAGAGATTTGGTGAAAGGTTTTTAAAGAGGGTCTATACAGAAGAAGAGCTAAATTACTGCAAAAGCCAGCAAGCCTTTTATGAATGCCTTTCTGCCCGTTGGGCTTGCAAAGAAGCGGTTCTCAAAGCCTTTTACCAGGCTTACGGTGTAGTGTTAAAGTTTTCTGAGATTGAAGTCTTGGGAGATAGGGGAAAGCCTGCAAAAGTAAGAATATTAAAAGAAGGTTTTGAGGATTGTAAAATTTTTGTTTCTTTATCCCATGAAAGGGAGTTCTCCGTGGCTGTGGCTTATGTTTTGAAAGTGTAAAAGGGGTGCATATGGTTCAAAGGTCCATGACCTTTACCCAAGGGAAGGGAATGTTCAATGGCGGACTGTATATATTCCTTTGCCTTCCTTACAGATTCTTTTAGGTCAAAGCCCTTTGCCAAATAGGAAGTTATTGCAGAAGAAAAGGTGCAACCAGTGCCATGAGTATTTTTTGTCTTTACATACTTTCCAACGAGATATTCGAAGCTTTTTCCGTCAAAGAAAACATCTACAACCTCCTTATCCTCTCTATGGCCCCCCTTTAGAACTACCGAAGAGGCTCCAAGGGCATATATATCCTTGCAAGCCCTTTCCATATCTTCAAGGCTTTTTATCTCATAGCCACATAACTCTTGGGCTTCTGGTATATTAGGCGTTATAACAAGGGAGAGAGGTATTAGCTCCGCTATCAGGGCTTTCTTGGCGGTAGCCTCTAAAAGTGTGTCTCCCGATTTTGCCACCATAACAGGGTCAAGGACATAGTTTTTAAGGTCAAAGTCCTTTATGGCCTTGGCAACCGCTCTTATTATGCCCTCATTGGAAAGCATACCAGTTTTACAAGCATCCACCCCTATATCTTCAACCACCACCTTTATCTGGTTATAGACCACCTCTGGTGGCATATCCACCACACCGTACACACCAAGAGTATTTTGCACCGTCACAGAAGTTATAGCGCTCATACCATACACACCAAGGATGGTAAAGGTTTTTAGGTCTGCCTGTATACCGGCACCACCGCCGCTGTCAGACCCTGCTATGGTCAAAGCCCTTGGTATCATCAGAAGAACACTCCTAACACAAAATGTATTCTGCTTTTTGAAGTATCACCAGGAACTTTTTTCGTTTTAAAAGCCCAATCTAACTTTATAGGTGCAACGGGAGTTATGAACCTTATGCCTACACCATAGCCCCCCCTTAGGTTTTGGGTTTTAAGCTCCTTCCAGTCGTTAAAACCAAGTCCCATATCGTAGAATACAGCCCCGTAAATTATGTTTTTATAAAAGGGATAGTTGGCTTCTGCCGAAAAGAGTATCTGTCTTTTGGCACCTATGGGGTCGTTGGTGTTTGGGTCAAGGGGACCAGCATAGCCATATTTATATCCTCTAACGGAGAAATCTCCTCCCACAAAGAACCTCTCATCAAGAGGTACCCTTTTTCCACCGTAAGGTTCTACAAGGCCTACCACGCCCTTTAGGGAAAGTATAAAGCCTGTGTCAAGGAAGGTATCTTTAAAAAACTGCTGGTGAGAGAGGGTGATCCTGTTAAACTTCTCACCACCACCCAAGATAGGCACTGCAACCGCATAGTCCAACTCCGATAGGCTCCCTTTTGAGGGGAAAAGGTAATTATCTCTTGTATCTCTGCTTAAACTAAAGATTAGTTTTCTTGACTGTCTCGTTCCTTCCTCTTGCTTGATTAAGGGAGAAGCATCGGGAGAGATATCCTTATACTTAACCCTTTGAATACTGGTTCCGAAGGCAACCCTCCAGAATTCCGCAAATTCCTTTGAAAAGACAAAGTCTATACCCGTTCTTTCAACAGTATAGGTGGTGTATTCTACCCTCTTATCATACACAGAACCCGTAAGGTCTATGGGTTGGTTTAAAAACCACTTCTTTGTGTAGGAAAGGGAGTTGTCTTTGTATTTGCTTCCGTAAGATATGGATATGCCCGCTATATCACCTGTACCAAGGAAATTGCCCTTACGCAAAGATAAAAAGCCGGAGATACCCGTAACCTGATTATAACCAAGGCCTACGGAAAACTGCCCTGTAAACCTTTCCCTTACCTTTGCCACAAAGTCCCAATTTTTGCCCTCTGTGGGGAAAGGTTCTATGGATACATCCTGATAATAGCCAAGGTTAAAGATCCTTGACCTTGACCTTTCTATTTCTCTTGCATTTGCCAATTCACCCTCTTGGAACCTTAGCTCCCTTCTTATCACATAGTCCCTTGATTCATAGTTGCCTTGAACCTCTATCCTATCCACATACACAGGCTCACCTTCGTCAACCACAAGAACTACATCTACCCTTTTGTTTTCTGTACTTATCTTTTCTTCCTCCCTTACAGACACGCCAAGAAAGCCTATATCCGAGTATTTTCTCCTTATGTTCTCTTTTATCCTATCAATCACCTCCCTTCTGTAGTAGCCTCCCTTGTTCTTCTTAAGGGTGTTTCCAATGAGTTCTCCATAAGCAAAAAGGTTGTTTCCTTCTATCTTTAAATCCCCCAATCTATAGCGTGGTCCCTCTTGGATGTTTATAGTTATATGGTACCTGCTCCCTTCCCTTTTTATGGAATAGTCCGCCTTTGCCTCAAGGAAGCCCTCAGACTTATAAAAGTCCTTTATCTTATTAATGTCTTCCTTTAGGACCTCCTCACTAAAGGGGGGCTTTAGCCTAAGGGCTAACAAGCTAACAGGCTTTGTCTCCATAAGGTCAAGGAGCCTCCCCCTTCTAAAGGTTTTGTTCCCTGTAAAGCTTATACTTTTGACGTACTCTGGCTCTCCCTCTTGTATGGTATAAACCACCTTTGAAGCACCCTTTTTGGGCACAAGTTCATAATCCACCTTTACATTAACATAACCTTCCTTCCTGTAAGCTTCTATTATCTTCCTCTTTATAAATTCCAACTCTTCTCGTGTAAGCACTCTACCAAGCCTAAGCCTTCTTTGTATCTCAAGCTTTTCCTCTATGGCTGGTGAAGATGTATATTCCCTTAGTATCTCCTCTGGTTCTATCTTCCCTATTTCTGTTTCTATGCCTATCTTCTTTTCAAGCTCGTCAGATTTTATCTTTCTATTGCCCAGAAATTCAATCTTGTATATAACAGGCAGGTCTTTTACCCTGTATGTAAGAATTACATCTTCTCCCACGTCCTCTTTATAAACCTCTACAGTATCAAAAAAACCACTCCTATACATACGCCTTATACTTTC
The DNA here is from genome assembly GCA_938048815.1 of uncultured Aquificaceae bacterium. Lineage (GTDB taxonomy): Bacteria > Aquificota > Aquificia > Aquificales > Aquificaceae > Pampinifervens. Next base: position 9,263 of record CALIUI010000100.1, on the reverse strand, counting down.
CCTTACAAGGTCAGGAGTGTATAGGCTTCCGGGCTTTATGTTTATAAGTCCAAGTATTACATCCTCTGGTATATAAAGGGCGCCCTCTACTCTAATATCCTTTATAGTTTGTGCCACAGAAAGGCTTACAAAGATGAAAAGCCCCAAAAAGAATCTATACAATAACCACATCCTTCTGCCCCTCCTCTATATAACCACACACAAAAGAAGAATCTATAGTTCTTAAAACTTTGTCTACCTCTTGGGGGCTGACCACCAACATAAAACCCACGCCCATGTTAAAGGTTTTATACATCTCCTCCATGGGAATGTTCCCTAAGTTTCTTATCCAGTCAAAGATGGGATTGTTTGGTATTTTACCCCTTTCTACGACCGCCCTGCAGCCTTCTGGAAGTATCCTTACAAGATTGCCCCTTATGCCTCCCCCTGTTATGTGTGCCATTCCCTTTATTTGGCATATTCCCTTTATAGCTTCTATCTCCTTGGAGTATATCCTTGTGGGCTCCAAAAGTATCTCCCATATTTTTTTGTCAGAACCTTCAAAGCTATCCCTGTAGTCTATTCCCCTACTCCTTAGGACCTTCCTTGTAAGGCTATAGCCATTACTATGAAAACCACTTGATGGAAGTCCTATTATCACATCACCAGGTTTTATATCCTTTCCAGTTACCAACTCTTCTTTTTCACACACACCCACACAAAAGCCTGCAAGGTCATAAACTCCCTCCGGATAAAAGTCGGGCATCTCCGCCGTCTCACCCCCCACAAGAGCTACATCCGCTATTCTGCATCCTTCTACGATGCCGTCTATGACCCTGTTTAGGATATGGGGCTCTATCTTCCCCACCGCTATATAGTCAAGAAAGGCTAAGGGCTTTGCCCCAGTGGTGAGAATATCATTTATGTTCATAGCAACAAGGTCTATGCCCACCGTGTGATGTATCCCTACCTCTTGAGCTATTTTTAGCTTTGTACCCACTCCGTCCGTTGTCATCATAAGCAAGGGATTTCTAAAGCCCTCAAGGCTGATCCCACTGGCAAAGCTACCAAAGAGTAAGGCTTGTTTTTTTAAGGTCTTTACCCTTTCCTTTATGTACTCTACAAAGGCATCCGCCCTTTGAAGGCTTACGCCTGCCTTTTCATAGGTCCATTCCTTCATGAAAGTAAAACTCCTCTATAACAGTATATATTGGTCCAACAGAGGTCAGGGAGCTTTTGATTAAAGCCACCCTATCTACAATATCCTCACCAAAGAGAGTATTTTCATGCTGCCTTAGGAACTCCTTTAAAGGCTTCTTTTCAAACTCCTTTATCCTGCATATGGTAACGTGGGGATAGAAGGGTTTGCCTTCGTCCCTTATGCCTATGCGCCTGTTAGCTCTCACTATAGACTTAGCCAATTCCACCAACTGCCTGTGCCCGTCAGAAATCCCTATCCATAAAACCCTTGCTCTATCAAGGTTTGGAAAAACACCCAATCCCTTGTATTTAACCTTTACTGGTTTTAAGTTTTGAGCTGTTTCTTGAAGTACTTTCAAAACATCCACCATTTTCTCGTTGCTTATCTCACCTATGAATTGGAAGGTCATGTGAAAGTTTTGGGGTTCAACCCATTTACCCCTTATAAAGCCTTCACTTTTAGATTGCAACCTTTCCACTGCTTCTTGTAATCTTTTTGTAGTAAAAAAACCAACAAAAACTCTAACCATCACCAGTACCTAAAGGGTCCGGTATCAAGATGAACAAAGCCAGACCTTGGATAATATCCTACACCTCCTGCCCTCAAAGTCAAGGCTAAATCCCTCAAAGCCTCCAAAGACATACCCTCTATCCTTATATCTATTGCCCTTCCAAGAGTGTGATAACTATCCTTTGCCACGCCCTTTTTAGTTTTGTGTAGGTAATAGTTGGTGGTAGGAGACCTATAACCAGAGATAACTATTATTTCTTCCTTTCCCGAAAGCTTTGTTATAAGGTGCAAAAGGTCCAAAAGATTTACGTCCATGTTTGTTATTTCGCCGCTTCTATAGTCCCTCAAAAAGTAGTTTATATCTTTCAAAGAACTCTCTATGTAGGCATAAGAAGTAGGGCTTGCCAAAAGGGAAAAGCCCATATATCCCAAGCATTTCAAAAGCTCTCTTCTTGTCATGGCGTGCCTCCAGAGAACAAGCTCTGAAACAAAATTGTATCATATCCATAAAGGTCTTCTCTAAGGTGAAGCCTTCCTTCCCTTTTAAAGGCGGTGTAGTAGAGTATGTATATGGATATGGGCTCTTTTCAGGGTGTTTCAAAAATAGCCCTTTTACAGGGCTACCGCCCCCACCCCCTGAAGCGGGAGCTCGTGCCCATATAATACCCTCTCAGGGGAGAGTGCCGTCAGCACCACTACCTTAAGAACTTGCCAAAGATTATGGATACCCCCGCTTGTTCCATCCAGATTATTCTGTAGTTTGTTTAACAAATCCCTATAAACCTTAGGTATCCTTTCCTTTAGCCCTAAGCCCTTACGGGCATAAGCAGAAGCTATATCCTTTGTTAGCATGTATTGTGGAGCATACTTTAATATGCCTATGGTGGATGTGTGAGATGGATTTACTTCTATAACCTGCGATAAAAAACAGGCTGGAAGCCTAAACTACTAGAATTTTAAATTTTAAGATGTTTTATAAAGCTAAACCATCCCTTCCAATAGAGCTCTCTGTAGCTTTTATCTCCTACCAAAACCTTATAAAAATTCTTAAGGGCATAGTCCCTTCCCATATTGTAGGCGACCTTTTGGAATCTGTAGGCTATGTCTCCTATTCTTTTTGCTTTATTTAATTCCTCTATCAAAGGTTTTAGAAGTCTTTTATAAGCCTTTGTAGGTTCAGCGGGATTTTCCAAAAGAGCCTGTGAAAGAATCTTTCCAGCCCACAGGGCGTAGTATATCCCCTCTCCCAAAAGGGGATCTGTCATGCCGGCGGCATCACCAAGGAGTAGTATTCTGTCCCTTCCCAAAAAGGGCTCTTTATGGGGAAAAGGTATATGCCAGCCCTTGGGATGTCTATACTTTATACCCTTTAAAAGGGAGTACTCTTTTAGTATTTTTAAAAGGTTTTCATCTCCCGTAGTGGCAACACCTACGCTTATACCTTCTCCGTGGGGAAAGACCCAAAGGTACCCCCTTTTTACCCAACCTATCTCTATAATCACCTCTTCCCTTAAATCTCCTTCGGTAAAGAACTCAAGGCTTTTGAATCCCTTTGGCTTGTATCCTAAAAGCCTTGCCACCTTTGAGTGGGCTCCATCGGCACCTATAATAAAGTCTGCTATAAGCGTCCCTTTGGAAGTATAAACCTTGTAAGCTTCCTTTTCCCTTTCAAAGCCTATAAACTCCGCCTGTATAAGTTCTGTCCCCGCTTCTATGGACTTTCTTACCAAGAAATAGTCAAAATCTTTTCTATCTACTATATAAGCCACTTCTTTGTCTGCAGGCACATAGTAATCTTCAAGCCCTCTATAGCCGAGTTTGCCACCCTTTATAGTGTTTAGAATAAGTGTTTTATAGCCTTCGGGAAGTAGCTTTAAAGTTCTTGCAGAAAGACATCCTGCACAGAGTTTAAACCTCGGCAAAGACTCCTTTTCTAAAAGGGCTACTTTGAAGCCCAGCTTTGATAGATGATAACTTGCGGAGGCGCCAGCAGGACCACCTCCTACCACTACTATATGGTACTTCAACCTAAAACCTCAATAGGCTTGCTCCCCAAGTTAGCCCACCACCCATAGCAGTAAGGAGAACAAGGTCTCCCCTTTTTAACCTTCCTTCCTGTTTTGCTTCATATAGGGCTATGGGAATAGAGGCTGCGCTTGTGTTTCCATACTTGTGAATGTTAGAATAGGCCTTTTCCATAGGTATGTTTAGCCTTTCTGCCAAGGCTTGCATTATCCTTATGTTTGCTTGATGGGGAACTACCAGGTCTATATCTGCTATAGAAACTCCTGCCCTTTTTATAACCTCTTCACAAACCTCCGCCATAGACCTTACAGCCAATTTAAAAAGCTCCTTGCCCTTCATCCTTAGATATCCACATCTTTCCCCATAGAGTATATCCCAATAGCTCCCATCGGATCTCATAGCCGAAGCCAAAAGCTCACCTTCTCCTTCTGCCGATAAAACTGCCGCACCTGCCCCATCCCCAAAAAGAACACAGGTAGCCCTATCTGTCCAATCTACTATCTGGGATAACCGTTCCGCACCAACCAGCAACACCTTTTTTGCTCTATTGGAGATAATCAGGGAGCTTGCTATTTCAAGGCCATAGAGAAAACCACTACAGGCAGCGGATATGTCAAAGGCGTAAGCTTTATTGCATCCAAGCCTTGCCTGTAAAAGGCAGGCACTTGCAGGAAAAGAAAGGTCTGGAGTCAAAGTAGCAAGGATTATAAGGTCAATCTCTTCGGGCTTTGTTTTTGATTCTTCCAAGGCCATCAAGCTTGCCTTGTATGCCATATCCACAAGGCTTTCCCCCTCGGCTATCCTTCTTTCTTTTATACCAGTGCGTGTTGTGATCCACTCGTCGCTTGTATCCACCATCTTCTCAAGGTCAAAATTGGTTAAAACCTTTTGAGGCACATAATAACCTACACCCTCTATGCTTACACCCATCAGGCTTTTACCTCTTGGGGAAGAAGCTTTCTAAGATTTTCCGAAAGCCTTTCATTAAAGTGATGAGTCAAAAATTCGTTAGCAACCTTGATGGCGTTCTTTATAGCCTTTGCGTTTGCTCTCCCATGGGTTATTATAACGGGCTTTTTTGCCCCTAGGAGGGGTATGCCACCGTACTCGGCAAAATCCGCCTTTTTCTTGAAGTTGTTCAAGGCAGGTTTTATAAGCAAGGCACCTATCTTTGCCAAAAGGCTCTTTTGGACTTCTTCCTTTATCATTTGAATTACCGCAAAGCCAAGACTTTCACTTGCCTTTAGGATAACGTTGCCCACGAAGCCATCACATACTATAACATCAAAGGTACCAGCGTATATATCCCTACCTTCTGCATTCCCCTTAAAGTTTAGCCTGCTTGCCTTTAAAAGGGGATAGGTTTCTTTTACAAGTTCATTACCCTTTCCCTCTTCCTCTCCTATGCTTAAGATGCCTACCTTTGGGTTTTTTATGTTTAATATCTCTTCTGCGTAGGTGTGCCCTATTACCGCAAAGTGTAGAAGGTGTTTTGGCTTGCAATCTACGTTTGCACCCACATCAAGAAGTACCGTTTTACCCTTTGGGTTTGGAAGGGCAACGCCTATAGCGGGCCTTTCAAGTTCTTCAAGGGAGCCTATGATAAACTTTCCAACCGTTAGCACCGCCCCCGTGTTGCCTGCAGATACAAGACCATCCGCCAACCCATCCCTTACAAGCTTACCTGCTATGTAGAGGGAAGAGTTCTTCTTTTTAAGAACATTAGAAGGAGGTTCGTTCATTTGGATAGTTTCTGGGGCATGTACTATTTGCAGTTCTTCTTTGAAACCTTCCCTTTTTAGTATATCCCTGATTTTTTTCTCGTCGCCTACAAGAAGGCTTTCAATCCCAAGTTCTTTATAGGCTAATATGCAACCTTTTACTATCTCCTCAGGGGCGTAATCGCCCCCCATACAATCTACCGCTATCCTTATCATGAAGTTTTTATTACTTCTTTGCCTTTATAGTATCCACAGTAGGGACAAGCCCTGTGGGGCATCATCAACTCCCCGCAGTTGGGACAAGTTGCCAAGGCTAAAGCTCTTAGCTTGGAAAAGAAGTTTTGAGCTCTCCTTTGGTCTCTTCTCCACTTCGAAGTCTTTCTCTTTGGAACAGCCATATTTATGCCTCCATGGGTTTATTAAGAATTCCTATTATAGCATATTCGCTTTTTTAAGAAGATCCCCAAGGGTTGTATTTCCTTTTTCTATCCCTCCAAGTTCTCCCATGCAATCGGGGCTGCACAAGGGCTTAGTAGGTATACTTAGGATTATCTGTTCCCTCAAAAGGTTTACTAAATCAAAGGCTTCTTCATCTTCATAGAAGGAGACATTTAGATCGCCGGGCTTTAGGTATACCACATCCTTTGTGGGGTAGGGCTCTATTCTTATGTTTTCTATCTTTCCTATATCCTTGTCGTAAAGGGTCAGGCACCTGCTACACTGTAAGACCACATAACCCTCTATCTCCATATGAACCATATAGCCACCCTTTTCCTTGGTTATCTCCACGTATAGATTTATAGGTTCTGTTATTTCTCCCAGGTCTGGTGGTAGTTTAACATCTTCTGGTTTAAAGGTATAGCTTTGAGCAAACCTCTTCCTATTTTTGAAGATCTCCCTTAGGTTCAACACCATCATAATGCTTTAAAATATACTCCTTTGAAAAATTAAGAGTAGGGGTATTTTTTGTATCATTCCAAAAATACGCTGGGTGAAAAATCCCCTTTTTATCGGTAGCGCAGGCATCCTTGCCTGCGATAAAAGATAGGCTGGAAGCCTGAATTACCAGAATTTTAAATCCTTGATGGCGGTTAATAATCCCCCTACAAAGGATAATTTTTCACCCTGGCCTATGGGTAGTTTATACTTATAAGCATGAAGCTTGTTTTAAAAGCCCTTTTAGTGGTTCTTTTCCCTCTTCTTATAAGCCTTTTATGTGTGCGTGTAGCCTTTACGGAAGGCTTTGTGGAATTTGTGTATTCAAAAACAGAGCTTCCACCAGATTCCATGCCCTACCAACAAAGGCTAAACATAGCAAAGCTGGGCTTAAGGTCTGTAATATCCCATAAGGGCATGGAGGAATTTAAAAACTCAGGCCTTTTTAACCAAAGGGAAATAAATCATATGGAGGATGTTAAAAGGCTTTTGAAGGTCTTTTTTTCCATAATATACGTGGGCATGCCCATCTTTTTACTGGGGCTTTTCAAACTAAAAAAGTTAAAAGAAATAGGGCAGGTTTTCTTCTTTGGGGCTTTACTTCTTGAAGCCTTTGCCCTTTTTGTGCTCTTTGTTTCTCTTATAAACTATGAGTGGCTTTTTATAGCCTTTCATGAGCTATTCTTTGATCCCTATTCTTGGAGGTTCTTTGACGAGGATATGCTCCTTAGGGTTTATCCCATGGACTTTTGGTACAAGGCTACTTTATACACCACCCTTATGGTGATATTCCTTAATCTGTTTTTCCAAGGCCTTGGACTCCTTCTATGGAGAAAAGGTTTCTAAGTTTTTCCTCCATAGGTCCGGGCTTGCCTATGTGGTAGCCCTGAGCATAATCAACGCCAAGGCTAAGAAGTATGGGAATGGTTTCCTCATCTTCCACATACTCCGCTATGGTTTTTATACCAAGTACCTTTGCAATATCCACCATACTTTTTACAAAGCTTTTATCAATGGGAGAATTCTTCATGTTTTTTTATAAATTCGCCGTCTATCTTTAAAAAATCCACTGGTAGATACTTAAGATAAAGAAAGGAGGAATAGCCTGAGCCAAAATCGTCTATGGCAAACTTAAAGCCCATCCCTTTTATTTCCTTTATAAAATCCGCCGTGGTGGTAATATCCTCTATGGCTTCCCTTTCTGTTATCTCAAAAACAACCCTTTTAGGCTCTATATGGGGCGTTGGTGCATAAATTTTCAAAAGGGCTACAATCAATAACCTAAACGAGGTAGATTTTTCCAGCTTATAAGCTTGCCAATTGACTTATAAGATAGGAATATCAAGGGTTTCTCCGAAGTTCCTTTAACGGATTTATTCATCAATGCCGGAAGAAGCCAATACAGGTATGTAGACTTTTAGGGATATCCATCCTTTGAGCTTGTGGTAAAAGACCAATACGGTGAAAGCTATTAAATGATATAGCTTTGATAAAGCAAATAGATAAGCAGCCTTATCTATTGTGTTTTTTGTTATAAAATCAGGAAGGAATACGATGGATAGTATATAAAAAAGCAGTGAAATTAGAGCGGGAATTAAGAACAATCCAAACCAGTAAACCCTTTCACTTATGAACTTCTTACCCAAAGATAATATTGTTGCTGTTAGAAATAGCATGAGGGCAAGGGAAGCAATGCGTGTGCTTGTTATCTAAAAGGCAAAAGTACTTCTTTCAAGGACAAGGCTGTCTATATAAAGGTAGGAAAGTAAAGTTATAAAAGACCCCACTATAAGAAGACTTATGCTTATATGTCTATGCATTACAGATTATTATAATCGTAAGAACCGCTTGGGGGTCTATGGCTTATTAGTTTAAGGAGAAACTCTACTACCTTTTCTGGGGGCTTTAGAGTGGATGGGTCTTCTTGGGGATATGCCTTTGCCCTCATCTTGGTCCTTGTGGCTCCCGGGTTTAGGGCATAAACTTTTATGTTTCTTCCTCTTAGCTCCTCTGCAAGAAGCAAGGAAAAGCCCTCTACTCCAAACTTGGAAACCGCATAGGCTCCCCAATAGGGGGCGGGCCTTTTTCCAGCCCCAGAGGACATATTTACTATCATGGAGCCTTCAGCCATATAGGGTAGTGCATACTTTGTTATATAAAAGACCCCTTTTATGTTTATCCTTATGACCTCTTCCCAGACTTCCTCTGGATATTCTTCTATGGGTAGCCTTTCACCCAATATACTTGCGTTATTTACCAGTAAGTCTATATTTCCAAGTTTTTCTACGCAAAAGCTTACAAAATCCTTTGCTGAGTTTTTATTCCCCACATCGCAAGCTTTTAGGTATAAACCCTTTGGATTTCTTAGCTCTTCTTTTAGTTTTAACAGGTCCTCTTCTCTTCTTGAGCAGGTGCATACCTCCCAACCCTCCTTTATAAGCTTTTCCACTATAGCCTTACCTATGCCTTTACTTCCGCCTGTAAGTATGGCTCTTTTCATAAAGGATTATTATAAGGTGAGTAGATACCCTGGGTGAGAAATTCAAAAAGCTCAGATATAGACCCCTCAACAAAAAGGAGGCGGTTGGGCTATAATTATTAGCCCAAACTCACCTCTGGAAGTTTAAACATGAATATCATACCATACTATCTAACTCTCTACCAGACCATCCTATCAAACTTACAAGCCTACAAAGACCTAATTTCCACCAAAAGCCCAAAGCAGGAAGAAAGCCCAAAATATCAGATGCTCAAATAGGTGCCATCTTCATCCTCTCCTACATAACAGGCATGAAAGCTCTAACTCTTGCTAAGCTACTCATTGACCCATCCATCCAATCTTGGCACATCTTCAGAAAGTCAAGGCTAAAAAGAGTATACGCTTTGCTAAG
>CALIUI010000099.1 GCA_938048815.1 uncultured Aquificaceae bacterium | reverse complement strand
GTGGGACGGAACAGGGTATCCCTATGGTAAAAAGGGCGAAGAGATAAATATATCCGCGCGCATCACCTCCTTGGTTGATGTTTTTGATGCCCTAACATCCGAAAGACCTTACAAGCCTGCGTGGAGTGTGGAGCAAACCATAAACTACATAAAAGAGCTTTCTGGAAAACAGTTTGACCCCAATTTGGTGTTTGTATTCATGGAAAACTTGGAAAAGATCCTGCGTATAAAGCAGGAGCATCCCGATTAAAATGATTCCAAAAGTACTTTGGGTGAGTAATTCTCTTGTAAGGGTGGTTCTTTTATTAACTTTAAAGCATAGCCTCTTTTATATTTTTCCTTCTAAAAAGGCCATCCTTTACTTCAAAAAAGGCTTTTTGCAGTTCTATAAGCTGTTTTATGCCCTCCAATGCCAAATCAAGCATGCGGTTAAACTCTTCCCTTGTAAAGGAATGTTCTTCTCCAAGGGCTTGTATTTCGGAAATCTTACCAGATCCTGTGGCTATCACGTTTATATCCACCTCAGCCTCAGAATCCTCTTCAAAGTTCAAGTCAAGGAGGATTTCGCCTTTTACCTTCCCCACACTAACGGCAGCTACAAAGTCCTTTAAGGGCGTGGAAGTTAAAACTCCATCGTTGTATAACTTTATAACTGCGTCCGCGAGGGCTACAAAGGCTCCCGTTATGGAGGCGGTTCTTGTGCCACCATCCGCCTGTATTACATCGCAGTCTATCCAAAATGTTCTTTCACCAACTTTTGTAAGATCAAGGGCTGTTCTCATAGCCCTTCCTATCATCCTTTGAATCTCATGGGTCCTTCCCCCTATCCTTCCCTGCACAGATTCCCTTATGTTTCTTGTATGGGTTGCCCTTGGTAGCATAGAGTATTCTGCGGTTATCCAGCCCTGACCTTTGCCCTTTAGAAAGGGTGGGACCCCATCCTGCACCGATACTGTGCATATGACCTTTGTATTCCCAAATTCCACAAGGACGGAGCCTTCGGGATGTTTAAGGTAATCCCTTGTTATCCTTACGGTCCTTAGCTCGCCGGGCTTTCTACCGTCAGATCTCAAACCTTAGCCCCCATAGCCTCGGCTTTTCCACAACCTCCTCTATGGTGCCCACCATGTAGAAAGCCATCTCCGGCAGATGGTCATATTTTCCGGTAAGGATCTCTTTAAAGCTTCTTATGTTGTCTTCAAGTCTCACATATTTACCGGGCATACCTGTAAATTGCTCTGCCACGTGGAAAGGCTGGGCAAGGAACCTTTGAATCCTTCTTGCTCTATTGACTATTGCCTTGTCCTCTTCGGAGAGTTCTTCCATACCGAGGATGGCTATGATTTCCTGAAGCTCTTTGTATCTTTGGAGTATTCTCTTCACTTCTGAAGCTACTTGATAGTGCTCTTCTCCAACAAACTCTGGAGCTAAATATTTAGAGGTAGACTCAAGTGGGTCAACGGCAGGATATATGCCAAGCTCTGCAAGTCTTCTGGCAAGAACGGTGGTGGCATCAAGGTGAGCAAAAACAGAGTAGGGAGCTGGGTCTGTTATGTCGTCGGCGGGCACGTAAACTGCCTGTATAGAGGTCAAAGATCCCTTTTTGGTGGAGGTGATCCTCTCTTGCACTTCTCCTACGTCTGTGTTTAGAGTGGGCTGATATCCAACGGCAGAGGGTAGTCTTCCCAATAGGGTGGAAACTTCAGAACCCGCTTGAACAAACCTAAAGATGTTATCTATGAAAACGAGAACGTCTTGCCCTTCCACATCTCTGAAGTATTCTGCCATGGTTATTCCCGTTTGGGCAACCCTAAAGCGCACACCGGGTGGTTCGTTCATCTGTCCATACACCATCACCGTGTAGGGGAGAACTCCAGATTCTTTCATCTCGTGCCAAAGGTCGTTTCCTTCCCTTGTCCTTTCTCCAACGCCTATGACCACAGAAAAACCTTTATGGTACTTGGCTATATTGTGGATTAGCTCCTGCATAAGGACTGTTTTTCCAACTCCTGCCCCACCAAAGAGCCCTACCTTTCCTCCTTTTACATAAGGCTCAAGTAGGTCTACAACCTTTATACCCGTTTCCAAGATCTCTACCTTTGTGGATTGTTCTTCAAGGGCTGGGGGTTCTCTAAACATGGGCCAGAATTCTTCTGCATTTGCTGGCCCAGCTTCGTCTATGGGTTGTCCTACCACGTTAAATATCCTTCCCAAGGTAGCCCTTCCTACTGGTACCTTTATGGGACCCCCCAAATACTCCACCTCTTGGCCCCTTACAAGGCCATCGGTAGAACCCATTGCCACACACCTTACCCTGCTCTCCCCTATGTGTTGGGCTACTTCAAGGAAAAGGTCCTCTTCTGCCCAGTTTCCTTTATCGTCTATGAACTTACGCCTTGTTTTTAGACCATGCCTAACCGGTGGCAAGTTTTTCTCTCCAAACTCTACGTCAATGACCGCACCTATAACCTGCACTATTTTTCCCTTCATGGTTTCCTCCTTTTATTTCATTGCTTCAACTGCGTTGACTATATCTATAAGCTCAGATGTGATGGATTCTTGCCTTGCTTTGTTAAAGATAAGAGTCCAGCTCTTTATAAGCTCGTCCGCATTCCTTGTGGCGTTATCCATGGCTACCATACGGGCAAAGTGCTCTGCCGCATTAGACTCTAACATGGCCCTGTAAAGCTGGTAGTTTAGATAAAGGTCAATGAGTTTATTCAAAAACAATTCTCTATCCACTTCAAACTCATAAACTCCGTGATCTCCTTCCTCTTTTAACCTTTCAAAGGGTAAAAAGTTTCTAAGAACTGGCTTATAGCTTACCCTTGTAGCCATTTCGTTGTTTAAAAGGTATACCGCATCCGTTTGCTTTTCTGCATACCTTTCTCTAAGGACCTGCCCTGTTTCCTTTACCACTTCAAAGTTTATCTCCTTTCTAAAAACTTCATCGTAGGCTTTTAAAATAGGATAACCTCTTCTGCCAAAGTATTGAACGCCCTTTCTACCGATCAATATTAGATTTACCTTTATGCCCTTTTCTTGTTTTTCCGAGATTAGTTCCTCTGCCTTTTTTATAAGGTTTGAGTTAAAAGCACCCGCCAAGCCTCTGTCTGCGGTTATAAGTACAAGGTCGCAAGTTTTTTCTTCCCTTACTTCAAAAAGGGGGGGGCTTTGGGGATCTATGTGAGATGCCAAGCTTTTTAGCATTTCGTATAGCCTATCTGAGTAGGGTCTTGAAGCATAAATCATCTCTTGGGCACGTCTTAGCTTGGCTGCGGATACCACCTTCATAGCGTTGGTTATCCTACGGGTGTTTTTGATACCCTGTATCTTCCTTCTTATATCCCTTGGTGAAAGCTTTGGCATGGGAATATTATAGCATATTCATCACATGAAGCATGTCCTTATCTCCTCTACCGGAAAGGTTAAAAATAACTATGCCATCCCTTCCCAATTCTTTGGCGGCCTCTATAACCTTTAAAACAGCATGAGCAGGTTCAAGGGCTGGTATTATACCTTCAAGCCTTGAAAGAAGTTTAAAGCCCTCAAGGGCTTCTTCGTCGGTTGCATACACGTACTCAGCTCTTGCGCTTTCAAAAAGATAGGCGTGCTCCGGTCCCACTCCCGGGTAGTCCAAGCCTGCGGATATAGAATGGGTAGGCAAAATTTGTCCTTCTTCATCTTGTAGGAAATAGGATTTCATACCATGAAGCACACCTGGAGATCCACCCTTTATAGAGCTTGCATGTTTTCCCGTTTGTATGCCAAGACCACCTGCCTCCACGCCTATTAGCTTCACCTGTGAATGTTCTATAAAGGGATAAAAAATTCCCATAGCATTGGAACCGCCTCCTACGCAAGCCACTATTGCATCGGGCAATCTTCCCTCAAGTTGTAAAATTTGATCCTTTGCCTCTTCTCCTATAACCTTCTGAAAATCCCTAACTATCATAGGGAAAGGATGGGGTCCTACCACAGAGCCTATTATGTAATGAGTGTTTTCTACGTTTGTAACCCAATCCCTTAAAGCCTCATTTATGGCATCCTTTAGAGTCCTTGATCCACTCTTTACAACGCTAACCTTTGCACCAAGAAGTTCCATCCTAAAGACATTGAGCTTTTGCCTTTCTGCATCCTCTTCCCCCATATACACCACACACTCAAGGCCAAAGAGAGCACAAGCGGTTGCCGTTGCAACGCCATGCTGACCTGCTCCCGTTTCCGCTATTATCCTTCTTTTACCTATCCTTTTAGCAAGCAAAGCCTGCCCTAAGGTATTGTTTATCTTGTGCGCTCCTGTATGTAAAAGGTCTTCTCTCTTTATGTATATCTTGGCTCCGCCAGCATACTCTGTTAGGTTTTTTGCAAAGTAAAGGGGCGTAGGCCTGCCTGCGAAATCCTTAAGGTAAGCCTTTAGTTCATCCCAAAAACTTGGATCTTCCTTTACCCTTTCGTATGCCCTCTCTAATTCTTCAAGGGCGTACATAAGAGTTTCTGGCACAAACCTTCCACCAAAACTTCCGAAATAGCCCTTTTCGTCTGGATAGGCATATGTTTTAAGCATCTTTTATCTCCTTTCTTAGGTTTCCTTTCATAGCCTCTTTATAAGTATAAGGACATTCTTTGGATAGACCTACCCTTTTTCTGCCATGAGTAATATCTCCAAGATTATCCCGCTTGTAGTAGTAAAACTTCTTTAACTCTTCCTTGCTTATAGTCTTCATTTTTCCAACTCCTTCCTTAAATCCCTTGTCATTGCCTCTTCGTAAGTGTAGGGGCACTTTTGGGGAAATTTATAGCCATGGGGATTTTCATCTATTTTTATTAGCCACTTCCTTATGTTTTTAACCGCCTCAGCCCATGCCCTTTCTATTTGCATAGGAAGCTTGTTTTTAAGGCTTGGGTATCTTTTCAATAATGCTTTTATATCTTCCCTTGCCATTTCCACGCTTCTTATCCATCCCATACCACCCTTTTCTCTGCCATGAGTAAGGCTTCTAAGGTTGTCCCACTTGTAAAGGTGTTCCAAGATGACCGCTAAGTAGCTAATACAAGCTTTTAGGTCGGACTTTGCCATATCTTCAATCTCCTCAAGCAGGTTCTCCCAGTCTACAAGCTCATAAGCCTTCTCTTTCAAAAGCTCCAGGTTTATCTCCGCCCATAGGGGAAAGTCCTTCTCATAAAGTTCTTTTAACTCCTCTTTGCTTATTGTCCTCATTTTTTCAACTCCTCCCTTAAATCCCTTGTCATTGCCTCTTCGTAAGTGTAGGGGCATTTCATAGGCAAATCCTTTATAGAAAGGTTTATTCTATTACTTTCGGCCCAGTTTATTATTCTCTTTAAAGCTATATTCCATGCTTTTTGAAGCTCCAAAGGAAGCTTTTCTTTCAAACTCGGATACATATCTAAAAGGATCTCAATCTCTGTCCTTGCGCTCCTAACACTTTTTATCCATCCCATACCGCCTTTTTCTTTTCCTGCACTTGTAAGCTCTCTAAAATTGTCCCACTTGTAGAGGTGTTCCAAGATGACCGCCAAGTAGCTAACACAAGCTTTTAGGTCGGATTTTGCCATATCCTCAATCTCCTCAAGCAGATTTTCCCAGTCTACAAGCTCATAAGCCTTCTCTTTCAAAAGCTCCAGGTTTATCTCCGCCCATAGGGGAAAATCCTTCTCATAAAGTTCCTTTAACTCCTCTTTGCTTATGGTCCTCATTTTTCCAACTCCTCCCTTAAATCCCTTGTCATTGCCTCTTCGTAAGTGTAGGGGCATTCTTTGGGAATATCTTTCTTGGATATATCCACTTTGTTATCCTTTGCCCATTTAACTATCTTAGGTATTGCCAAACTCCAAGCTTTTTGTACCTCATGGGGAAGCTTTTGCCTAAGGCTCGGATATATATCCGTAAGGGTTTCTATTTCATTTCTTGAGTTTTCAATACTTTTTATCCATCCCATACCGCCTTTTTCTCTGCCATAAGTAAGGCTTCTAAAATTGTCCCACTTGTAGAGGTGTTCCAGTATCACAGTAAGATAGCTTATGCAACTTTCAAGATGCCTCAGTCCCATATCCTCAATCTCCTCAAGCAGATTTTCCCAGTCTACAAGCTCATAAGCCTTCTCTTTCAAAAGCTCCAGGTTTATCTCCACCCAAAGGGGAAAATCCTTCTCATAAAGTTCTTTTAACTCCTCTTTGCTTATGGTCCTCATTTCTCCAACTCCTTCCTCAGATCCCTTGTCATTGCCTCTTCGTAAGTGTAGGG
>CALIUI010000098.1 GCA_938048815.1 uncultured Aquificaceae bacterium | reverse complement strand
TTTTACCAAAGAAGTCAAAAGCAAGGCAGATAGAATGCTGTAAGCCATAAGCTTTAAATCTTCTCCTTCCAAGGAATGAATCCTTCTTGCCGTTTCCACCGTATTGGTAGCCCTAAGGGCATAAACCCTTATAAGGTCTTCTTTTGGAACTGCAACAACCATATAGTCTTGATTTTTGAAGTATTCCTTAAGGTCTTCCTTTGTTTGTGTGTTTAAGTCTTTGTACATCTTTATATCCCACACCGTTCAGATACAACTTCCGAAGTCAAAAGAGGAGGCTTTGTGGATAATAACTTTACATCCCACACCGTTCAGATACAACCCAACACTCTACCTATAAAGCTATTTATTAATATACAACACTTTTGGGAATTCGTCAAGTGGTTCAAATGAAGTTAATTTTCCGCGAACCTCCAGTCGTGTATTGAGATGGAATGTCAAAAGGCTTCTAAGCTTTGATACATCTCATCCAGCTTCATATCACCCCAAAACCCCCTTCGCGGAAAGATTGTCGGTAGCACAGGCGCCTCTGCCTGCGATAAAAAAACAGGCTGGAAGCCTGAACTACCGGAATTTTAAATTTCTTGTGGCGGTCAATGAACTGCCCCTACAAAGGATAATTTTCACCCAGCGTGTTTAAAAGTATTATATTTTTATACATGAAAGTTGGCATAGTCTTGGGGACAAAGCCTATAAGCCCCTTGGAGTTTTGGATAGGGGTTGAGGAGGGTCAAACAGTTCAACTGGATGATGTCCTGTATGTAAAAAGTTATATCGGAGGGCAAGAGGTAAAATACTACGGCATCGTGGTAGAGGTTAATAAATTCCTTGAGGGAGCACAACTTGTTTATGAAGAAAAGCTTATAAAAGAAGGTAAAATACCAGCCAGTATAGCCTATGTAGCAAAGTTGGCCATAACAAGGATAGACCCAGAGGTTTTTGTTCCACCATCTCCCGGAGATAATACATACAAGGCAATAAATAAAGATTTTGAAAGAGCTCTCTATTACGACCAGATGAAGGAAAAGATTCCCGCAGGCATAGACAGAAACGGCAATGTGGTATACGTAAATTATCACTTTATAAATGGCATAGAAGGAGCTCATGTTAGCATATCGGGCATGTCGGGCATAGCCACCAAAACCTCTTATGCCCTATTCCTTCTTTATTCCATCCTTGAAAAGAAAAAGGCAGAGGACAATATCCATGGGATAATCTTCAACGTAAAGGGAAAGGACCTTTTATGGATTGATAAAAAAAGCAAAGTCTTGGAAGAAAAGGATAAAGAGATCTACGAGGCTATGGGCTTATCACCAGGGCCCTTCAAAGATGTAAAGTTTTATGTACCACCTTGTGAAAATAACAAAAACATGCCCGACTGTGAAAGGTTGGACAAAAAAGTGGTGCCCTTTTATTGGAGTATGAGGGACTTTGCAGAGGAAGGGCTTATAAGGTTTATGTTTACAGAAGGAGAGGAAGGTGTCTCCAACATCCACTATGTCATAGACAGGGTAGCCAACAGGCTTTATAGCTTTGCAGAAGAAAGCCCAGAAGGGCGATTAATAGACGATATGGGAAGAGATATAGAAGACCTAAAGGAACTTTTAAAACTCCTTGAAGAAGCCATAAGGGACAAGGAACAGAATAAAAGCCCAGAGCTTTATAAAAAATGGTTTGGTGATGCCCAAACCCAAACGGTCTATGCCTTTTTAAGAAGGTTTAGCAGAGCGTGTCAATATGTAAATAGGTTTGTAGGTGATATCTCCAACCCCCCAGAGTGGGATCAGAACAGAGTTTCCGTAATAGATATAAGCGGTATTCACAGCATTGCCAAGATGTTTGTGGTGGGAGCTATATTGAAGAAGGTTTTCAAAGAGAAGGAAAATAAGGGAAAGCCAGACCCTAAGGTTTTTGTGGTTCTTGACGAACTTAATAAATATGCGCCCAAGGAAGGCTGGAGTCCTATCAAAGATGTTATTTTGGATATAGCAGAGAGGGGGAGAAGCTTGGGGGTCATATTGATAGGTGCTCAACAGACCGCAAGCGAAATAGAAAAAAGGGTTATAGCCAACTCTGCCCTAAAGGTGCTTGGCAGGATGGATGCCAGCGAGGTACTTAGCAAGGAGTACGATTACCTTACGGGCAACTTCCGACAAAGGGCTATTATGTTAAAGAAGGGCACCATGATCCTCTATCAACCCGATGTACCCAATCCTATGGTGGTAAGGTTTCCCAAGCCTGCATGGGCAACAAGAAAGTCAGAGGTAGAGGAGGAGGTCTATGTTCCTGAAGATTATGGTAATTTTTAGCCTTCTTTTTGGCATGGGGTTCTCTCAAACAGCCTTGGTTAGAACTGGTAATTATCCCGATAAGGAGCGTATAGTATTGCAGTTTGAAAAGAGTGTAGATTACAAGGTATATACTCTTGAAAATCCCAAGAGGATAGTGGTGGATATAATGGAAGAGATTCCCACAGAACTTCCCAAACATCTACAGGGGCGTATAGGAAAACATCCATGGGGCACAAGGATAGTTTTTGAGAGAGATTTTGACTATGTAAAAGCCTTTTCCTTGCAAGAGCCCTTTAGAATAGTTATGGATGTTTATAAAAAGCCCGTAGAAAGACATATGGCGAAGGGCGAAGAGGAACTCATAGAGATAATAGACCCAGCCTTTATAAGGGTACTTAGACATACAGAAACAGCAAAGGGTGAGGAAAAGGTTATAAGCCAGGTAAGAATGGGTCAGGTGATAACCCAAAGAAGGCTTATAGTGATAGACCCAGGACACGGCGGACACGACCCGGGAGCAATAGGATTTATGGGCATAAAGGAGAAGGACGTGGTGCTTGCCATCGGCAAAAAGCTTGCCAAGCTTTTGGAAGAAGATGGAAGATTTCACGTTGTTATGACGCGCGATAGGGATGTTTTTATTCCTCTTCAAGAGAGAGCAAACATCGCCCTAAGAAATCGGGCAGACCTTTTTGTAAGCATACACGCAGACGCCCATCCACAAAGATTGGCCACCGCAAGGGGAACCACCATATTCGCCATATCCTCGGAAGCGGCACAAAGGAAACGCCAGCATATAGTTAACAGCGAAAGCTATGCAAGCCTTGTTTTTGGAAGGTCGGATATACCACCCTCCGCAAGGGCTGTACTGGCAGACCTTGCCATGGATGTCACCTTGAACGAAAGTGTGGTCTTTGGTCAAAGGTTGGCAAGAACCTTGGGAAGGGAGCTTCAAAGGGAGGTACATTTTAGAGGTATTCAAAGGGCAGGGTTTGCAGTGTTAAAAACTCCCGGCATCCCCTCCGTGCTTGTGGAAGTAGGCTTTATGACCAATCCTGAAGAAGCTTTGATGATGTTCGATGGGGACTTTCAAGAGCGCTTTGCAAAAGCCCTATACAGGTCTATAGTGGATTACTTCTTTCCAAACATTCAAAAACTTACCTCAAGCCGAGGAGTTTATGAACCTGTGGCAAGACCTTAACTTCGTAGCCAATCTCTAAGAGTTTTCCTTGAAGTTCCAAAGCTTTGTTAAGAAAGGGTGCTTTATTGCCCTCTGGTTGTAATACTACTAAGCCTCTTTTGAGAAACTCCTCAAAGGTCAAAAGCACCTCAAGGATAAGCTTTTCATCCACCACAAATTTTAATTCAGAGGCGTACTCTTTTATCTTCGGATGCACATACCAACGGGCTACCGCCTTTGGAGAGCAGGTTATATGGATATCTTTTGCTACATCCTCTAAACCCTCTTGCCATAGGGTGCCGTTGGTTTCTATTTGCACTCTTTTACCCATATTCAATAGAGTTTTTACAAGCTCTGAAAGGGCATCTTCTGTGAAGGGCTCGCCACCAGTTATTACCACGTGTTTATGGGGGTACTTTTCCACCAATTTTATTAGATCCTCAAACCGTGTATTGGCTTTTTTAGAGGGTAGGGCGGCGGGCTGATCGCACCAAGGACACCTTAGATTGCATCCTTGTATCCTTATAAACAGGCTTGGAATGCCTACTAAAAGCCCTTCTCCTTGGATGCTGGGATAGACTTCCTTTATACTTATTGAGGTCGTTCTAACTTCACTTCGTAACATTCTATGATATCACCTACCTTTACGTCGTTATAGTCCTTTAGCTTTATGCCACACTCAAAGCCTTTGACAACTTCCTGCACGTCTTCTTTGTATCTTTTCAAGCTTTCAATTTTTCCGTCAAAGATAACCACGCCGTTCCTTATAAGCCTTGCTTTGGCATTCCTTAGTATCTTTCCATCCAGTACATATGAGCCCGCAACCGTCCCTACACCCTTTATCTTAAAGTTTGCCCTTACCTCTGCAGACCCATGGATAATTTCCCTTTCCACGGGCTTTAGCATACCCTTAAGGGCTTTCTTCATATCCTCTATGGCTTCGTAGATTATGCCATAAAGCTTTATATCTACCTTTTCAGCTTCTGCGGCTTCCCTTGCCTTTACGTCTGGCCTTGTGTTAAAGCCTATGATAATGGCGCCCGTTGCCTTTGCAAGCATAACATCCTTTTCTGTGATACCACCCACATCACCGTGGATGATCCTTACAGAAACCTCGGGAGTGGAAAGCTCTGTAAAGGATTTCCTTAGGGCTTCCAAGGATCCAAGGGTGTCTGCCTTCACTATAAGCCTTAGTTCTTTTAGCTCGCCCTCTTGTATCTTTTTGAAGATCTCCTCCAAGGCTATACCCTTTTCCACCTTTTCCATCTGTTCTTTTTTTATCTTCCTCTGTTCTGCTATCTGCCTTGCCTTCTTTTCGTCCTCTACCACTTTAAAGGAGTCTCCTGCCATGGGTAAGTCTTCAAAGCCCAAAACCTCCACCGGTATGGAAGGTCCCGCCTCTTTTACCCTCCTTCCCTTATCGTCAAACATAGCCCTAACACGGCCATAGGTGGTTCCAGCTACAAAGACATCTCCAACCTTTAGAGTTCCATCTTGTACCAAAAGGGTGGCAACTATTCCCCTTTGCTTGTCAAGCTTGGATTCTATTATGGTGCCCCTTGCGGGTTTATTGGGATTTGCCTTAAGCTCAAGAAGTTCTGCCAAAAGGAGTATATACTCAAGAAGGCTTTCTACATTTTGTCCAGTTTTTGCAGACACATCCACAAATATGGTATC
Source organism: uncultured Aquificaceae bacterium (assembly GCA_938048815.1). Classification (GTDB taxonomy): domain Bacteria; phylum Aquificota; class Aquificia; order Aquificales; family Aquificaceae; genus Pampinifervens. Next base: position 5,343 of record CALIUI010000098.1, on the reverse strand, counting down.
TCCGCCCCACTCTTCGGGTATAAGTCCAAGCTCTGATAGCTCCCTTCTTACCCTCTGCAGGTCTGCCCCTGGTTTATCTATTTTATTTACCGCCACTATTATGGGTACGTTGAAGGCTTTTGCGTGGTTTATGGCTTCCACTGTTTGGGGCATCACTCCATCGTCCGCTGCAACCACAAGAACGGCTATATCGGTAACCTGAGCACCCCTTGCCCTAAGGGAGGTAAAGGCTTCGTGCCCGGGTGTATCAAGGAAGGTGATCTTCCTTCCGTCGGACATTTCCACCACAGAAGCACCAATATGCTGGGTTATTCCCCCTTTCTCTCTTTCTGCCACCCTTGTCTTTCTTATAGTATCTAAAAGGGTAGTTTTGCCGTGGTCTACGTGCCCCATAACCACAACCACCGGAGCCCTCGGCTCTGTGCCCTCTTGTATAACCTCTTCCTCTTCTTCAATCACTTCTTCCTTCTTTATCTCTGTCAAAAAGCCAAAGGCTTCTGCCACCTGTAGGGCAACATCAGAAGGAATTGTTTGATTTATGGTTGCCAATATTCCCCTCTTTAAAAGCTCTGCCATTACTTGGTTTGGTGGGACTTTAATTAGGTCTGCCAGTTCTCTAACAGTGATTATCTCGGGAATTTGTATTATCTTAATTTCTTCTTCCCTTTCTTCTCTTTTTTCCTTCTTTATCTGCTGTTCTAACTTCTTAAGTGTCTGTTCTTCTCCTTTACTTGGCTTTTCCTTTGGAGGCTGCGGTTTTTGGGGTTTTTCTTCCAGCTTGGCTTCCCTTGGTGGTGGGGGTGGTGGCATCATCCTTGGAGGCATTGGTCTTTTTACCTCCACTCTGCGTGGCTTTTCCTTTTCTTTATCAAGGGTTGGCTTCGGCTTTTGTTCCTTGAGCTTTGTTTCCTTTGGTTTTTGCTCTCTGTGTTTTTTTTCTTCTTTTTTCTCTTCCTTTGGAGCTTCCACCTTTGGTGTTGCTTCTTCTACAGAAGGCGGTGTAGACCCATTTTCTTGACTTTCCTTTGAAAGCTGTATATTGTCGTAAATTATCTGAAGCTCTTCTTCTTCAAGGTAAGAAAAGTTCCCCTTCTCTATGCCCCATTCCTTCAGAATTTCCCTTACCTTTTTTACAGGAACTCCAAGCTCCTTTGCCACATCCTGAACTCTCAATTTTCCCATAAGGTATAATTATAAGCTTAAACAGGCTCCCAACCTGTTTTTTGTCGCAGGCAGGAATGCCTGCGCTACCGAGTAAGATATTTTTACTAGACGCGTGTAAGTAAGCTATTGTAAAATTTTAGGAACAGGAGGGAATGCATGAAAAAGCTTACTCTGATACTTTTTGTCTCTACGGTAATTTTTGCACAGGATCTCTACCATACAAAGCTTCTTGAAGCCATAAACCAAGTTCAAAGAAGTATAGAGTTTGCAAGGATAACAGAGGTGGATAAGTTAGACCCATACCACTACGAGAAGGCAAAGGCTAGTAGAGATATAGCAAATATACTCGCCTCCATAATGGACGATGTGGGTGCAAAGATATTTCTATTAAAAAGCTTTAACGCCGCATCAAAGGCTATGGCTGGTAAATATCAACTGGATGAGTTGGCTCCCATGGCAAGTAAGAAGGTAAGAACAGAACAAGGCTTAGGTGTAGATTTAGACCCTTTTGATACCCCAGTTCCCGTTAAAAAAGAAATAGACATATCTCAAAGTTTAGGCGTAAACTTAAACCTTATTAGTGAGAGGCTGATAGAGGCGAGAAACGAAAAAGCCTTGACTTGTACTCCCGTAGAACTTGCGAGGGCAGAAGTCTATTACGATGCCCTTCTTTATGAACTGTCAAAAGATACTCCCATTTCAACCCATTTAACAGATTTCTACCAAAAGGGTATAAGAGAGGTTAATTTAGCCCTTGAGAAGATAGAAATTGCCAAAAAGGGAGGCCTTGAATGTTATACAGGTAAGCCCCTTACGTCTGAGATTCCAAAGGCAGAAGAGGTAGCAGAATCTCCAGCAGTTGCAGGTTTTGAGGGTGAAGAGGTCCAAAGGAGAGAAGAGCCTTTAATGGTAACGGCAAGGGTCCATTTTGACTTTAACAAGGCAAGCATAAAAAGGGAATATATTCCCCTTCTCAACGAGGTAGCAAAAACCCTAAAAGAAAACCCCAACGTAAGGGTTAGAGTGGAAGGTTTTACTGACCATATAGGCTCAAAGGCTTACAACGACAAGCTTGCCCTTAAAAGGGCACAAGCGATAAGGGACTATTTAATAAAGGCTGGCATACCAGCGGACAGGATAGAATTTGCAGGCTTTGGAAAGGAAAGGTATATAGCGGATAATAAAACCCCCATAGGAAGATTTACCAACAGGAGGGCGGAATTTATAGTTATACAGGTGCCCGGTCAATAAAGGCATACGCCAAACTCTTTGAAGTTTTTGCCCCTCTTTGCGTCCCTTATAAACTTAAAAAGCCTGCTTTCTGAACCTGTGTAAAGGGTAAAGGTTTTTATAGGTTGGCATCCTTCAAAGCTACCAAGAGGGAAGATAAGGAGGGAGCCCTTTTGGGGCTCTTTGTCTCTTATTATTACTCTTTCTGCGTAGAAGGGAAGGCTGTGGTGGAAATAACCTAATTCATAGCTTGGCACCTCTCCCTTTGGGTCAAGTCCTTTTATAAACTCTCCAAGGTCTTTTACCTTTCTTTTTTCTTCAAGTTGGGGTAGCAAGGCAAACTTTAGGAAAACAACCAAAAGAATCCCCGCCACTGCAGGAGAAAGTCTGTAATTTCTGTAAAAGACCAAAAAGGGCAAAGGCAAAAGGACAAGAAAATAAAAGGGAAAGGAAAAGAAAAAGACAGCAATCAGCAAAGTAAGGGCTATTAGCAAAGATATAAAAAGGCTTGAGTATTTTTTAATCTTGGTCCAATCTTCACTAACCATAAAGCTGGCGGTAATAATAGCAAGGGAAGGAAAGGCTGGAAGCACATAAACTGGGATCTTTTGAGCCACAAGACTAAAAAGCCCATAGACAAAGGCAAACCAAATTAAAGGGAAGGCAAGCTCTCTTTTTACCTTTGATATAGCCCAAACAAGGGCTATGAAGAAGATAAAGGAGTAGGGCAAAAAGCTAACCTTTAAGTCAAGGAAATAAAAGTAAAGGGGTTCATCACCATGATGGATACGCTTTAAGTTCTCCCTATAAAAAACTTCCCAGAATTGGCTGCCTTTCGTGAGAAATTGATAAATATGCCACCAAAGGCCCAAAAGGAGGGCAAAGAGGCTAAGGAGATAATACCTTAGCTTTAGAAGCTCCTTTGGATCCCTTAGAAGAAGGTAAAAGAAAACCACGCCCGCAGGTATTACAAAGCCCGCAGGCCCCTTTACAAGCATGGCAAAAGAAGAAGACACAAAGGCAAGGAGAAGACATAAAAACCTTTTCCTATTGTAGTAAAAAAGCCAAAGGTAAAGGCTTAGGGTTATGAAAAAGGTAAAGGGCACTTCGGGAGAAGCATACTGAGAATTAGCGAAAAACTGCACCGAAAGGGAAAAGACCAAAAAGCTAAAAACCCCAATATACCAGCTTTTTGTAATTTCCTTGGCTATAAGAAGGGTAATAAAGCCCGTCAAAAGACCCAAAAGGGCATGCATAAATCTAAGGCCCCACTCATTCACTCCAAAAAGGCTATAGCCTATTGCCACAAGCCAGTAGGTCATGGGCGGTTTATTGAGCCTTAGATCGCCGTTATAATAAGGGTTTAAGAAATCTCCACTTTTTAGCATATTCCTTGTGGAGTCTGCATAAAAGGCTTCATTGGGAGACCAAACTTGAAAGGATCCAAGGTTTAAAAAGTAAAGGGCAACAACCAAAAGGCTCAAAACATAAAGCATGCTGTTTAATAGTTTATAATACAGGGCTCATACGCCGAGTAAAAATTGTATGTGGTTTGCAAACTACCCGGGGCGTATTCCTATACCCCTACAAAGAGATTTAAAACCATTGGGTACTATCGAACCGTCCTTACAAAGTTATTTCAATGGGGTGCCGATTGCCCCAAAAAATTGTTAGCTTAGGCTTCCAGCCTGTTGTTTTTTTCGTAGGTAAGTCTCCATATGCTACCAGCGTAATAATGCTATAATCTAACCTATGAGGCAAAAAGGTTTTACATTAATTGAGTTGTTGGTGGTGGTTATAATACTTGGGATACTTGCCGCCATAGTGGTACCAAGGATAACGGGAAGGGTAGATGAGGCAAAGATAGAAACCACCAAGGTGCAGCTAAAGGCCATAAAAGACGCCTTGGAACAGTATAAATTAGATAATGGATTTTATCCCACCACGGAGCAGGGACTAAAAGCCCTTGTGGAAAAGCCAACCACACCACCAGTACCCCAAAGGTGGAGGCAATACCTTGATAAGCTTCCAAAGGATGCATGGGACAGAGACTTTATCTACATGTCTCCGGGACTTGGAAGGCCCTTTGAGCTTAGGTCTGTGGGTCCCGATGGAAAGGAGGGCACTGAGGACGATATAGATGTGTGGCAATAAAGGTTTGAGGCTGTTTCAAAAACCCCAATCTAAACATGCCCTATGCTAAAATTGTAAAGGATGGGCAAAATAACCATCTGCTCTAAACTCATCTTACCTAGCAACAAAGACTTATCCCTACTAAAAGACCTAATGAGAAGATGGTCATCTGCTCATAGATATGCTTATAAAAGACTTTTGGAAGGTAAAGGTATAAATGACATATCTAAACAACTCCAGAACCTTTTTGGTCTTAACTCAAGATACTCTTACTCCGCTGTCATAAAAGCACAGGCTACACTATCTGCTGTCAAAGAAAAAGGAAAAAACCCTAAAAAGGTCATCTTTGGCGGTAGAGCTTTATTTGAGAAACTAAAACAAAAACACATCAATGGAGAGCCTTATAAGAAATTACAACTAAAATGGACAGAAAAAAGAAAAGGAAACCTTTACTCCATAGGACAGGCTCATTCTAAAGGCAACCAAAACACAAGGATAGAGATAAAAGAGAATGGGGTCTATCTGAGAATAAACGTAGGCACAAGACAATACATCTATGCACTCATAAAGGCAGGCAATAGAATAAACAAGCTAAAAGAGATAGCCCTATCGGGCAGTGCTTACAGCGTAGAGCTAAAGGTAAAAGATGGAGAGATATATGCCTATTTTACAGCTGATGAAGAATATCCCCCAATAGAGATAACAAAGGAATATGGAGTAATCGGAATAGACTTAAACGCTTATCCCAATCATATGGCATGGGCGGAGACAGATGAGTATGGCAATCTAATCTCCTATGGTAAGATACCCATGCCA
>CALIUI010000097.1 GCA_938048815.1 uncultured Aquificaceae bacterium | reverse complement strand
AACATTGGAATAGAAAAGCCGGCGTAGCTCAGGGGCAGAGCGAGGCACTCGTAATGCCTAGGCCGTGGGTTCAAATCCCACCGCCGGCTTGGGAGAAGGCATGAGGATAAAGATAAAAAGACTTCCCCACGCAAAGGACTTACCTTTGCCCTTTTATGCCACGGAACACTCTTCGGGTATGGACCTTCTGGCAGCTGTGGAAAAGCCCCTTGTTATAAAGCCCATGGAAAGGGTACTTGTGCCCACGGGCATAGCCCTTGAAATACCCCCGGGCTTTGAAGCCCAGATAAGGCCAAGGAGTGGTTTGGCCATAAGGCATGGTATAACCCTTTTAAACACACCGGGCACCATAGACGCCGACTATAGGGGAGAGATAAAGGTTATCCTTATAAACCTTGGGTCTGGAAACTTTGTTATAAACCGCGCAGATAGAATTGCCCAGATGGTGATAGTTCCTGTGATAAAGGTCCAATTGGAAGAAGTTCAAGAGCTTAGTCCCACAGAAAGGTCTGAGGGGGGCTTTGGCTCCACAGGTTATAATATTTAAGTTATGGATCTTCACAGCATCTTCCTAACAGAGGTTTCGTCAATGACTTTGCTATTGGGATTTTTGAAACAGCCTCTGCTAATGGGTTAACCAAAGAACGTCGGACACAAGGCAAACACCACCAGCTTTTTTCAGAAGGGGCCTAAGCTCTTGTACTATCTTATTAACTGTCTCTTCGGTACAGACGGTAAATATATAGCTGTTTTTAAACACATCTGTCAACTCATCCCCTGCCATTATACCCCTTTCGCCCTTTCCCAAGGCGTCTTTTATAACCGTATAGCCCGATACCCCTGCTCTTCCAAGGATTTCAAGGACCCTGTTTAAAAACACACTATCCACTACTATCTCCACCTTTTTCATCGCCTCCATGTTATCACCCCCACAGGGAATTTACTATAAAGTAATACAAGGGTATACCTACCGCTATATTAAAGGGAAAGGTTATCGCCAAAGACATAGTCACATAAAGGCTTGGGTTTGCCTCTGGCACAGAAAGCCTCATGGCAGCAGGTACAGCTATGTAGGAAGCGCTGGCGCATAAAACCGAGAACATAAAGGCGTCCCCCTTCTGCAAGCCAAAAAACTTTACAATAGCTATGGATATTATTGCATTGAATATAGGAAGCAATACACCAAAGGCTACAAGGAATATACCCACCTTTTTTATCTCCCCTATTCTTCGCCCCGCCACCAGTCCCATATCTAAAAGGAAAAAGGCAAGCATACCTTTAAACAAGCTTCCAAACAAAGGCTCCATAGCTTTCCATCCCTTTTCTCCTGTCAAAAAGCCTATAATGAGAGTTCCCATCAATACATAAACAGAAGGATTTAGAAAGGCTTCTCTAAATACTTCTTTCCAGTCAGTTTGAGAATTGTTTCCTCTTTTGGCAAACAGGGTTAAAAGGATCAACCCTATAATTATGGCGGGTGATTCCATAAGGGTCATGGCAGCTACCATGTATCCGCCGTAGCTTTCCCCAAGGGTATTTAAGAAGGACCCTGCGGTTATAAAGGTAACCGCACTAATAGACCCATAGGTGGCTGCTATGGCTACTGCATTGTAAACATCAAGCTTTAGCCTAAGTATAAAAAATGCATATATGGGTACAGCCACTGCCATAAGTATTGCCAAAAGGAGTACTTTGGCAACTTCAAAGGTTATACCGCTTTTTGAAAGCTCATAGCCTCCATGAAAGCCTATGGCTATGAGAAGATACAGGGAAAATAGCTTGGGCAGGGGCTGTGGTATTTCAAGCTCGGTTCTAAGAAGCACGGCGCCAAGCCCAAGCAAGAACATAAGCACCGGTGGATTAAGTATATTTTGCAAAAGAAGTTCAAAGCCCATCTTCAGGCCTCCTCAATAAGCACTAAAAAGGAGGGACCTTTGTAGTGGGGCACATCTATGGGGCTGTCTATGTAGCCAAAGGAGTAGTTGATAGCCACGGGTATGGGATAGTTTTTTAACCTCACTATCCCTTTGGCTCTTATTACCTTATCCGGTAGACTTCTAAGTTTTTCTTCAAGCGCTCTATAGTCCACTGGATCTATAAGATTTATTACCCTTTGCCTGTAAGTATGTTCGTGGTTATGGGGAATATCTTTAAGTTGGGCAAGGGTGTATATGCCCTCAAAGACCTCTTTCGGCAGTTTTCCATAAAAAGCTTCGTAAAGTTTTACTTTGGTGTAGTATGGCTCGTTGGTAAAGTAGTTAACCGGTCTATGGGTATGCCATATTTCCATAACTTCCCTTTTTATCTCTTCCAACTTAGGGCTATCCACAAGGTCTATCTTGTTAAGCACCAATATATTGGAGCCACCTATCTGGTATTTTGCGGTACTGTCTTCTTTGTACCTTTCAAAGTTGGCACAGTCCACAACACACAAAACACCTTCTACAGTGCATCCCAAAGCTTGTAGGCTTATTACAACGGGAAAGGGCACCGCCGCACCAGAGGTCTCCACAAGAAGTACTTCTGGATTGTACTTTTCTTTTATTTCTTCTAAAGCCTTCTCAAACTCCGAATGCAAGGAGCAACATATGCAACCTTCTGGAAGCTCCAAAACTTCCGAGTAGGCATTTTTTAATATCTTGCCATCTACTCCTACCTCTCCAATCTCATTTACTATAACCGCCACCTTTTTGTTCTTGAAGTATTCTCTTGCAGAGTTTATCAAAAGGGTAGTCTTACCGCTTCCCAGAAATCCTGTTATAACAAAAGCGGGTAGCATTACTCTCCACCATACTCTACCGAGTCAATCTCCTCCATGAACTGTTGTATTTGGAAGGATATAAAGCGGGCTAGGTCCTTTACATCCTTTTCCCAATATTCGGGGTCTATGTCTATCTTCTTCTCATACACGTCGTGTCCTTCTATTATGTACTTTACCTTTATATAGGGGAAGTTCTTTGTTTGACAGCCTTCTTCCATCTCCTCTGGAAAACATAGCTCCAAATCCAAGTCTGGGTTGGCCATGTTTTTAAAAACCTCTTCCGCCAAAAGTTCAAACTTTCTTTTTATATCCATGAGTCCCTCCTTAATCGCCAGCGGTTACCATAACCATTTCTATACAGTTTCTCTTTAATAGGTCAGAGCATACATAAACGCATATGGCGCACCCCTTACATCTGCCATAATTGACCCATGCCACATGTTTTGAATCGTGATACATCAGGGTGTTTGGCTCCGGACAAAAAAGAACACACTGCTTACAGTTATATTTAGCACACTCCTTCTCCTTTACATCAGCCACATAGTACATACCTGCCTTGCCTCCTTATACCCTATTTTAACCCGTTAAAGCTTCTTCTTCAACCCATCCCCTTTCTTCCGCTATCCTAAAGGCTTCTCTGATAACTTGCATATTCTTTTCAAGAAGTTCCATCTTTTTCTTAAACTTCTTCTCTATGGCGCTGTCAAGGGATGCGGTACCGCCAGAAGCCACAAAGGTGTTCCCCAAGAACCTTTCCCTAACAGCCTGTTCTATGTGTTCAAAACCTACTATCCTTGTTATACCAAAAAATAATCCCAACATTCCCATGTTGGTGGCAAGCTCTGTGCCCGCTATCTCAAGGGCTATCTTTGTGGCGGGAAACATATAAACTCTGGTATCAAGCTCCTTTAATATAGCCCAGTCTTCTGGAGGTATTATATCCACGTCTGTGTTGATTATAACAAGCCCCTTTTCTTTTAGTCCCGAGTAGAAGGGCATGGTGTAAGATTTTCCATGGGTTATAACCTGTGGGTGGTATATCATTATCACGTTGGGATAAACCACCTCTCCCACTTCGTATATGGGCTGGTCTGATGCCCTAACATAGGCTTCAACGGGAGCCATTCTCTTTTCTGAGCCAAAGAAGGGAACCAGGGTGGCGTATTTGCCGGCTGCAGACATGGCATTACCTAGGATGTGGGCGGAGGTGACCACCCCCTGGCCACCAACGCCTGCTATTCTTATGTTATACCTCTTCATGCTTTTACCTCCTCTTTTTGTCTTTCTATCTCTTCAAAGAATTCCTTTACCTCGTCCGTCATCCACTCATAAAAGCCAAAGTCTTGTTTTTCCCTCTTTCTGGCGTCTTCAAGAACCTTTTCTGTGGGTATAGAGTATTCTATGTTGCAGGAGGTATAAGCATGTATAAAGGTGGGTCCAAAATGCCTTGCGGCAAGTATAGCTCTTTTTACAGTCTTTGCTATTCTTTTTGGGTTCGTTGGGGCAAGCTTTGCTACATAAACACAGCCAGCAGTTTTTGCAAGCTCCACTGCGTTTATCTTATCAAACTGCTTGCCCTTTGGAGCCATTTTGAGTTGTACGCCCTTTGGAGACATACCGCTCTCTTGACCGCCCGTGTTTCCATAGACTTCGTTATCCACCATTATGGTGGTGAATTTCTCCCTTCTAAACCAGGAATGCATGGTCATACCAAAGCCTATGTCTATTAGCCCACCATCACCTGCTATAACAACCACATCCTTTACCTTATCGGGAAATCTTATGCTTAAAGCTCTTTTTAGACCCGAAGCTACTGCGTTGGTGTCTCCGTAGTTTCCGTATATAAAGGGCACTGCGGCCTGAGAAAGGGCAAGCCTTGCGCATCCCGCTGTACCGATAACTATGGTATCTTCTGGATTGGGGAGAGAAGCGTAGAATATCCTAACGAAGTAAGCCATAAAGCAACCAGCACACATGGGGTGCTCTTCTACCAACTCTTTGAACTGTCCAAGCTGCTGCACGTCTATTTGCTTGCCAAAGGGACCAAACTGGACAAGGTCTACATAGTCCTTTGGCATGTATTTTTCAAAGCCAGGTGATATTCTCACATATTCCAAGCCCATCTTTATACCTCCTTAAAGTTTTTTATACAACAACCTTCTTTTCCTTCTTTATACCAAGGGACTCATATATCTTTTCCATAATTAGCTCCACAGGCAGGGTCATACCACCATAGACCCTTGGACCTCCTATAACCTTATCGTTGTCTGGTATAGCAGCCTTTACTTCCTTTGCAAGCCAACCTATAATGTTATGCTCCGGTACTATTACCGCCTTTGCCTTTGAAAGAACCTGCCTTATTTCCTTTTCTGGGAAGGGCCTTATGGACTTTACCTTTACAAGCCCTACGTTTAGACCTTCAAGCTGGGCATATCTTACCGCTTCCCTTCCTTGGGCTGCGGCACATCCAGAAGCCACCACAAAAACCTCTGCATCGGGGTTTACCACCTCTATGGGACCACCAAGGTATTTGTAGATGTACTTCATAGACCTTATATTGGAAGCCCATACTTCTTGTTGCCATACGGCGTGTATTAGATAGCTCATAAAGTTGGATTTTTGAACGGGGGCATCCCTTTGTATCCTTGCAGGTGGGATCTCACAGTCGGTAGGTGGTACAGGTGCCTTGTAAGGATCCCTTGGAGGAAGCTTCATGTCTTCTGGAGTCATATTTACATAGCCTTTGGCGTGAGTGACGAAGAAGCCTTCGGTACATACCGCTATTGGTATATAAACATCCACCATCTCCGATATAACAAAGCTTGCAAGAGTAAAGTCAAAAACATCCTGCTGGTTCTCTGCATGTAGAACTATTATCCCAGAATGTAAAAGATATGCTATTTCCACATTGTCGGGCTGTATGGAAAGGGGAGCATTGACAACCCTTGTGAGAACTCCAAGAACGGCGGGTATTCTGTGTCCGGGCCAAGAGGCTATGGCTTCAAGGCCTCTCAAAAGCCCAGGACCAGAGGTGGCAGAAAAGGCTCTGGCACCGCCTCTTACTGCTCCCGCTATGGCGGACATAGCGCCGTATTCTTCCTCTGCTCTATAGTAATCCTTTAAGTAGCCCTGAGCCCAGATATCCCCCACAAGGTGCATCACTTCCGATTGGGGGGTGATGGGATAAGCTATGGCAACATCCACGTTGGCACGCTTTACCGCCTCTGCCATCGCTTGGGCACCCGTTATAAACTTTCTTTCTCTGGGTGCTTCCAAAAGAAGGTAATCGGCATCTACGACCTTTTGTTCTGGCATGATATTACCTCCATTTTTATTCCGTTTCTGTTATATGTTCTCCCCTTCTGGGGAGCAAAAGGTAAGAGTACTCTCCATAGTCAAGGATTGATAGGGTTTGATATTCCTCTTTGGGAAGGGATGGGTTTTCTGGTGGAAGCTTGGGCTCCCACTTTATTCCCATTTCTTCTCTTACTTGAACGATAACATCTCTAAATCTTCTTATTTCATCTGCATGCACATCCCTTAGAGAGACCATAGCATCTTCGTGCCCCATCTCCGCGCACAAAGCTATAGTAAAGCAATTGGTACCTGCCCTTATCATCCTGAGGGAAAGGTTTGCATAGTGGCAATGCACTCCTACGAATATACAGGCTTCTATCTTGTTGTGAAGGATGGTTAGATTGGGATGGTTTGGGTTTATCTCCGCCTCTGGGTCTATCTTTGGATACTTGGGCCTGTAGTCGGGCATGGGTATTATTCTACAGTTGGGAATTTCCATAGCAAGCTCAAGGACGGCTTTTGCCTTTTCCATAGCGCTTGCGTTCCAACCCCATAAAACTAATGGACCTGGGAATATGGTAGGATTTCTCCTTGTGAGCAAAGCCTTTGCGGCTTCTCTCATTGCAGTTTCTTCGTCCACTATCTTTCCATAAAGTAGAGCTTTCCCCGGTGGTGGTAGTTCAACACCTTCAAAGGCAGCAGGCGTTGGTATATATCCCACAGGACCTGGCAAAACTTCCATTGGCATACCTTACCTCCTTTAAGTAGGTTATCAAAAAATTATTATGAACTTATTATATGTCAAGGGGAAATTATATGATAAAAATCACTTTTTCTTTGCCTTTTCCTCTAATTCCTTTATCCTTTTTTCTCGCATCTCCTCGTACTTGGGCCCTACCCTTTTATAGACCTTGTCTGCTACAAAGGCGATGATAATAAACAGGGGAGCACCTATGATCACCATGACCAACAAAAGCTTCCCCAAAAAGATAAGTAGGTTAAGCAAATTCTCCATGCTAAACCACCAAGTTTAAGAGTTTGTTCTTTATATATATTAACTTCTTTATCTCCTTACCCCTTAGCCAATGGCTTACCTTTTGGTCTTTTAGGGCTATCTCTTTTACTATGTCCTCTTGAGCATCCACGGGCACCCTTATAACCCCTCTAAGCTTTCCGTTTATCTGCACAGGAATCTCTATCTCCTCAAGGGTCAAGGCTCCTTCATCGGGCTCTGGAAAAGAGTAAAAGAGCATTAGCCTTTCATTGCCAAGCCTTTGCCAAAGTTCTTCGCATATATGGGGTGTTATAGGATATAGCATAAAGAGAAGGATCTCAAGGGATTCTTTTAGTACCTTGTAGTCTTTTTCTTCCTTTGGCTGGAATTCTTGCAGGGTGTTTAAAAGTTCCATTATACCAGCTATTGCCGTGTTTAGAGAAAGGTCTTTCATGCTTGCCAAATATCTTTTTAGTGTTTGGTGGGTTTTATGTCTTATTTTTTTCGCCTCTTGAGAAAGGTTTAAAAACTCTTCCTTTGAGTAGGATATTCCCTTTATCCTCTCAAGGTTTTGGTGGAAATAGTTCCAAAGTCTTCTTAAAAACCTGTAAGCCCCTTGTACTCCTTCTTCTGTCCATTCAAAGTCTTTTTCTACAGGTCCAGCAAAGAGTATGTAAAGCCTTATTGTATCTGCTCCGTATTTGTCTATTGCCTCTTCTGGGTCTACGGTGTTTCCCTTAGACTTGGACATCTTGGCAGATTCCCCTATCTTTGACTCCAAAGATCTCACATAATCCTCTTCAAAAAGCCCAAGCTTGTTCAGTAAAAGACGGAAATTGTCCCCTATGCTTAAACTTTCCCCTTTTAGAAAATCCATAACCTTCATAGGAATAATATTAAAGCATACACAGGCTTACCGAGAATTACCTTTTAATGGGCAGCGCAGGCGATAGAAACATGCTGGAAGTATTTAATAAAATTATACGTCGGATGAAGAATTATCCCTTGTAGGTATAGTTCATAAGCCGCCACAAAGAATTTAAAATTCTGGTAGTTCAGGCTTTCAGCCTGTCTTTTATCGCAGGCAAGGATGCCTGCGCTACCGATGAAAAAGAGGATTTCTCGCTCAGAGTATTTAATAAAATTATTAATGTGGACATGGTGCTTTACTTCACAGGTTTGATACTTTTCATCTTGACAGTCTTTTATCTTCTTTTTCTTTACGGAAGGTTTATGAGCAAAAAATGAAGATATGACTACTTTGCTATATTTTTGTATATGAATACCTTAACCTTTTCTTTTTCTTCCCTTATCACGCATACGTGGCTAACCCCTTCCTCCATGCTATTACAAAGCTTGCTCTCTTCTTTGTTTATATAGTATATTTTATCCTCCCTGTGTAAATCTTCCAAAAACTCATCAAAGGATAAAACTTTTAACTCCATGTGGGAATTTCTGTATCCATAGACCAATCCTACTATAAAAGCAAGGGCTTTATCCTTTTCAAGCTTTAATCTTTGCATATTATATCTTTCTCTTTCTCCTCAGATAAGCTGGTACATCCTCTACCTCTGGTTGTATGGGTTCTATGATAGCCTCTGGCACTGCCTTCTTTAGTGGTTCCTTTGGTTCAAGCTTTTTGACCACCTTAAACTGGCTTAAAGACTGGGCATTTTCAAAGTCAGTGGCAACTACTGCAACCCTCATGAAGTTTTCTTTACTATCCTCAAGCATTGCACCAAAGATTATTAGAGCATCTTCATTGGCGGATTCCCTTATCTTGCTTATGGTTTCTTCTACTTCTCTAAAGGGTACATCATGGCTTACCCATAGTGTGACCAGTAGCCTTCTTGCACCCTGTATGCTGTTGCCTTCAAGGAGAGGACTGCTTATAGCCTGTTCTATGGCGTAATCCCTTCTACCATCCCCTTTGCCCTCACCTATACCTATAAGAGCCAAGCCGCCCTTTTCCATAACAGTTCTTACGTCTGCAAAATCTACGTTTATCAAAGCTGGAGTAACCAAAATATTGGTTATACCCATTACAGCTTTGGATAGCACATCATCCACCATCCTAAAGGCGTCTTTTATACTAAAGTTCTTATCGGCGATCTCCACCAGTTTTTGATTATTTACCACTATGTAAGTATCAACCACGTCTTTTATCTTTTCAAGCCCTTCGCTTGCCACTTGCATCCTCTTTGGTCCTTCAAAGTTAAAGGGCTTTGTGACCACTGCCACGGTGAGAATACCCATATCCTTTGCAACCTCCGCTATAACGGGCGCTGCCCCAGTTCCAGTACCACCGCCAAGCCCACAGGCCAAAAAGAGCATGTCTGTGTTTCTCAATATCTCTCTGATCTTATCCACATCCTCCAGTGCCGCTTGCTCGCCTATTTCGGGTTTTGCACCCGCTCCAAGCCCCTTTGTAACCTTTTCTCCTATCTGTATCTTATTAGGTACCGTAAGGGAGGCCAAATGCTGCACATCGGTATTTATAATAAAGAGCTCAACTCCTTCCACACCTTCCAAAAACATCCTATTTACCGCGTTGGAACCACCACCCCCAACTCCAAAAACCTTTATCCTGGTAGGGTTCAAAATTTCCATCCTACACCTCCTAAGTTTAAATTATATCCCTAAAAAAAGCCTTAAGCTTAGCCATTAAATTGGAGAAGCCGGATGTGTTTGAACCTTCCTTTTCTTGAGCCTTCAATGGTGCAAAGGGTTTATTCAGAGCAGAACTTTTTTGGGCAAGCTTTATAAGTCCTACGGCAGTAGCATAAGATGGGTCTTGAACCTTTTCCTTTAGTCCAATAACGCCCATCGGATAGCCTATCCTTGCGGGGAGATCAAAGTATCTTTCTAAGAACTCCTTCATGCCCGCCAGTTTGGCACAACCTCCCGTTATAACTATGCCGGCATGCAAGGCATCTAAGTTTATGTCTCGGGTGCTTATGGCGTCTGCTATCTTTTCCATTACCTCTTCTAATCTTATCTGTATAACTTCTGCCAGCTGCTTTCTACTTACGCCAACTTCCTTCTCTTCACCTCTGGGCTTTACCTTTATCCTCTCAGCTTCATTCACCATATCAGCCAAGGCATAGCCATTTTCTATCTTTATTCTCTCTGCCTGTTCCAAGTTTATCTTTATAAAATGTGTTATATCCCTTGTTATACTTAAACCACCCACGGGAAGTGTGCCCGTTAAGAAGACAGAACCTTCATGAAAAACAACGAAGTCTGTAAGCCCAGCCCCCATATCTATCATTAAAACACCTTCTTCTTTCTCTTCTGGAGTGAGAACCGCCTCTGCCGAAGCCAAGGAGGATAGGAATTTGTCCGCTATACCAATGCCCGCGTTGAGTGCTACCCGCTCTGTATTCTTGAGAAGGCTTGAGCTTACTTTTATCACATGCACATCTGCCATTAACTTGGAACCTATAAGTCCAATGGGGTCTATTATACCTTCTTGGTCATCAAGTACATATTTTCTCGGAATAGCGCTTACCACTTCATAACCCTCTTCCCTTGATCGGGTTATAGCCCTCTCTATAAGCCTTTCTATATGTGATGGGTTTATTTCCATAGGCTGCGAAGATATGCTTACAGTATCTCTTTCGTTTTGGCTCTTTATGGCAGGCCCGGAAATGCCCAAGATCACGTTTGTTAGCTTTACCCCAGACATCTCTTGGGCTTCTTTTATGGCGTTTAGGACGGCGTTTACCGCTAAATCTAAACGAGTAACGTAACCTCTGTCTATGCCTTTTGAAGGGGATTCACCTATGCCTATAACGTGCAGATCGCCGTAGCTATCCAGCTCACCAACAAGGGCAACTACTTTACTCGTACCTATGTCCAAGGAGGTTATTAGCTTCATCTTAATCTATCCCCTCTTATTATTATTATGTCCCTGTTGCTAATCTCCACTTCTTTTGCCCGCATATTAATATTATAAGTTTTTACTTTCTCCAAATAGTACAATACGTTTTCATCTAGGAGAAATGGAGGTGGAAGCACTAGCTTCGTTCCGTCCTTTAGGTATATTATTGTGTTGAGTTCTGTAATATAAATATCTCTTGTTTCTTCTTTTACAATGCCTATAAGATTCTTTATGTTGTTGAAGTTTTTAGCTACAATATCTATACCTTTACCATAAATTGGCAAAACATTAACATTTATATAAGGTGATTGGAAGGGTATGCCGTCTTCATCAAAAAAAAATTTATCGTTATCGCTTATAACACAGAACAATGGACTTCTTTCTTGAGCCTTAATCTTCAATTCTACGCCATTTTTGGTAAAAATTCTTTCAATATCTATATCTTTTATGGCATTATTGGTTCTGTTATTCAGATTTTTAAGTAAAATTATTTTGTTTATAAACAGCCAATTATTTTTTAAGTTCTTAATTTCTTCTGAAATCACTTGAGGCGGTATGGTTTCCAAGCCTTCTATGTGCAATCTTTTTATTTTGAAGAAGGATATATTATCCGTAAAATAGGGTACAAAATAACCAGCCAAAGCCATAGAAAAAAGCCACAAAATGGAAATAAGGTACTTCAAACCGTTTCCCCATTTTCTCTCTTTCATGGTGTATGTTAAAATAATATAACACACGTTGGGTGAGAAATTACCCTTCATAGATAAGACCTCCTGTAAAAGCTATAACCTATAGCATAAGCTATAAGATAAACAAGCACACAAGTTAACTTTCTCCATCCACTACCTTGATTGAAGCTCTTTATCATACCTATAGCGCTCTCCACC
>CALIUI010000096.1 GCA_938048815.1 uncultured Aquificaceae bacterium | reverse complement strand
TTCTTCTGCCCTTTTGCCGGGCCTTCTTGTAGAACCAAAGGCTACTATCTTTGTATGTACAGGCTTGTACTTTTTTAACCTTTCAAATAATACCGTATCCTTTGGATTTGCCCCTGGCCAGCCACACTCCACATAGTCTATACCAAACTCATCCAGTTTTTGTAGTATGCGCAACTTATCCTCTATGGAGAAATTTACACCCTCGGCTTGTGACCCATCTCTTAAGGTGGTGTCATAAATGAAAACCTTTTCCATAGTATTAAAATATATCACTTCCTTATAAGCGGTAAAATTACAAATGTTAGAATGCAATGCCATAAAAACAGACAATCCAAGCTTAACGGTTCCGTCCGTAGAGGGCAAAAAACCCATACATGTTATACCTTAGGAATAAGAAGCCTTATGGTGGAGGATCGCAAGGCTAAACTGGGAGTTTATTAAATTAGGGTTGGTTGATGAGATAGTCCTTAGAAAATTTTTTAGTATCCCATCGGAGGGCTCTATCTAAATCTTAATTTCCTTGGCTGGGCCCTGCTCTTTTTTCTTAGTTCTTCAAAATCCGTAGTTGTTTCTATCTGTGGCAGTCTAAGGGCTTTTAAGCTTTCCTGGAAGGATCTTTCAAGGTCGTAGGCTTTAAAGTTCTTTATATAGTCGGGAAGTCTGTGGTATTCTTCGTTTTTTAAGGCTTCTATTAGTTCTATGGCATGTGGCGATAGTTTAAGCTCCTCTATATCAACCTTATCTGCACCAAACCTATAAAGTCCAGCCAGCAGAACCGCCTCATGGTAGCTGATAGAATAGTTCTCCTTTTCTTGCTTTTTTTCCACTTTTACAAGTTTTTCCTGCAAGCTGGTTATAGGTAGAGAGGTTAGTTTGGAGATTTCCTTTAAAAGCTCATACCTTTTTACGCCGTCGGGTATAAAGCTGCAAAAGTAGAGAAGGTCCTCAAAGGCTTCCCTATCCTTTTCCTTTATCTTTTCCAATAGGTAGGCTTCTATATGGGGGGCACTTTTTAAAAGGTTTTTAAGAAGGCTTGGCTCCTTTCTTACAAAGGAGTCGGGATCTTCTCCTTCGGGAAGGTATGCCACCCTTACTTCCATACCCTCCGCTAAGAGGTAGGGCGTTGAGGACTTTACCGCCTTCCTCCCCGCTTTATCTCCATCATAGAGCAGTAAAATCCTATTGGAGAGTTTTGAAAGTATTTTGGCATGTTCCTCTGTTAGGGCAGTGCCAAGGGGTGCCACGCAGTTTCTTATACCCTCTTGCCAAAGGCTTATCAGGTCAAAGTAGCCCTCAACCACTATTATCTCTCCCTCCTCCTTTATGTAATCCTTAGCCTCGTATAAACCAAAAAGGGTAGACCTCTTTTTAAAAACCTCCGATTCTGGGGAATTTACATACTTGGGGTGGCTTCCATCAAGGCTTCTACCTCCAAAGGCTATAACATTCCCTTTTATATCCCTTATGGGTATAACAAGCCTGTTTCTGAAAAGATCTCTGTATATGCCTTCTTCTATCTTTACAAGGTTAGCACTCTTTTCATAGACTTCTAAAAGGTTTTCCTCTTTTAGAAGGCTTACAAGTTTCTCCGTGTCTCCTCCAAAGCCCATAAGGAATCTACCTATGGCTTTTGAGCTTATTCCTCTACCTTGTAGGTACTCCAAGGCTTTTGGGTTTTCTCTTAATTCCCTATGGTAGTAGTCCGCTACCCTTTGAAGGGCAAGCAACAGCTGGCTATTCTTTTCCTTTCTTTTTAGCTTTATGGGTATTTTATACTTTTGTGCCAATATCTCTACCGCTTCCCAATAATCCACATTCTCATACAAGGATACAAACTTTACCGCATCACCCCCCACTCCACAGCCAAAGCATTTAAATATACCCTTTGAGGGTGATACGTAGAAGGAAGGTGTATCGTCGGGATGGAAGGGGCATGGTGCGGTGTAGTTGTTGCCCACCCTCTTTAGCTCTATGTAGGAGGATATTACATCCGCTATGTCTATCTTGTCCAAAAGGTCTTTCAGGGAGGGCATAGGGTATAAATTTAATTCAAAGGAGGTTTACTATGGCAAGGTTTGTAAAATTTACAGAAAAGGGTCCCTATAAACTTTCCGTAGGTTAAGAAGAGCAGAGATAACCATAGATGAGCATAGTCATAAACCTTCCCCTTGAAAAGGGCGACAAGGGGGCTATCATATACATAAGAAAACTTTGAAAGGAGGTAGTAATATGCAAAAGGTATCTTTTAACTTCTTTGCCACGGAGAAGGCTGTCCAGGAGGTTCTAAGGATAGCTCAGGAGAACAACATAACGGAACCCATCTTGAGAATAAGGGTTGTGCCCGGTGGATGCTCTGGCTTCCAGTATGCCATGGGTTTTGACGACACCATAGAAGAGGGCGACAACGTTTTTGAATTTGGAGGTCTAAGGATAGCCATAGATCAATTTTCCATGCCCTATGTTAATAACGCAGAGCTTGATTATGTGATGGACTTTATGGGTGGTGGATTTACCATAAGGAATCCTAACGTAAGCGGTTCTTGTGGTTGCGGTAGCTCCTTCTCCTGCGGATAAACCTTAATTGCCCCCGCTGGGGGCTTTTATAACCTTTATCTTCACGTATTCAGGCTCAACCTTTTCCACAGACATCAGAAATCTTGTTATATTCCTAACTTCCACCCTTAGGGTGTATTCTCCCTCTTTGATGCCCTTTACGTTTACACCAACCTGTATCTTTTCCAATGCTTCCTCAGGTACAAACCTTTCCATAGCTTGCAGTCTGACCTTTGCCCTTTTGTTTTCCAATTTGTAAGTGTATCCTTCTTCTTGGTTGAAAACTTCTATAGGTCTTTCAAGCCTTACGGGAACCCTTGCGCCAAGGTTAAGTGTAGACCAAAGGGATATGCCCAAGAATAAAGCCAGAAGCTTGTACTGCCAATCTTTAAGTATTAGATCTCTAAGACCTTTCAACCTTTAACTCCTTCAAGAGGATTTCCTTTAAGATCTCAGGGTCAAGGTTCCTTTGCAGTTTGCCATCCATGGCTAAGGATATTTCTCCAGTTTCTTCGGAAACCACCACGCATATGGCATCGCTTTCCTCGGATATGCCAAGGGCAGCGCGGTGTCTTGTTCCATACTTCTTAGGCAGCTGCGCAGACTTGGAAAGGGGAAGGATACAGGAAGCATACAAGACCCTATCCCCTCTGATTACCACCGCACCATCATGAAGGGGGGTAAGGGGGTTAAATATGGTAATGAGGAGTTCAACAGAAACAAGGCTGTCTATAAGCACGCATCCCTCCACTATACCTTCCATGCTTTGACCCCTTTCTATAACTATAAGCCCTCCTATCTGTCTGTCGGATAGAAAGGAAACAGCCCTTACTATCCTTTCCACAACTCTTTCCTCTACGGGTTTTATAACAGACAAACCTGTCCTTTGACCTAATCTACTCAAAGCCTTCCTTATTTCAGGTTGAAAGATGACAACAAGGGAAAAAAGTCCCACAGTCCATAACTTTTCAAAGACCCAAGAGAGGGTTCTAAGCCCCATAAGTTCTGCAAAAAGCCAAAAGCTTGCCAATATCACTAATCCCTTAAAGATCTGTAATCCCTTTGTTATACGCAGAAAGTAGAGAATTCCATAAAAAAAGACAGAAACCATTAGGATATCCAAAAGATCCTTCCAAGAGAATATCCTAAGTATTTCCCAGCTAAAATTCATCGTAGGTCCTTATGGTATCAAGAAGGGCTAAAAACTCCCTTGTCTCTTTTACATCGTGAACCCTTACTATATGTGCACCCTTCATAACAGCAGGAGCCAAGGCGCCCAAACTTCCGTATAGCCTTTCAACAGGCTCTGTTTTTTTCTTCAAAAGCCCCTCCATAACTATACCAATAAAGGATTTTCTTGAAACCCCCACAAGCAAAGGAAGACCAAAAAGGCGCAATTCTTCAAACCTTTTTAAGATCTCCACATTATGCTCAGGAAGCTTTCCAAAGCCAATGCCGGGATCAAGTATAGCTTGACCTTTATAACCTGTAGTCTGTAGTTCTTTAAGCCTTTCATTAAACCACGATAGTATCTCCTCCATTACCTCTTCATAAACTATGGGTATCTCCTTCCAAGTTTCTGGCCTGCCCTTTATATGGGTGATAACATAGGGACAGTTATACTTAGCCACCACTTTATAAATGTTTGGATCAAAGGTACCACCGCTTATATCGTTTATCATATCCGCTCCCTCCTGAAGGCAAACCTCTGCCACCTTTGCCTTGTAGGTATCTATGGAGATCCAAGTTTTTGGAAGCTCCTTCCTTATCTCCTTCAATACGGGCATTATCCTCCTTAGCTCTTCTTCTGCGCTTATCCTTTGAGAACCCGGCCTTGTGGATTCTCCTCCTATGTCTATTATATCTGTTCCTTCCTCTGCCATTTGGAGCACCCTTTTAATTGCCTGTGAAGGCTCTATGTATAAACCACCATCTGAGAAGGAATCTGGTGTAAGGTTTAGAACGCCCATTATGGCGGTTTTTATACCAAGGGGTAGTATCTTTTGGTTGTATTGAATCTTGAAGGACCTTTTGCGGAAGTTCTGTAGGCTTTGAAGAATCCTAAAGGCAAGGGATCTATCCTCCTTTACAAGAAAAGAGCAAAGCTCTTTTATCTTTGACTCAGAACCACACAGTACAAAGCCACCCTCTCCATAGAAGGTATGAAGACAAGCTTGCTTTGCCAAGGGAAATAGAAGGTTTGGGTCTGCCTCTTCCCTTTTTAAATAGATTACATGAAAAATGCCTTCAAAACTTCTATCGTATGCCTCTCGGAAGAAAACTCCCAACCTCTCTTTTAGAAATTTGTAAAAGGCTTCTCTACTTTCAAAGTGCTTGACCATCATAAACAATAGGATACATTATTTAAACATGGTCCTAAGGTTGAAAATCAGAAGAGAAAAGGAGAAGGGAAAGGTTTATTATGAGAGCTTTCAAGTGCCTTATGAAGAAGGTATGACCTTGCTTTCCGCCTTGCAGAGGATAAAGGAAGAAATAGACCCCAGCCTTACCTTTAGACACTTTTGTAGGGCGGGAATATGCGGTACCTGTGCTCTTATGGTGAATGGATTTCCTAAGCTTGCCTGTAAGGAACAAGTTTTACCCTATGTGCTCTTTGGAGAGGAGCTTATCATAGAACCCCTTAAGAACTTTGAAGTTTTAAGGGATCTTGTGGTGGATAACGAAAAGGTAATAGGTAAGATAAAAGAGCTTCGCCTTTGGATAAAGGAGACAAAAAAGGACCCACGTATACCTCCAGAGTTAAGTAGAAAGATAGAAGACTCCGCCGACTGCATCCTTTGCCTTTCCTGCCAAGCCTACTGCCCGCAGGTCTTGGAAGAGAAGTATGCAGGTCCTTTATTCTTTGCCAAGCTCTATAGGTTTTACGAAGACCCAAGGGAAGAGGACAAAGCCTTACGCATATCTCAAGCTATAAAGGAAGGGAACCTTTATCATTGCCTCTCTTGTAATAAGTGCAATCTTGTATGCCCAAAGGAAGTGGAGCCCGCAACCCTTATAAGGGAGCTAATGCAAACTATGGATGTATATACTTAGTTTTATCCTGTTGATAAGCTTAGCCTTTGCGGACGTTGAAGAGGCAATAAAAAGGGAAATTTACGAAAGGTTTGGAGATAGGGTAAAGGTTAATAAGGTTAAGCTTTTTACACCTGTTGAAAGCTTTGAGAAGATTGAAGTTGATATGGAGTATGGTAAGAGCAAAGCTGTTGCTTACGTGTATTTTAAGGGGGAAAGGCATCAAGCTATAGTAGATGCTCTTTGGAGAGTTGAGGTTTTTATAGCCCTTGAAGATATAGAAAAGGGAACCTTCATTGACCCAGCTCTTTTTAGAAGAGAGGAGAGATTTATGAAAAGCGTGCCCTCCGACCTGCGTATTTCTTTAGAAGAGCTTAGCAACTATGTAGCCTCTACAAGGATACCAAAGGGAACCATTTTAAGAAGGTCCCTTTTAAGGGAAATGCCTGCGGTGAAAAGTGGAGACGTGGTGGATGCGGTTTATAGAAGTGGTAATATTGAGATAACCTTTCAGGCAATAGCTGTTGATGGGGGACCTGTGGGGAAATTGATAAGAATAAAGAAGGATGGGAAGATTATAAGGGGCAAGGTTATCTCAAGGGCTAAGGTGGAAATAGTGCCATGATAGAGGAGGTCTCCGCAGGTGGTGTGCTCTTTAAAGATAGAGAAGTCCTACTTATAAAAAACCCCTCCGGCATTTGGACATTTCCAAAGGGTCTTATTGAAAGGGGAGAAATACCAGAGGAAACCGCCACAAGAGAAGTTTTTGAAGAAACAGGAATAAAAGGCAGGATAATAGCTCCCCTTGGAGAAATAAGGTATTGGTATATGAGGGAGGGTCAAAAGGTAAGAAAACGGGTTATCTTTTTTCTGATGGAATACTTAGAGGGAGAGCCAAAGGCTTCTTGGGAGGTGCAAGAAGCCAGCTTTTTCCCTATTCAAGAGGTAAAAAGGCTTCTAAAGTATAAGGGCGATAAGGAGATATTTGAAAAGAGCCTAAACATCACACAATATCTTTAAGAAACTCTTGACTTTTTATGTATTTAATTAACTCTTTCCTTAGCTCTTCTCGTTGGAGAGCAAAGTCAAGAATGGTTTCTATGTAGCCCAAGGGCGTGCCCGTATCATAAACCTTTGCATCTATTTTTATAGCATAGACGGCCTCTTCTTCAAGGAGCAATCGAATGGCATCGGTAAGCTGAATCTCTCCACCCTTTCCGGGCGGTGTGATTTTTAGCTTTTCAAAGATATTTGGTGTAAAGATGTATCTTCCCAAAATGGCAAGCCTTGAAGGAGCTTCTTCTGGCTTTGGTTTTTCTATCAGATCATCCACTATGTAGATATCCTTCTCAATGTGCCTGCCGTCTATTATTCCATACTTGGATACCTCCTTTTCTTCCACCTCAAAGACCGCTATCACACTTTTGCTAAACCTTTTATAAACCTCCATCATTCTTTTAATGACATTCTCCTCATCCTTGATTATCACATCTCCCAAACATACCACAAAGGGCTCGTATCCCACAACAGGCTCGCCCACCAAAACCGCATGACCAAGCCCAAGCTGTTCCTTTTGTCTTATGTATATGGGATTTATGAGCCTGCTTATCTCCATGATATCTTTTAGGAGCTCTGTTTTGCCGCAAGATTCCAAGTGCTTCTCAAGGTCTGTGTTGATATCAAAGTGGTGTTCAATGGGCCTTTTGTGTCTTCCCGTTACAAAGATGATGTTATCGATGCCCGCCTTAAGGCACTCTTCTACAATGAACTGTATAACGGGCTTATCAATGATGGGAAACATCTCCTTTGGCATGGCTTTTGTGGCGGGTAAAAACCTTGTTCCCCAACCTGCAACTGGCAAAAGAGCCTTTCTAATTTCCATTCGCTCACCTCCTCCAAATTCTTTTGTAATATATTCTACCATATGCCGGGTGAGAATATTACCGAACTACCCCATTGGATAGTCTGTGGTTTGCGGCTCATGAACCGCCCAAAAGAATTCTTAAAATGTAGGAACAATTCACGAATTGCATACATTTTGACGTTTTTACATGTATAATAATTAATGCTATAGGAAAGAGCCGGTAGCTCAGCTCGGTAGAGCAACGGACTTTTAATCCGTGGGTCGAGGGTTCAAATCCCTCCCGGCTCATACTGCAAGCTTTTCTAACTCTCTTCTTTTTAGGATCTCAATGTATCCCCTTTCTGCGTTTATTATGCCTTGCTTTTTCCACTTACTCATGACCCTTATGGTGGTCTCCACTGTGGTTCCCGTCATCTCTGCAATATCAAGCCTTGTTAAGGGAGCGTCTATGACTATAACGTCTTCGTACTTTTTGCCTATGCGGTCTGCTATCTCCAAAAGCACTTTAGCTATCCTTTCTTCCACTTTTCCTCCTGCTATGCTTTTGAGGGTCTCATAGCTATGCATCAAAGTAGCGGTAGCCTCACAGGTCATTTTTATAGCTATGGCAGGATACTTTATAGAAAGGTTTATAAAATCCTTGTTGGATATGTACAGAGTTTTACTTTCCACCATGGCCTTTGCAGTATAGGTGTTTTTGGGCGTTTTTTTTCCCCACTCTATCCAACCAAAAACATCTCCCGGATATACAAGCCTTACTATTACTATTCGGGCGTCATGGGTCTCCTTTAAAAGCTTTATCAATCCCTCTATGAGTATATAAACGCCGGGCTCTGCTTCCTCTTCAAAAAACAGATATTCGTTTCGTTTAAAAGTTTTCAAGTGCATATATTTCAAAAGGTTTTTAAGTTCCTCCTTAGAGAAGTCCTCAAAGAGATGTATTCTCCTGAGAAGATCCAAATTTAAGTCCTTAGCTTGCCCTTCTCTATAAGCCTCTTTTGCCATCCTTTACCTCCTACGCTTACTTGTGGTTCAAAAACTACATAATCTGTATGAAAAGGTACCTTATTTATACCGCCAAAGGAATGGTTATCACCTATGGCTATATGTATTGTACCTAATATCTTTTCCGCTTCCAAGACATTGTCTGGCTTGCTTGCCTTTGGATTGGTACCCACCCCAAACTCCGCAATGAAACGAGCTTTTTCATGTTTTTTGAAGATGCTTTCAAGATAAAACCTGTAGCTTTCAAAGCCTTCTATCTCTTCCACGGCACCATCTTTGAACTTCAAAGTTATGGGTCTTTCAAGCCTTCTATCGGGACCAAAAATTATGGTAAGCTTGCCGTAGGCAGAAAATTCTAAGGGAGCTATAAAGGCTTCGCCCGCAGGTAGATTTCCATATTGACCCCCTTTGTGGAATAGACCCGTATCCGCTATGGCCTTTCTACCTTCTATAGAAAACTCTATATCTGTACCCTCTGCTTTTACATGCACCCACTGAGCTTCCGACAGAATATCCGCCACATCTGTGCTAAGACTTGCCACATAAGACCAGTCTACGTCCATGGGTCCAAAGAACATATGGGGTTCAAAGAGGGGCATGCTGGCGTATCTACAGCTTAGCTTTGTAAGAGCCTTTCTAAAAAAGGTGTGGGTTGTAGAATAATAGGCAAAGGCTACAACCACCTGCGGTATATTTTCGCCATATTCCTTTAACACCTGCAAAACTTCATCCTCTACATAGTCTTCCTTGTATATTACCCTATCCAAAAGTTTTAAGTTTTTTAACTGATCTACAGCCTTGTCTCCAAAGGCTATTCTCCAAACCTCCTCCGGTGGTTCTTTCCCATGCCCCTTTAAAGAAGGATAGATAAAATAATCCACTTTATCCGTTATAATTTGAGCTACGCTTAAAAACTCCTCCATAAGATCCACAAGGTAAGGCTTTTCCCTGTCTGTAAGGAGTAAAAGCCTTTCCCCTTTTTGTAGGTTCATATTTACCCTATATAGCTTTTCTATAGCCCTTTCGTACATGTCTCTTTAACATAAATTTATGCTATATCATGGTAAAGGAAGTCTTATACCACCAAGCAAGTACTTAAGGTCGTTATCTGTAAACATAAGCCCAACACCGCCAAAGGCACCCCTATGCTTTGCGTTAAGTAGGTCATCTCCACCAAACCTTACATAAAGAGGACCTCTTACCTTGTAATTTACACCAACCTGTAGGTTGGGTTTTAAATCCTTATCCTGTGGTCTATCTTTTCTTCTAAAGTCCAAAAGGTCAGAAGTTATCGCAAGCCTTTCTGAGAGTAAAAGGTCTGCACCAATTCCTCCCGTAGATTCCTTTAGCCCTCCCCTCAACACCAACTCACTATTACCTACAAAGGGAAAGATCCTTGCATACTGCACTGTAATCTCTGGTTCAAACTCTTTTTTGACTATAAACTGATTTGGGAGTATTTCCTCTTTGTAAACCCTTCCCCTTGAATCTCCTACGATCTCAAGAAGATAATATTTTTCACCATCTGGCTGCAACTTTATACTAAGTATGCCCTTAGAATCTCCGCCCCTGTATAGCTCTCCTCTGAAGCCTATGTAGAGGTTGGTTTTATCGGCTACCTCTCCCGTTTTGCTAAGGGTTTTTACGCCCGACAGAACATTTCTATAGAGCTCTTCGTCCTTTACAAGCTTTCCAAGGGTTCCTTCCCCCTTGTCTATGGTGGTTAGTATGCTGTTTAATCTTTCTGAGCTTTCCCTTAGAGATTTGCTAAGCTCTGCCAAGTTGGATAGGCTTATTTTTATGTCTTCCTTGTTTTCCGACACCATAAGGTTTAGGTTTTTAGAAAGCTGGTTTAGGTTTGTGGTAAGTTCGGGAAGGGTTGTCTTCAAATCACCGCTCAGCTGTCTTAAGTTTGCCACCACTTCCCTTATGTCCTGCCTGTTTTCTACCGCTATACCCTCAAGGGTTTTTGCAAGCCTGTCTATGCTTTCTATGGTTTGGGGTAGGGTTCTGTTTAGATTATAGGCAAGTAGGTTTATGTTGTTTATGGCACCCCTTAGGGCATCCCTGTTTTCCATAGCTATGAGGTTTAGGTTATAACTTAAAGCCTCCAAGTTTTGTATAACTCTTCTGATATCCTCACGGTTTTCGGATAATATAAGTTGGAAGTTTTCTACCATAAGCCTTAGGGTTTCAGAGGCGCTGGTCATTTCCTTTACAAGTCTATCCATATCTGCATAGCCCAGAGATTTATCTATAGTACCCCTTTCTTCTAAGATGCCTGCGGAGGGACTCCCGGGATATATGTTAAGGTACTTATCCCCCATAAGTCCCAAGGTACCTATCTCCGCTTCTGCGTTCTTGTATAAGGTTATGTTTTTATCAAGTTCAAAGACAACCTCCACCTTACCCTCTTTCAAAGACACAGATTTAACTTTACCCGCCTTTATGCCCGCTACCCTAACCTCCGCACCTTGGCTCAACCCCCCCACATTGTCAAAATAGACCCTATAGGTTTTTACCGCAGGTCTAAAAAGGGGAATATCACCAAAAAGTAGAATTACAAAGGCAAAGCCAAGGGAAAAAACAAAGACTAAAAATCCCACCTTGGCTTCATTAGAAAATCTCATGCTTAAATTATATCCTTAAGCTATCAAAGAATACCATAAAATTATTCCATCTCGGTAGCCCAAAAGGTCTTCGCAAGCTCTTTCTGGATGGGGCATAAGACCAAAGACATTGCCCTCAGAGTTGCATATACCCGCTATGTTGCCTACAGAGCCGTTGGGATTGGCTTCTTGGGTTATGTTTCCCTCCTCGTCGCAGTATCTTAGCACTATCTGTCCTCTTTCTTCCATCTTTTTCAAGTCCTCTTCCGGTATGTAATACCTTCCTTCCCCATGGGCTATAGGCATTTTTATAACTTCACCCTTTTCAAAGCTCTTGGTAAAAGCCAGTTGGTTGTTTTCCGCCCTTAGATATACATCTTTACAGATAAACCTCATGTTTTGATTTTTTAAAAGGGCTCCCGGAAGAAGTCTAAGCTCTGTGAGTATCTGAAAGCCGTTGCATATACCCAAGACAAGACCACCCTTTTGAGAGAAATCCACTATGGCATTGCCAAGGGGTGTTTTGCTGGCAAGCACTCCAGCCCTAAGGTAATCACCAAAGGAAAACCCTCCCGGAATTACCACGCAGTCAAAGCCCTGTAGGCTTTTTGTGGTGTAATCTACAAAACTTACCTCTTTACCAAGTAGATCCCTTATTATATAGTAGGTATCATAGTCGCAGTTGGAACCGGGAAAGACGCATACAGCAAACTTCATTCTATGATATACTCCTCCACCAGGGGATTTACCAAGTACCTTTCTACCATCCTTTTTATATCCATATCCCTTTCCAATTCTATTTCCACCACCTTGCCCACCTTTACCTCTTTAACGGGAAAGCCTTCATCCACCAGCATCTCCTTCACAGCTCTACCCTCTGGATCAAGCAGGCCCCTTTTTGGAAGTATCAAAACTTTTACTTTCATAGTTTAGCTTATTATATCATACGCTGTTCGAGAAATGCCCTTGTGGTGGCCTATGGGAATACTCCCAAATTTTTTGTAATAATTCAACGTAAATCATCAATGGAAGTGTTTCTGCCCCTATGTGTAATTTCTAACTATGTGTGTGATTTTGTATAATCTTAATCTGCATGAGTTTAGAGATTACCAAAATACCGCTTACCGCCAAGGAGTTTGATATACAAAGAGTAGGCTTTTGTGCTGGTTGTGGCTGTGGATGTGGGTATATCCTCTATTTAAAGGAGGGTGAGCCAGTAGACCTTTATGGCCATCCCGCAGACCCAAGGGGTGTTGGCAGCTTTTGCAGTAAGGGATTAACCTACATACAAGAGGTATCAAAGAATCCCCTAAGATTAAGGGGAACCTTCTACAAAAGGGGTGAATCCTTTGAAGCCATAGACTACAGACAAGCCATAGAGATGCTAAAAGAAAACCTTCATAAGGGCAAAACAGCCTTTTTATTGGGAAGAGAGGCGGGGCTTGAAGAGTATTTGCTTGCAAAGAGTATTACCGAGGACGTTTTTGTGGATGCTCCGGTGGTTGAATTTATGCCTTCTACTATGCACCCAACCCGTTGGAAAGAGGCAAGGTTTATCCTTTCCCTTGATGCGGAGCCTGTTTTTTCTGAGGTTATGTCTGCACGTTGGATAGTGGATGCCGTAGAAGCTGGAGCATATCTTTTTTGTCTTTCTAGTAGGTATGAAACTCTGTGCGCAAAGGCAAAGAAAAGAAAACTTCTAAAGCCAGACCTTATGTTAAAGTTTATGCAAGAACTTTTAGACCCAGAGAGGAAGGACGAGGATGTGGAGTTTATAAAGAAAAGCCTTTTACTAATTAGGGGCTCTTTGGTTTTGGTGGGCACTCACCTGCTTAACTCCCCCTTTGGTGAAACATTACTACATATATTGGCACAACTAAGGCGTAAATACGGCATAAATTACAGCTTTGTGGGCGACCTTATGCCCTTCCCTGCCAAAAGCATGGAAGAGCTTTTTAGCAAGTTTGAAGAGTTTGACAACTTTGTAATTGTAGGAAACCTCCTTAGATACTTTACCCAAGAACAGCTTGAACTTCTCAAAAGAAGGTTTGTGGTTAGCTTTCAAGTCTTTCCTAACATAACAGCCCATCATTCAAATTTAATCTTTGCCAGTAGTATGTTCTTTGAAAGAGACTTTATAAACTACCGCCATGGCTTTGGCTATATTATCTACTCTCCTAAAACTATGTTCCCAAAGGATGACCTCTATAATCCTTATGATATTCTCTCGGAGGCTTTTGATAAAAAGGTAAGCCTTGAAGCCTTTCTGTCTGAAATAGGTATAGATTTGAACCGCTTAAAAGATAAGGGAGAAGAAGCTTTAAGGGTTATGGATTTGAGGGAACTTGAGTTATCCTTTAGAGAAACTCCTAAGGGAAGGCTCTTTTTATACACGGACAGCACCTTGGTGGAAGACCTTGGACATTGGAATCCTTGGACCCATGAGATGGAAAAATATCAAAGGGCATACGTAAACCCAAAGACTGCAAGGGAGTTTTCCTTTGGCGACAGGGTAGAAATAGGAGGTATAACCTTTGAACTACATACCACAGAAAACATAGCGGAGGGTGTTTTGTTTATACCCTTAGATTATGAAGAGTTTCAACCCTTTGACCCTGGATATAGGGTTGGCGCTTTTACTAAAAAACCCTACCATAGGTATGAGGTTTTGGTATGAAGGTGGCCTTGTGTGATGATGTTGATTACTCTCAGGGTATTGTCCTAAGAACCATAGGCTTAGAAGGTTTTGAGGGGTATAGGTACTTAAAAGGTATAGGTGGTGTTGATTTTTTCTTTGACAAAGAGGAACAAGCCCAAGAGTTTTTAAGCAAGTATGGTAAGTATGTGTATGCTGTGGGTAAAAGGGATTTGGAGGAGGTGGTAGGTGGCCTTTTGAAGGAAAGAGGTTTAAAGATTTCTACCGCAGAAAGTTGCACCGCAGGGCTTTTGTCTGCAAGAATAGTTAATGTGCCTGGGTCTTCTGCCTATTTTGTGGGAGGCTTTATAGTGTATTCCAACGAATTGAAAACAAAGCTTTTAAGTGTAGAAGAAGGTGCCATAAAAAGGTATGGCAGTGTATCGGAAGAGGTTTGTAGGCAGATGGCAGTAGGAGCTTTGGAAGAAACGGATGCAGATATATCCTTGGCAATAACAGGTATATCTGGTCCCGGCGGGGCTACTTATACCAAGCCTGTTGGCTTAACTTACATAGCTTTAGCTACCGATAAAGAGGTTTTGGTAAAGAGGTTTATCTTTGAGGGAAGTAGGAATGAAAACCGCTTTATGGCTACCCAATGGGCTCTTGAAATGCTAAGAAGATACCTTTTGTTTGGAGGCATAGATGTATAAGGTTCATCCCACGGCCATAATAAAAGGAGATGTAGATATAGGTGAAGATGTAGAGATAGGTCCTTACACGGTGATAGAGGGCAATGTAAGCATAGGAAAAGGTACAAAAATAGGCGCAAGGGTTAGTATAAGGGGAAGGGTATCCATAGGTGAGGCTTGTAGAATATACGACGGAGCCATCATAGGTGAAGAGCCCCAACACCTAAAATACATGGGCGAGGAAAGTGAAGTGATAATAGGTAAAAGGGTGATAATCAGGGAGTACGCCACCATACACCGTGGCACCGCCTTGGATAAGCTAAAAACCATAGTGGAAGATGATGTTATGCTTATGGCTTATGCCCATGTAGCCCATGATTGCGTAGTCAGAAAGGGAGTAATAATGGCAAACTGTGCCACTTTGGGTGGGCATGTGGAGGTGGGAGAGTACGCCTTTATAGGTGGTCTGTCTGCAGTTCATCAATGGGCAAGAGTAGGTGCTTACGCTATGGTGGGCGGCTTGTCGGGAGTTTCTTTGGATATACCACCCTACACGAGAGCTTCTGGACAGCATGCCCATCTTTATGGTATAAACGCCATAGGCCTTGAAAGAAGGGGCTTTTCAAAGGAAGTGATATCCATCCTAAAAAGAGCTTACAGAATACTCTTTAGAAGTAGTATGATAAAATCTCAAGCCATGGAGCTTCTCCTTAAAGAGTATGGGCATTATGAAGAGATAAAAAATCTTGTTGCCTTTATACAAAACTCCAAAAGGGGTGTGGCAAGGGATGCGGGTAAAGGTTAAAATATTCCCATGAGAGCTCTTGTTTTGGCAGCGGGACTTGGTACACGTTTTATAAGTGAAAAGCCTAAGGTAATGCATTCAATCCTTGGTAAGCCCATGCTTTGGTATGTGCTAAAGGCTGTTAAAGGTCTAAACCCAGAGAGTATAGCCTTGGTAGTAGGCTACAAGTCCGAGCAGATAAAGAACTACTTTGGAGACTCTTACCTATACTTTCATCAATCAAATCCCAAGGGGGGCACGGGAGATGCTGTCCTTTCTGCCATAGAGTTTTGGAGAAACTATGAAGGTTATATGCTTGTGATAAACGGGGATTCTCCCTTGGTGAGGACAAATACCATAAAGGGAATGCTAAGGTATATCCACCTTGTGGAGGAGTATGAAAGTATAAAGCTTAGTGCTCTGCTTCTTTCTGCTCAGTTGCCAGACCCAACGGGCTACGGAAGGGTTGTAAAGGATCAAGAAGGCAATGTGTTAAAGGTGGTGGAGGAAAAGGATGCCTCTTCAGAGGAAAAGCTTATAAAAGAGGTAAATGGAGGTGTATATCTCTTTTACTGTCCTCATCTGCTTGAGGCTCTCTTTAAAGTAAAGCCAAGCCAGAAAACGGGTGAGGTTTACCTAACGGAGGTCTTCCGAATTATGGCACAAATGGGCTACACTGTAAGAAGCTTTATGGCAGAGGATCCTACAGAGATCCTTGGTGCTAACACCCGTTGGGAGCTTTCCATAGCGGAGAATGTAATAAGGCTTGGAATACTGCAGGGCTGGGCAGAAAAGGGAAATACCCTCCATCAGCCGGAAAGCCTATGGATAGAGCCAGAGGTGGAGCTTCAGGGGGATGTGGAAGTATATCCCGATGCTATGCTTATTGGAAATACAAAAATAGGGAAAGGTGTAAAGATAGGTAAGGGAAGCATAGTAGAAAACTCCATAGTTGAAGATGGAGCTATAATAGAAGCCTATTCCATAGTTAGAAACTCCCATATAAAGGCTGGAGCCATCGTGGGTCCCTTTGCCCATGTGAGGGAAAAGAGCCTTATAGGTAAGGAAAGTCATGTGGGCAATTTTGTGGAGGTTAAAAAATCCTTTTTGGGAGAAAGGACAAAGGCAAAGCATTTGGCTTATATAGGGGATGCGGAGATTGAGGAGGATGTAAATGTAGGTGCAGGCGTTGTCTTTGCCAATTTTGACGGAAAGAGAAAACACCCAAGCTATGTAGGCAAAGGTGCCTTTATAGGTAGCAACTCTCTTATAGTGGCTCCTGTTAGAATAGGCAGTTATTCCTTCGTTGCAGGGGGTTCTGTTATTACAAAGGATGTACCCGATGGTGATTTAGCCATATCAAGGCCCAAATTGAAAATTTTAAAGGATAAAGGCAAGAAAAAACTCCAAGATTTACGGTAGCTTATAATCTCGCCCTATTTTTAAAAGCATTCCAATTACTCTGGAAATTTATAGAAGCATCCAATCTTACTTAGTGTGATCTTCTGCCCGGCGCGTGTTGGAATAATCATAACAGTTTGATAACTTGAAGCAGTTTGACGTTTTAATATTATCAAACCACTTGACATTTTCCAATCAGGGTATATAATAAAAACTATGGATGAAGTGGCAAAGATAATGTCAAGAGGGCTTATAGCACTGCCGAGCGATGTTAGAAAAAGGCTCGGCCTGAAGGAAGGGGACCTGGTTAGGATTGAAGTAAAGGACGACCATATTCTCATAAAAAGGGAACAGAGGATCTATGACCTAAAGGGCAGCATTCAGGAAGGTGAGTATAAAAATAAAAGTTTTTCGCAGATATTCATGGAAGAAGTTAAAAAACAAAAAGGAGGTAGGTAAGATGATGAACCCTAAAACAGCAGAGCTCCAAAGCTTAAGGCCCCAAGAGCCAAAGATCCTACCCAAGGATCACATACCAGGTATAGACAATCTTTCCTCTCAAGACTTTCTAAAAATATACATGGAAACCATAAGATACCAAGACCCCTTTCAACCTCAAGACCCCTCCAAGATGCTTGACGATATGGTAAAACTGAACCAAATAAAGTACATGAACGACGTAAAGTCTTTTGTAGAAGACCTTAAGGGCTGGTTTAATCAGATGACTCTACTTTCAAGCCTTAGCCTTACGGGTAAGGATCTTGTCTTTTCTGTGGACAAGATAGACACCCTAAGGGGTGACCAGTACTATATTCTGTCGCCAGAAGATCTAAGGGATGCAACACTCAGAGTAATGGATGGGGAGGAGGTTATAAAGGAGGTGCAGATTGACCTTAGAAAAGGCTTGAACCCCATTGACATAGAAGGACTGCCAAGAGGGCAGTTTGAGATAAGATTGATGAAAAATGGAATACCCCTTCAAGACTTTAGCCTTGGACTCCAGGGCAAAGTAAAGGCTGTAAGCATAGTTAACGGTGAGCCTCTTTTTGAGCTTGAAAGGGGAGAGCTTGTCTCTCCTTCAAAACTAATATATGCAGGAGGGAACTAATCATGATGAGAAGTTTTTTTAACGCAGTGACAGGGCTTAACGCCTACAGGACATGGATGGATATAACCGCAGACAACTTAGCAAACGTGAACACCATAGGCTTTAAGGGAAGCAGGCC
>CALIUI010000095.1 GCA_938048815.1 uncultured Aquificaceae bacterium | reverse complement strand
TTGCTTTGATTTGACAGGCTACTTTACAAGGTTTAACATTAAGGTGGTCAACCAAAGGATTGAAGACACAAATGAAAAGGGAGGGATTACTCTAAGGATATAGCATAAATTTATACCTATGGTAGTTTTTACAGAAAAGTTGCCCTATTATTCCCTAAGGGACTATTTAAAGGAAAAGTATGGTAGACGTGTGCAAAAGATAACGGTAGCCCTTCCCTTTACATGCCCTAACATAGATGGCACAAAGGCTTTTGGTGGATGTACTTATTGTTTTTCTGGCACAAGGCCCGCCCACTTAGAGCCCTACATACCTTTGCGCCAGCAGATAGAAGAGGGTATAAGAAGGGCAAAAAACCGCTATGGAGAGAGGGTACTCTTTTTCATATACTACCAATCTTATTCAAACACTTACGGAGATTATGATTACCTAAAATCCATTTATGATACAGCCCTTGAGTTTCATGAAGTGGTAGGCATAGATGTGGGTACAAGGCCAGACTGTGCTCCCGAATGGGTCCTTGATTTGCTTGAAGGCTATGCACAAAAGGGTCTTGAGGTATGGATAGAGTATGGGCTCCAAAGCGCCAACTTTAAAACTTTGAGGTTTATCAACAGGGCTCATGGCATATCCGACTTTGTGGATGCAGTTCTTCGCACCAAAAGGAGAAGTCTAAAGGTATGCGCCCACATAATCCTTGGCTTGCCCTATGAAGACAAAGAGGATATGATAGAGACTGGCAAGCTTCTTGCGAGCTTACCCATAGACGGTGTTAAAATTCATCCACTTCACATAATTAAAAACACTAAAATGGCAGAACAGTATCTTAGGGGAGAGTTTAGGGTCTTAAGCCTTGAGGAATACGCAAGCTATGCGGCGGATATTTTAGAGATACTTCCAAGCAATATGGTTATACACCGATTGACAGGAGAAGTAGAGCCAGAAAGGCTTATAGCTCCAGAATATTGCACCTATGACAAAAAGCAAGAAGTTTTAAAGGCTATAATAGAAGAAATGAAGAAAAGAGGAAGTTATCAAGGCTGCAAGGCACCTTTTAACCGATGAAGAAGCATCATTGGGCTCTGATATCTCTCAGCATAAACCTTCTACAGGCTCTCTTAAAATTTATTGGTGGTCTTTTAACGGGTAGCCTCTCTATGCTGGGAGAAGCAGTTCATTCCCTTTCTGATTCTTTTGCTTCTGTAGTTGCCTTTATCACCATAAAGCTGTCCGACAAAAGGGTAAAAAGGTTTCCCTATGGGCTTTATAGGTTAGAAAACCTTGGCTCCATCGTTATAGCCTTTTTCCTTCTCATGACCGCCTATGAGATAGCAAAGAGGATATTTAGCAAAGAGGTAATAATAAAAGAGGAATACTTGGGCTTTGGGTTGGGAGTGGTTATATTTTCTCTTTTTAGTTCTTTGAGTCTTTCCTTCCTTGAAAGACGAGCGGGGAAAAGGCTCAACTCTCCCACTTTGATAGCAGATTCCTACCATACTCTCACAGATGCCTTTGGTTCTTCCTTGGTGCTTCTTAGTTTGTTAAGCGCTTACATGGGCTATCAATTAGATAGGTACTTTGCCCTTGGCGTTGCCCTCCTTATAAGCTATACCGCTTTTCATATTCTTTGGAAGGAAGTATCGGTCCTTCTTGACGTTTCTGCAGATGAGAAGACTCTCCAAAGAATAAGAGAGGTGCTTTTGTCCTTTCCTGAGGTAAAGGAGATAAAGGGGCTTTTTGTGAGAGCTTCTGGCGGTAAGCTTTTTGCTGATGTGGTTTTAGCCTTGGAGGGCAGGGACTTTATAAGAATGCACCATTTGGTAGATCAGATAGAGGAAAAACTAAAAGAGGAAATAAATAACCTTGATATGGTCTTTATCCATTATGAGCCTGTGGAGGCAAAGGGTATAAAGATAGGTGTTCTTGTGAATGAGAGGGGAGAGGTAAGTGCCTGCTTTGAAGGCTCAAAAGAGCTTCTCATCTTTGGACCATCTCCCGAAAGGCTATCCATACCCGATGAAGAGATTGCCTTGTCGGAACTTATAAGGGAAAAAGGGCTTTCTGTAGTTATTTGCGGGCACCATCCCCTATCTTCCACCGCAAAGGGTATTCTTAGTCAGGGGAGTATCTTTGTATGGGAAACGGAGGAAAGGAACCCCTACAAAGCCCTAAGGGAAGTGGTTTATAATCTATCTGATGTCAAAGATCCTAATAAAGGAAGCAAGGATAATAGACCCATCTCAAGGTCTTGACAATATAAAAGACATACTCATAGAAAAGGGGCGAATAAAAGCCATTGGTGATGACCTTTTTGAATTGGAAGCCCAGATAATAGAAGGAAAGGGGCTTATAGCCTGTCCTTCCTTTGTGGACCTTCATGTCCATCTAAGAGACCCGGGGCAAGAATACAAGGAAGATCTTCAAAGCGGTATGAAATGTGCCGTGGCTGGGGGTTATACAGCCCTTGTATGCATGCCCAACACAAAGCCACCAATAGACTCTCCTGAAGTTGCTCAATATATAATCAAAAAGGCTGAAGGTGTAGGTCTATGCAGAGTTTTCCCTTCTTCTGCTATTACAAAGGGTAGAAAAGGTCAAGAGCTTGTGGATTTTTACTCTATGAAGAAGGCTGGTTGTGTGGCTTTTACCGATGATGGAGCGCCCCTTATGGATTCAAGGCTTATGGAAAAGGCTTTGGAGCTTACAAGCCAGATAGGAAGCTTTGTAATGAACCATTGCGAGGATGATAAAATTGCCATAGGGCATATAAACGAAGGCTATATAAGCTCCCTACTTGGTATAAAAGGAAGGCGCGCAAGCGCAGAGGATGTTTTAGTGGCTCGGGATTGTATCCTTGCATACCATACAGGGGGACACATACACATACAACACCTAAGCAGTGCCCTTAGCATAGATATAATAAGGTTTTTCAAAGATAAGGGAGCAAAGATAACCTGTGAGGTAAATCCCTACCACCTTCTCTTTACAGAGGAGGAGATATTTAATTCCTACTCTAACGCAAAGGTAAATCCACCTTTAAGGGAAAAGAAACATCAAGACGTTCTTCTTGAGGCTTTAAAGGATGGCACCATAGACTGTATAGCCACAGACCATGCACCCCATGCTCCTTGGGAAAAGGGTTTATTGGAAAAGGCTATGCCAGGTATGATAGGCTTGCAACTTGCCCTTCCTATGATGCTCCAGTTGGTAAGGGAGGGGCACATAAGCCTTATGAAAATGGTGGACCTAATGTCCTGTAAGCCAGCAAAGACTTTGGGCATTGAGGACCATGGCAGTATAAGGGAAGGTTCAAAGGCAAACCTTACCCTTTTTGAGCCTGAAAGAGTATGGACACTCAACGAAAAGTCAAACCTTTCCAAGTCAAAAAATACTCCTCTTTGGAACAAAATATTAAAGGGCAAAGTAATATACACCATCTTTGAAGGAAGGTTGGTATATAGAGATGTTTAAAAGGATTGCTGTAATAGGCGTTGGTTTTATGGGAGGTTCCTTTGCCCTTGCTTGCAAAGAAGCCTTCAACTGCCAAGTGTTCGGCGTTGATATAAACCCAAAGGCTATAGAAAAGGCAAAGGAGCAAAAGGTTATAGAAGAAGGCTCTACCCATATGGAAGGGCTAAAGGAATTTGACCCAGATTTGGTAGTTATAGCAACTCCTGTTAAAAGCTTTGAAGGTATAGGAAAAGCCCTTGTAAGAGTTATTGATAAAAGTTGTGTGGTCTCTGACCTTGGCTCTGTGAAAGGAAGGCTTGTGTATCTTATGGAGGACATATTGGGAAGCAGGTTCGTGGGTGGGCATCCCATAGCTGGCACCGAAAAGGCAGGGGTGGAAAATGCTACAAAAGACCTTTTTAAGGGTAAAAGGTTTATCCTAACTCCAACAAAAAATACAGACTCCTATGCAGAGGAAAGGATAAAAAGCTTATGGAAAAGCTTAGGGTCTTTGGTGGAAGAGATGGATCCATATCTTCATGATTTTATCTTTGGTGCAGTTTCTCATCTCCCCCATGCGGTAGCCTTTGCCCTTATAGATACCATAGAAAGACTTAGCGAAGAGATAGACCTTTTTAAATACCCCGGCGGCGGCTTTAAAGATTTTACAAGGATAGCAGCTTCTGATCCCATAATGTGGCGTGATATATTCCTTGAAAACAAGGAAGAAGTGCTAAAAGCCATAGGCACCTTTGAGGAATCCTTAAAAAGGTTAAAAGACCTTATAGAAAAGGAGAAGATAAAAGAACTCCAAGAATACCTTTCAAAGGCAAGCCAAAAAAGAAGAGCCCTTGAAGAGGTCTAAGAGCCTTTGCTCGCGCAGAGGTATCTTACACCCTTTTCTGTCTTTGCCCAATGTCTTGTGCCAGCCTTTACCTCCAACATATCTCCCTCTTTGAGATGATAAACTCCCTCTTGGGTGCCTATGGTGATCTCTCCCTCAAGCACAAACCTTGCCTCATCCTCCGGATGGGTATGCCAATCGTAATAGGTACCTGGCGGATCATACCAAAGGTAAAAACCTCCATAGCCCTTCTCCCTTAGCATCTTTTCTGCCTCTTTCCTATCCATAGTTTTTTTAAATTATACTGGCTCACACTCCGGGTGAGAAATTCAAAAAAGCTCAAAGACAAGCCTATCAATGAAAAGAGGCGGTGGGGCTATAAATAAGTATGGGATGTTGATAGCGGTGTTATGCCATAAGGAAGGGGTAGTATATGAGTTGAGGGGAAAAGGCAGGTGGTGGAGGATGTGATAAGTCAGATAAAAGCCTTTTAATGCTGGTTTCCCCATATAATTATTTACTAATGGCTAAGCGTATAAGGTACGAAGATAGAAACCCTGAGCCCCTTATGGAAGCTTCTCTAAGGGTAAAAAGCTTTAGGGAATATGCCTTTGGCTATTCAGTTCCCCTTGCCCTTGATGAAGCCCAAAGGTGCCTTTTCTGTAAAGATGCGGACCAAAGATGTATAAAGGGCTGTCCTATAGGCGTGGATATTCCCGGCTTTATAAAAAAGATCACAGAGGGAGATCTAATAGGGGCTTACAAAAAGATAATAGAAGCGGACCCTTTTCCTTCTATATGCGGTAGGATATGCCCTCAGGAAAGACAGTGTGAAGGTTCTTGTATTCTATACTATGATACCGTTAGGGGAAAAAGGAATAAGGGGCTTCCTGTAAGCATCGGCGCCCTTGAAAAGTTTGTGGGGGACTTTGCAAGGATCTCTGGCATAAGGATTGAAAGGGAAAGGCCAAAGCCCACGGGATATAAGGTAGCTGTTGTGGGCGCCGGTCCTGCTGGGCTTGCTTGTGCCTATGATCTGGCTCTTTTGGGGCACGAAGTTCATGTCTTTGAAGCCCTTTCAAAGCCGGGAGGTGTTATGGCATATGGCATACCCCACGCAAGGCTACCAAGGGATATATTAGATGGGTGCATAAAAGAGTTAAGGGATCTGGGAGTGAAGTTTTTCTTTGGTTATGTGGTGGGTGAAACAGTCAAACTTTCTCAGCTTTTGGAAGAGTACCATGCTGTCTTTCTTGGTGTAGGGGCTGGTAGAGGAAGTCTTGGTATAAAGGGAGACCACCTGAAAGGCGTTTATTCTGCTATAGAAGTACTTACACGGGTTGGACTCTACAGGGCAGATCAATTTCCCAACAGCGCCATGCCAGTAGACCTTGGAAAAAAGACCGCCATAATAGGCGGTGGCTTTACTGCAGTGGATTGTGCAATAACGGCTTTAAGGCTTGGTGTGGAAACTCATGTGGTCTATAGAAGAACACGAGAGACCTCCTCTGCCAGACAAGAGGAATGGGACCACATACGAGAAGAAGGAGCTATAATCCACTGGCTTACTCAGCCCATTGAAATACTTGGTGATGATAAAGGTAAGGTGATAGGCTTGAAGTGTATAAAAATGGCCCTTGGCGAGCCCGATGAGAGTGGAAGGCCCAGGCCTGTGCCAGTGGAAGGCTCGGAACATATAATAGAGTGTGACTCTGTTATCTTTGCCATAGGCCAAAAGGCAAACCCCATAGCCTATAAAGACCTTCCGGGGCTTGAGCTCACCAAATGGGGCACCCTTAAAGTGGACGAAAACCTTAGAACTTCCATTAAGGGGCTTTTTGCAGGTGGGGATGTGGTAAACGGTGGAGACACGGTGGTAAGAGCTTTGGCAGAGGGAAGAAAAGCCGCCAAGTCAATCCATAGATTTTTAATAGAGGAGGTAAAGTTATGAAGAAGGTGCTTATCCCAATAGCTCTCGTCCTTGCAGCCTTTTTTGTTTTCAGGGCCTGTGGAGAAAGCCCAGAAGAGTCCGCAAGAAAAACGGTAAAGGAATTTATTGAAAGGATAAGGGACGAAGAGGGAAAAGAAGCAGTAAAGCTCCTTTACCCACCCTTTAGGGATGCCCTGGTACAAGACCTAAAACTGCCAATACAGCTTACAGAGATGAAGCCGTCAGAGATTTTAGCCTGCGTGCTTTCCTCTATGGGCGAAGACATAAAGAAGGTAAAGCTTTTGGATGCAAGCAGAATAGACGATAAGCATGCAGAGGTAGTGGTAAAGATAATAGATAAGCAAGGTGGGGAGAAGATCTTTACCTTTATAGTGATAAAGGATGAGAAAAAGTGGAAAATAGCCAGCATATCAGGTATTAGATGAAAATACTTATCTGGCAAACTGCCTATTTGGGGGACGTGGTCCTTGCCACCCCCCTTATCAGAAGCCTAAAAGAGGGCTTGTCTTCATCTCATATATCCTTTGTAGGCAGAAGCTTTATAAAAGACCTTTTAAAGGACTTTGATGTGGAATTGATACCCTTTGACAAAGGCTTAAAGGAAAGCTTTGAACTTATCAAAAGGTTAAGAAGGGAAAAGTACCAAATAGCCATAAGTCCCCACATCTCCCTTAGGACTGCTTTGATTCTGTATGCCTCGGGCATACCTAC
The DNA here is from genome assembly GCA_938048815.1 of uncultured Aquificaceae bacterium. Lineage (GTDB taxonomy): Bacteria > Aquificota > Aquificia > Aquificales > Aquificaceae > Pampinifervens. Next base: position 16,340 of record CALIUI010000095.1, on the reverse strand, counting down.
CCGAATAGGCTTTAATAGATCAGAAATGCCTTGGCTCTATACCCACAAAGTAAAACACCGTTGGCATACGCACGAAGTTGACCGAAACTTGGAACTTCTAAAGCCCATAGGAGTAAAAACCCTTCAAAGGATGCCTATTCTTTTCGTTGAAGAGGAGGAAAAAGAAGAGGTAACTAAGAAGTTCAACCTGCCAAAGGAGTTTATTGTGATAGCTCCCTTTTCCAACTTTGTGCTAAAAGAATGGCACCTTAATGGCTGGAAGGAGCTTATGGAGTATATATCACTACCTGTAATAATGGTGGGAATGGAAAGGGACTTAGAAAAATCAAGACAAATTAAAAGTGTTATAAACCTTGTGGGAAAAACAAGCCTAAGGGAGCTTATGGCTATAATCAGCCTTTCAAAGGTGGTGGTGGCCTGCGACTCATCTCCAATACACATAGCAAACGCCCTTGGAGTTCCTGCCATAAGTATATACACAGCCACCTCTCCCCATTATGGCTTTTATCCTTTGATAGGCGACTATCTAAAACCAAACCTGTCTTGTTCTCCCTGCTCTCCCAATCCAAAAAGATGTAAAACTGGTACTTACGCCTGTTTAAGCGCTGTGGAGGTAAAAGAAGTTTTGGAAAAACTTAAATTGTTCATATGATTTATCACTGACTGGGCGATCCCTAAGGATAGAAGGGAAGCAAAAAGGTTGGAGGCACCATAGCTTACAAAGGGCAAGGCTATTCCTTTTGGAGGTATTAGATTGGAAACCATAGCCAAGTTCCAAAGGAAAGAAAGGGCAAAGTTAAAGGCTATACCAAAAAGTAGAAGCTTTTCCATAGGTTCAGAAGTCTTTAAGGAATACAAAAGAAGCTTGCCTATGAGTAGGCAGTAAAGGATTACCACCAAAAGGACTCCTACAAAGCCCATCTCCTCCCCTATAACCGCTATTACAAAATCCGTATCGGAGGCAGGCAAAGGTCCCATCTTTTGAAGCCCCTGCCCTACACCCACTCCCATAAGCCCACCCCTTGCAAGGGCGTACAAGGATTGAAGGATCTGGTACCCACTATCTTCTGGGTCAAGGAAAGGGTCCTTCCATGCGGAAAGCCTTTCCGCCACATATCCCTTTGAAGTGAGTATGTAGTATATAAAAAGGGATAAAAAAGGGATCACTATTAAATAGACCCTTTTGGGAACACCACCCACATAAACCATGAGAGCGGTTATAAATAGAATAAACGCAGCCCCACCCTTATCGGGCTGCAAAAGAAGAAGAAAAGCCATAGCCACCGGAAAAAAAAGAGCCCAAAAAAGATGTTTCCACTGTCTTAAATTCCCTTTCCTCACTATGTAATAAGAAAGGAATATAACAAGGGATATCTTTGCAAACTCTAAGGGTTGTACGCTACCGCCAAAGAGCCATCGGTCTACAGATTTCCCTGCAATAAACTTCTTTATAGCCACAAAAATCAGGCTTAGTAGGATTATCAAGGTTATAAGATATGGCAAAGGTCCCCTCATAAATACTCTGTAATCTGTCCTTGCCAAAAGGCTTGCGGTAAAAAAGCCCAGTATAAAGACCATAAGCTGGATAAGGGGCTTTTTATATAAAGAGAAGTTAGAATAGGTATCAATAAAGTAAGGCACCACGTTGGTGCTGATAAGCACAGTCTGCCCCATGAGAAAAAGACCGAAAAAACTAAATAAAAGCCATCTATCCCAATACTTTAGCACTGCACTTAAAAGTATACACAAAGGAAAAAGGTTGTATAATATATTTTAGTATCCGGGGTAGCTCAACGGGCAGAGCAGGCGGCTGTTAACCGTCAGGTTGGGGGTTCGAGTCCCTCCCCCGGAGCCAAAGGAAAAAAATGGTGGAGATAAAGGGAATAACTCTTCCTGTATTGCTTATAGAGATAAAAGAGAGGGGAGATATAGATGCCCTTGTGGAAGAGATAAAGGGAAAGGTCTCTTCCAAGCTTTTTGAGGGTAGCTATGTCCTCATAGACAGCAAGGGGCTTTTAAAGAAGGAAGAGATTGAGAAGATAGAAAATGCCATTACAAACAGAGGTATAAAAAGTGTAAAAAGGCTAAGTTGGGAAGGTATAGAAGAATCAAAGAGAGAGAGACTCCTTATAGTTCAAAAACATCTTCGCTCTGGGCAAAGGGTAGAATATAACGGAGATATATTGATACTTGGGGATGTTAACAAGGATGCACAGGTGATAGCAACGGGTAACATTATAGTAATGGGCAAACTTAGAGGAATTGCTATAGCGGGGGCTCTTGGAGATGAAAGTGCGATGGTGGTAGCCCTTGAGATGGAACCCCAACAGATAAGGATCGGAAGAAAAGTTGCTATAATGAGCGAGGAAGAGAGAAAATCTCCTGGCTATCCAGAAGTAGCAAAGGTTGAAGATGGTAATATAATACTTGAGAGGGCATAGATGAGTAAGGTTTTCGTGGTTACTTCAGGAAAGGGCGGTGTAGGTAAGACTACCATAACCGCCAATCTATGCGTAGCCTTGGCAAGTCTTGGTAGAAAGGTCCTTGCCATGGATGCAGACATTGGGCTTAGAAACCTTGATATGATACTGGGGCTCGAAAATCGCATAGTCTATGATGTGCTGGATGTTTTGGAAGGTAGGGCGGAATTTTCAAAGGCTTTGGTAAAAGACAAGAGGGGTCTAAGCCTTTGGCTACTGCCCGCAAACCAAACCAAAAACAAGGATGCTATAGACAAAGACAAATGGGTGGAGCTTGTGGAAAGGGTAAAAGCCTCTGGAGAGTTTGATTATATCTTCATAGATTCTCCCGCGGGCATAGAGCGTGGCTTTCAGATAGCTTCACTTCCTGCGGATACAGCCCTTGTGGTGGTAAACCCAGAAGTATCCTCCATAAGGGATGCGGACAGGGTAATAGGTCTTTTGGAAAATATGGGAAAAAGGGAATACCACCTTGTGATAAACAGAATAAAATGGGAAAGCGTTAAAAAGGGAGAGATGCTATCGGTGGAGGATATAGTGGACATACTCAAAGTTCGGCCCATAGGTATAATACCAGAGGATACAAAGCTTGTGGATTTTACCAACAGAGGCGAGCCAATAGTTTTAAACATGGACAATAATGTATCAAAGGCAATAATGGATATGGCAAGAAGGATAGAAGGGGAAGATGTCCCCATGGTAAGATATGGAGAAAAGAAGGGCTTGTTGGAGAGAATCTTTGGGAGATAGAAATGATATGGGACCTAATTTTTAATAAGGGGAAGAGCAAAGAGGAGGCTAAAAAAAGGCTAACTATGGTGCTTACTTACGAGAGAAGAGGACTTCCTCCCAACTTTACCGACCGATTAAGAGAAGACCTTATATCGGTCTTTTCCAAGTATCCCCAGTTTGAAGTGAAAAAGATTGAAGTGGATATAAAAAGGGAAAAAGAGGAGTTTGACGAGCTTTGGATAAGCATTCCTTTTAAGCAATAGTTTTAATCCTTTGCTACAAAGTAGGCGTGAGTTTCTTTGGCTCCCAAGGATAGCAAAAGGTAGGAGAGCCTTTGGATGGTGGAGCCCGTAGTTAAAAGGTCATCCACTATTAGTATTCTTTTGTCTTCAACAAAATCAACAAGGTTTTCTTTAACCTTGTAGCCCATTACTGCCTTTGCCCTTTCCTCTTTGTTAAGCCTTGCAAGGGGCGGAGCCAGGTCTCGTCTTGTAAATAGAGAAAGACAGGGCACTCCAGCACCCTTTAAAATATGCTCCACGTGGTTAAAGCCCCTATTCCAGAACCTTCTTAGGTTCAAAGGAGGAAAGGTTATAACATCGGGGTCTATTTCCTCTATATATTCCCAGAGATGCTCCTTTATGATATTACCCAACAATAGGGCAAGGCTTTTGGAGTTCTCAAACTTTATGACATGGATAAGGTGTTTTAAAGTGCCCTCGTAAAGACCGTATATCCTATAAGAAAATACATAGCTTAGTCTATGGCTGTAATCTATAGGACGATAGGGCTTTACACCTTTTAAACAATCATCGCATATAAAACCTTGGTCCTTTCCAAAAAACTTTGAGCCACAGGAAAGGCACTCTTCTTTGGCAAGCCCCAAAAGCTGAAATACCCCTATCATAGATAGCCTTCCCTTCTCATAGAAAGGTAGCCCTTGTTGTTTATTATCAAATGGTCTATAAGTTCAAAGCCCAAAAGGTCGCAAGATTTTTTCACCCTTTGGGTGAATTCTATGTCTTCCCTTGAGGGCTTTAGGTCCCCTTTTGGATGGTTATGTACAAGGAGGATGCCATAGCAGGAGGTTTTTATAGCATGGTAGAGTATCTCTTTGGGCTCCGCATAAAGGGCGTTCATCCTTCCTATGGCTATAACCTCAAAGGATATTAGCCTGTTGGTGGGAGTAAGATAAAGAGAGATAAGATATTCCTTTCTTTCGTCCACCTTATCCTTTACAAGCTTATATACCTCCTCTGGGCTGTTTATGACCACCCCTTCGTAGGGCTCACCTATCCTTTTGGCAAGCTCCACCAAAGCTTTTATCTGGCAAGCTTTTGCAATGCCAATACCTTTGAACCTTTCTGTTAGCTCTTGAGGAGATAGCCTATGAAGTTCTTCCCATCCTACCTTTAAGACCTTTTCTGAAAGGGTAAGCACATCCATACCCTTTGTGCCAGAGCCCAATAGAATAGCCAAAAGCTCTTCGTTGGAAAGCTTTTCCGCCCCCAGGTTTAGCATCTTCTCCCTTGGCTTTAGGTCTTGGGGCATATCCTTTAGGCTTTTACTCCTCTGGTACATGGCTTTCCACCATGATCTTTATTATCCTCCTATCATCCCTTTGAAGCACTTTAAAGGTGTAGTTTTTGTATTCTATAACCTGGCCCTTTTCTGGGATATTTCCACTGTAAAAGCACAAAAAGCCACCAAGGGTTGTATAGGGACCTTCGGGAAGTTCCATATTAAAGAGCCTTTCAAACTTTTCCCTCTCTATACTCCCATCCACTATCCATTTGTTCTTTTCTATCTCAACTATTTCCTCTTCCTCCTCCATACCCTCTTCCCAAAGTCCACCCATAATATAGCCCTGTATATCATCCCAGGTTATTATTCCCAAAAGGTTCCCCCTTTCATCCACCACAACCCCCATCTGCTCTTTGCTTTTCATAAAGACTTCAAAAGCCCTTTTTATGGTGGTAAATTCGGAAAAATAATGTATTGGTCTTACAAGTTCTTTTATAAACTTGGCGTGCTTGCTCTGTATAAGGTCAAAAAGGTCTACATAGCCTATTATCTGATCCACCCTGTTTCTATATACGGGCAATCTTCTGTAGCCACTTTCCTGCATGATCCTAAGGGTTTGGTCAAGGGGTGTGCCCTCCTCTACCATAACCACCTCTCGCAGGGGCTTTACCTCCTCCGTTATAAAAAGGTCTCTTAAAGTGAGAACCCTAAGGGCTATCTGTAGGTTTTCTTCCTTTGACACCACTCTTTCCATGAGCTTTATAAGGTCTTCTCTGCTTAATCTTTCTTGATATCTATCCTTCAAAAGGTTGGTTATAGACCTGCTTACAAGCTTTGAAAAGTTCAAAAGGGGTTTTGTAAAGGTCCTTAGCTTGCTAAGAAACCACAAGGAGGGAAAGAGCAATCTTTCTGCCTCTTTTTGGAAAAGGCTTTTGGGAAGGATCTCGCCAAGGAGAAGGGTAAAGATAACCAAGCTTGAGGAAAATATAACCTCAAAGCCCTTTATGTAAGGGAAATACTCTGAAAGTTGTATTACCGCAAGGGTATAAAAGGTGGAGGCAAAGACTATACTTACCGTATAGCCCAGCATGGTTAGGGTTATGTATTCTTCTGGATTTTGGTGAAAGTCAAGAAGAAAGTCCCTTTTTGTCCTTTTGTATAGGTTTAAAACCCTTCCCTTATCCACGCTGACAAGAGCTATCTCCGACCCTGCAAAAAAAGCCTCCAAAAGAATAAAGAAAAAGGTTCCCAAAAGAAAGCCTAAGATCTCCATCCCACTACCACCCTGTCTTGGTTTGCGTAGTCCTTTATAATCTCCACCTTATAGCCCTTTCCTTCAAATATATTCCTAAGGATCTCACCTTGGTCGTGCCCTATTTCAAAGGCAAAAAATCCATCGGAGTTAAGGTAATTATCTATATACTCACTTATTCTAAGGTAAAACTCCCAGCCCATTATACCACCTATAAGAGAAGTATAGCCCTCCATCTTTACACCAAAGGGCAAGCTCTCCCACCTTTCCATAGGTATATAAGGCGGGTTTGAAAGGATAAAGTCAAAGGGGTAGGGCTTTAAAGCTTCAAAGAGGTCTCCCGCAAACAAAAATAACCTATCTTCTACGCCATGCCTTTTTGCGTTCCTTTTTGCAAGCTTAAGAGCCTTTATGTTTATATCGTTGGCAAACATCCTAAGCCTTTGATTATGTATTAGCAAAGTTATGCTTATACATCCACTACCAACTCCTATCTCAAGACCCTTTAGGTCTATTTTCCTGTCAACTCTTTTTAAAATTTCTTCTACCAATATCTCCGTTTCTGGCCTTGGTATTAAAACGCCCTCTTGAACATAGAAGCTTTTTCCGTAAAACTCCCACTCACCAAGGATATACTGAAGGGGATAGCCCTCTTCCAGTCTTTTTAAGTTCTTTGTGTATTCCTCCTCCACTGCCCTTGGCACCTCAAGGTCATCCAAAAGATAAAGATCCTTAGGGTTTATTTTGAGTAGGTGTGCCAGAAGGAGGATTTTGTCCCTGAGGGATACTTTGTTCTGTTTGAGGAGTTCTTTTACCTTCATCCTTTATAAGGGATCCCTTCTTGGAAGGGTGGGTAAGGGCTAAAAGTATAGCCAAAGCCATAAGGGAAAAGCCAAGCCAATAGGTTGTTTTCGTAAGGATGGTGTCCACACCGCCGGGACCAAAAACTCCTTGTCCCATACCACCAAAGGCACTACCCACATCACCCCTACCCTTCTGCATAAGAACCACCACGATTAGCAAAAGGGCAACTATTATAAACAAGGTAAGAAGAAGGTAATACATGCTAAAAATTATAAACCAGTATACGCCGGGTGAAAGATTATCCTTTGTAGGGGGTCATTGATCGCCGCAAGGAATTTAAAATTCCGGTAGTTCAGGCTTCCAGCCTGTCTTTTATCGCAGGCAGAAATGCCTGCGCTACTGATGAAAAAGAGGAATTTCCCACTCGGCGCATCCTAAGAAATAAAATATAAAAGGTATGTTTTTCAAAGCTATACTAATAACCGCCACCGATACGGGAGTGGGAAAAACCTTTGTTAGCTACAACCTTGCCTATGCTTTAAGGGAAAGGGGTATAAAGGTTGGCTATCTCAAGCCTGTAGAGACCGATGTAAGAGATGTGCCCCAAGATGGATCTTTGGTGGCTTCTATAACCGGTCAATCTCTTGAGGAATCAGTGCCCGTTAGATACCGTCTTCCCTTAGCTCCCTACGCAGGCATTTTAGAGGAAGGAAGGGACTTTTCCTTAGAGGACCTAAAGAAACACTTTGAAAAAATGCTTGAAAAATACCACTTTTTGATAGTAGAAGGTGCAGGCGGTGTAGCTGTACCCATAAAAAGAAACTATAACTATGCCCATCTTGCCAAAGATTGGGGGCTAAAGACCCTTTTGGTAGCAAGGGCTAAACTTGGCACTATAAACCATACCTTTTTAAGCTGGTATTATATGAAAGCCTTTGGGGTGGAACCTTTGGGTGTAGTTATGAACGGCTTTGAAGGTATTGACGTGTCCGAAAGGACCAATCCCCTTATGGTTCAGGAATTAACAGGGCTAAAAATTTTAAAACTTCCAAAGGTAGAGGGTTTATTACTACCCAAGGAGGAAAGAGATTTACTTGCTAAGTTTATCGGGCTCTAACCTATAGTAAAAGGCTATTCTTTCTACAAGCTCTTTGAAATGGGGCGCTGCAACCGTTCCCCCATAGGCCTTTGGACCCTTTGGATTATCTACCATTATACCCGCTATAAACTTGGGATTACTTGCTGGGAAATAGCCCACAAAGTAAGCAACGGATTCTTCCATTGAGTACCTGTTTCTTTTAAAGTCAAACTTTTGGGAAGTTCCAGTTTTGCCGGCAATGGTAAAGTAGTCGGATCTTGCAGATTGAGCAGTCCCATCTTCCACCACCTTTTTTAGGTTTTCTTGGATCCACTTTAACACTCGGGGAGAGTATATGTTTTCCTTTAATACCTGTGTGGGTTCATCTACCAGGATCTTTGGTTTAACTATCTTGTTGGTAGCAAGGGCGTTAAAGCTTACGCAAAGGTTAAGAAGGTTGGAAGCGATACCCTGTCCTATGCTTGCGTAGAGTATGTTTGCGGGATAGTTAAAGTTGGATAGGCGTGGTTTTACTTCCCCCGGTAATACACCAAACTTATCCTTCATATGGATCTTCTCCATGAGCTCTTCCACGTCCCTTTTTGAGAGATATTTAGCCACCTTTATGGTGCCCACGTTGGATGATTTTATAAGCACCTGTTCAAGGGTTAAAGCCTTTGAAGGTTTGACGTCCCTAACATGCCGACCGAAAACCTCTGTCTTTCCTCCTTCCGTGTCTATCCATATGCCGGGCTTTATATATCCCTTTTCAAGAGCCTGCCCTATGAAAAAGGGCTTCATCACAGATCCAGGCTCAAAAAGGTCTGTAGCCACAAAGTTTCTTCTGTGGGTAATGGGATAGCTTTGGTAATTGTTTGGGTCATAGGTGGGGTAATTGGCCAAGCCCAGTATCTCAGCCGTATGGGCATCCATAACCAATATACCAACTCTATCTGGTCTCCATTCCTTTACTATCTTATCTCTAAGGTCTTCAAGTATGGTTTGAACTCCAAGGTCTATGGTAAGCCTTATCTCCTTTGGTTCTATTTCTTCCTCCAGTATGGGATTTATTGCCAACCTACCAAGGTAAAAGATCCCCTTTACCTCTTTTCCCCTCAAAGCTTGGTCAAACATATACTCAACACCTTCCAACCCATTTCCCTCTCTTCCCACAAAGCCCAAAAGATTTCCTGCAAGGCTTCCATGGGGATAGAACCTTTTGTACTCCTCCTGTATTCCAACGGACTTAGTATTCCCTGTATCCCTTATAACGCCCCTAACATAAGCCAAATAGGATTTATCTAAATATTTAATCAGCCAGACAAACTTTTTATCGGAGTCCAAGCTTTTTAGGATATCCTTCTCGGAGATTCCCGGAAGGGCGGAAAGCCTTCTTGTAAGTTCTTCCTTGTTCTCCACAAGATGGGGAAAGGCATAAACAGAAATGGTTGGTATGCTTATTGCCAAGTCATTACCATTTCTATCCTTTATGTACCCTCTTGCAGTATACAGCCGCACAACGGAAGCCTTTGGAAACTTCTCTGCCACTTTTTCCACGTACTTTCCCTTTCCTATGATCTGTATGTAGAAAAATCTACCAAGGACCAAAAAAATTCCAAGGAAAAACAGAAGGGCAAGAAGGACTATCTTTACATTGTTTGGTCTAAGATCTTGACCTTGCATATCCCATAGCCAAATTAACAAAATCTTTAAATATATTCTTAGAATCGTGAGGTCCAGGTGATGCCTCGGGATGGTACTGTACGCAGTATATGGGGAGAGATCTATGTCTAAAGCCTTCTAAAGTCTCATCTAAAAGGTTTATATGGGTTATCTCTACTTCCTTTAGAGTACCTGGGTCAAGGGCAAAGTTGTGGTTTTGGGCTGTTATCTCTATATGTCCATCCCTTAAATCTTTTACGGGGTGATTACCTCCATGATGTCCGAACTTGAGCTTGTAGGTTTTTCCGCCAAGGGCAAGACCTATTATCTGGTGGCCAAGGCATATACCCATTATAGGCAATTTTTCCATATACCTTCTTACAAGCCTTATACCCTCCACAACCCTTTGGGGGTCTCCGGGACCGTTGGAAAGGAAAAGGGCATCTGGCTTTAGCTCTTCAATCCTTTTCTCTACATGATAAGGAGGCACTACCACTACTTTGGCTCCTTCTTGTGTGAGCCTTCTTAGTATGTTTCTTTTGATACCGTAATCTACTACCATTATTAAAGGCCCTTCATTTTCCTTTGTTATATAACCCCTTTTTAGGTCCCAATCTCCCTCCTTCCAGTAATATAATTCTTTTGTTGCCACCTGCTCCACAAGGTCAAGCTTGGATATATCGGGCACCTTTCTTGCCTTTTCTACTAATTTGGCAGGATCCTTTTCCTCCGTGGATATTACACCCCTTAGAGCTCCCCTTTCCCTTATCCTTTTCACCAAAGCCCTTGTGTCAATGCCCCATATACCAACCACCTTGTTTTCCCTTAAATACTCCTCCAGACCCTTCTTTGCTCTCCAATTGCTGTATATGGGTAATAGTTCCTTTATCACAAAACCGTTTGCTTGAACCTTTTCCGACTCCACATCCTCTTGGTTAATTCCATAATTGCCTATCTGGGTGTAAGTCATAACCACTATCTGTCCCTTGTAGGAGGGGTCTGTAAGTATCTCCTGATAGCCTGTCATGGAGGTGTTAAAGACTACCTCTCCCGAGGTCTCCCCATGAGCACCAAAGGAATAGCCTACAAAGTAGCTTCCATCTTCTAAGGCAAGGATGGCACTTTTCATAGTTTTTATTTTAATACGGAGAGGGCGGGATTCGAACCCGCGGTAGGGCTGTTAACCCTACAACTCCTTAGCAGGGAGCCGCCTTCGGCCTCTCGGCCACCTCTCCTTGGTAATAATTATAGTATAACATAAAGGCCTTGTGAGAAATCACAACCCTTGGGCGCCCTATAACAGGCAAATCCTCACTTAGCGTATTTTTGCTATAATCTAAAAAGAACACTTAGGAGGTTGGTAATGTTTGAGTATGCCCAAAGGATAAAGACGCTTCCTCCCTATCTTTTTGCCCAGATTGACCAGAAAAAAAGGGAAAAGCTACAGCAAGGAGTGGATTTAATTGACCTTGGAGTGGGAGACCCAGACATTCCCACACCAAAGGCCATAGTAGAAACTATGCAAAGGGCGGTAGAAAAGCCAGAGCATCATAGGTACCCCTCCTATGAAGGTATGCTTTCCTTTAGACAGGCGGTGGCAGATTGGTACAAAAGGCGCTTTGGGGTGGAGCTTGATCCCAACAAGGAAGTTATAACCTTAATAGGTTCAAAGGAGGGTATAGCCCACTTCCCCCTTGCTTTTGTAAATAGTGGAGATGTGGTGCTTTGTCCAGACCCTGCCTATCCCGTGTACAAAATAGGTACCCTTTTCGCTGGCGGAGAGCCCTATATACTACCCTTGAAAGAGGAAAACAACTTTCTACCAGACTTTAAAAGCGTCCCAAAGGATGTACTAAAAAGGGCAAAGATCATATGGGTAAATTACCCAAACAACCCTACCTCTGCCACAGCTGATGAAAGCTTTTACAAAGAGCTGATAGAGTGGGCAAGGGAAAATAACATAATAGTAGCTTCCGACCTTGCCTATTCGGAGATATACTTTGGTGATAAAAAGCCCATGTCCATACTACAAATAGAGGGTGCAAAGGAGGTAGCCATAGAGTTCCATTCCCTTTCCAAAAGCTACAATATGACGGGGTGGCGTCTTGGTATGGCGGTGGGAAACAAAGACCTTATAGCGGGGCTTGGCAAAGTAAAGACCAACGTGGACTCTGGTCAGTTTCAAGCAATACAAGAAGCGGGCACAGTAGCCCTAAATTTACCAGAAGAAGAGCTTCAAAAAATAAGGGAGATTTACAGGGAAAGAAGGACAGCCATGATAAAAGCCCTTGAGGAAGTAGGCCTTGAGGTATATAAGTCCGATGCCACCTTTTACCTTTGGATAAAGGTGCCCAAGGGTTATACTTCTGCAGAGTTTGTGTCTTTACTTTTGGATAAGTGTGGCATTGTATGTACCCCAGGCAATGGCTTTGGAGAGTATGGAGAAGGCTACTTTAGAATATCTTTAACAGTCCCCACCAACAGACTTTTAGAGGCTGTGGAAAGGATAAGGAGTTTAAGGCTATGAAAGAGAGGGAAGTTTGGGCTTCAAAGATAGGACTTATCTTTGCCGCCGCTGGGAATGCGGTGGGCTTGGGAAACCTTCTTAGATTCCCCTCAAAGGTAGCCCTTTATGGCGGCGGAGCCTTTATGGTTCCCTATTTCATATCTCTCTTTTTGCTTGGCCTTCCTCTTATGATCCTTGAGTGGGTTATAGGAAGGTATGCGGGCAACAAAGGACATGGCTCTATGACGGGTATTATGGGCTCTTTGTTTCATCATGCCAACTGGGCAAGGGTCCTTGGCTCCATTGGAGTAGCCATACCCTTTTTGATAGTTTGCTATTACATCTATATAGAATCTTGGACTTTGGGCTTTGCAGTTTTGTCCCTTTTTGGACAGATGCCAGAGCCCACAATAAGCCCCGATTACAAAGCGGCAATGGCTCCCTATGTGGAGTTTTTCAAATCCTACACAAAACCCTCTTTTTTAGCACTTCTTTTCTTGGTGATAACCCTTTTGATAAACTGGTACCTTTTGCAAAGGGGTGTGGTAAAGGGTATTGAGCTTACCGCAAAGATAGGCATACCAGCCCTCTTACTTATGGGTATATTTCTTGCAATAGTATCCCTTTCCATAAGGGGGGGTCAAGGGTTGGAAGGTTTGATTTTCATCTATAAGCCCGATTTTAGCAAAATATTAGACCCGCAGGTGTGGCTTGAGGCATCGGGTCAGATCTTCTTCACCCTTTCTTTGGGCATGGGAGCCATAGCCACCTACGCCAGTTATGTGAAGGCAAAAGAGGACGTTCTAAAAGCAGGTCTTTGGACTGCGGGCATAAACGAGTTTGTGGAAGTGGTTATAGGTGCTTCTATTGCTATTCCCGCCGCCTTTGCCATGTTTGGTGCCTTGGCGGTTCCTGAGCTTGCCCAAGAGGGCACCTTTAGACTTGGATTTATGTCTATGCCGGCGGTTCTTATGGCTTTGCCTCTTGGCTGGCTTCTCTCTGCTCTATGGTTCTTCTTACTCTTTATAGCTGCCTTGACTTCCTCCCTCGCTCTTACACAGCCTCTTATTGCCCTTTTTGAAGACGAGATGAGATGGTCTCATTCAAAGGCTGTAAATGTCTCTATGCTTATGGTGTCTGTGGGTGCCTTTTTGTCTGCTTTTGTGCCGGGCTTTATAGATGAGGTGGATTTCTGGGCTGGCACCTTTTTGCTGGTTTTCTTTGCCCTTTTGGAGATAATAGTCTTTGTATGGATCTTTGGGGTTCATAAATTCCATCATGAGCTTACAAGGGATGTTTTTGTAAAGATTCCCAAGTTTTTGGTCTACTTCTTTGCTATAGTCTCCCCCATCTTTTTGGTGATCCTCCTGTACAATTGGGGAGTTATACAGGCTCCAAAGGTTTTGGCAAACACAAGCCTGGAGGTTATGGTGGCAAGGATGTTTATGATATCCACCCTTGTTTTGCTTGCCTTTATAGCCATTGAGAGCAGGAGAAGGTACCTCTCCGGACCTCACATATGAAGGCTATTGACCTTGCAGACCTTTCTACGGGCGTGCCCAAAATAGAACATAGCCTTGGTGTGAAGGAAGCTTTAAAAGCCTTTGAGGAGTATGGTATATACGACTTTTTGGTGGTAGTAAAAGAAAACAAACCCATAGGCATTGTTAAAAGGTTAGACCTTATCAGAGCTCAACAGAGGGATTATCTAAGGGTTGGAGACTTGGCGCATCCCCTTATGAAGCTAAAAGTTGCCACAGTAAGCTCGGAGGAGCTTAGCTATCTTTTGAACTTTTTTAACTTTGAAAAAAATCCCCTTTTATTGGTGGATAAGAAAGGAAACTACGTGGGCGTAATCTTTTACCACGTTCTTCTTCATCACATTAGCCTTTTCAAAGAAACAGCCATACCTCTTTTCCAAAAGCTTACAAGCCTTTTTGGACAAGATCATTACTTTTATTGCTTTTATATAAGGGGCTTGTTTGCTTTCAAAGAACAATTTGGCTCCACTTCTACAGAAAGCCTGCAAAGGCTTCTCTATGAAAGCGTAAGACAAAGTATAAAGGGAGATGTAAGCCTATCCTATGAGGAAAAGGAAGTATATGCCCTTTCCAAGGAGAGATTAAAAGAAGAAAATATAAAAGAGCTCTACCAAGAATTTCATAAGGAGTTTAGCCTGTTATATACACAGTCTGAGCCTATGTACCTTTCTGGATATTGCATACCCTTGAAGTCTGTAGGCACCTTTGAGGAGTTTTTCAGGATAAGTGCAGAGTTAAAAAGGAGATTGGAGGATGTCGGTGATGCTTCCTTTTTCATCTTTTACGGGGAGCCCTTATCGGTGGTCTTGTGTGAATATGAAAGAAAAGAACTTATATACAGTATAAAGCAGAAGATAAGAGAGGACTTTGAAAGGATCTTGGAAGTTTTAAAGAAGACCGACAGAGACCTTTGGGAGTTTGCCCTTTACGACCTTTTTAAGGAGTATACCTACTTTGAGCTCTTTTATATAATGGGGGAAAGTGGTTTACAGATCTCCAACAATGTGATAAATCCAAGGATAAACTATCCCATAAAGACTGGTAAAAAGGGTGCAGACCGCTCAGAAAAGGAGTATTTTAAAAGGGCAAGCTACGAGGATGTTTATATATCCAACATATACATCTCTCAAGCGACGGATGACTTTTGTATCACCGTATCCAAAAAGTTTCTCTTTGGTGGAAAGAGCTATACTTTAGCTGGAGATATAAACTACAGGGAAATTTATCGGCTGGTAAAGGAGTATGCAAAGGAAAGCCAAATTAATAGGTAGCTTAGCCTACAAAAACCTTAGATATACCAAAAGCCACCCTTTAAGAATACCAAGGGTTTCTCTTTTGATGGAGCTTTTAAAGGCTATGGGTCTGATAGAAGATGAAGAGATTGTGGAAAGTTTGCCTGCACATGTGGATAAGCTTTTGCTTTTTCATCAAGAAGACTACATAAGAGCTCTACAAGAGTGTGATGCCTGTCAGTGTGTAAAAAGGGGATACATGGAAAGGTTTAACATTGGTACCTATGAAAATCCTGTATCCCCAGCCATGTGGAAGGGCTCTCTTTTGGCAACGGGCTCATCTTTACAGGGAGTGGACCTTTTCTTAAAAGGTCATATTCCCTTTAACCCTGCCGGCGGGATGCATCACGCCTATCCAGACAGGGCTAATGGCTTTTGCTTTTTAAACGACCCGGGAGTAATTCTGCAATACCTGTTGGAGAAGGGCTTTAAAAGAATACTTTACATAGACCTTGACGCCCATCATTGCGATGGAGTACAAGACTTTTTTTATCAAGAGGATAGAGTTTTTGTCCTTTCTATACATCAATCACCCACCTATGCCTTTCCCTTTAAAAGAGGCTTTTTTGAAGAAAGGGGGGAAGGAAGGGGAAAGGGCTACAATCTAAACGTGCCCTTACCAAAGGGGGTTGGAGATAGGGAATATCTCTTTGTGGTAGAAGGTTTAATTCCCTTAGTGGCTAAGGCTTACAAGCCCGAGGTTTATGTGTTGCAGCTGGGCACAGATATTTTAGAAGAAGACTATCTTTCCAAGTTTAACCTTTCCAACTTTGGTTTTTTAAAAGCCTTTGACCTTATAAGGGATGTTTTGGGAGAGGGTATATACCTTGGAGGAGGTGGCTACCATCCCATAGCCTTGGCAAGGGCTTGGGCTTTGATCTGGTGCAGGATATCCAATAGAGACATACCAAAGGATATTACACCCCTTGCAAAAAAAATCCTTTCTTCTGTAGAGTTTGAAGAGTTGGAGGAGGTAGATAGGAGCTATATGTGGGAAAGCCTTTTGGATAAACCAAGGTATGGAGAGTTAAGGAGGGAAATAAAGGACCTTGTGGAGAAGGTTCGTAGTGAGTTTGTATAATACTCCTATGAAGGTATTAACCTACCACAACATAGACAAGGCTCCCAAAGGTGCCAAGCTAAAAACCCTTTATGTAAAGCCCTCTCAGCTGGAAAGGCAGATATCGTGGCTAAAAAGGCTTGGTTATGCTTTTGGAAGAAGCGATGACCTTAGGCTCGCCTTTACCACGAAGGATAGAAAGGTAGAAGACAGTCCAAACCCCTTTGAAATAAATTGGTGGTAGCCAAAGACTCTTACGTGGATAGGTACACACAAGGGATAGAAAAGCACTATATAAGCTTTCCCAACAGCTTGGCTTTTTACAGCACCTACAAACTTACAAAACTTTTGAAAAAGGAAAAGCCCCAAGTACTAATAGCCAACAATGGAAAGGAATACCTAAACGCCC
>CALIUI010000094.1 GCA_938048815.1 uncultured Aquificaceae bacterium | reverse complement strand
TCTTTTTACCCCTCATACTCAGCTGGCTTATAGCCATACCAATCTATCTGCTACTTCCTCGCAAGATTAAGGACAAAATTCTCAGATACTATCTTAAAGAAGATATAAGGCTAAAATGAGCCTTCTCCATTTTCATCCTTTCCCTTGTCTCTTTTTTCCTTGTCTGTTTCTCTGTGGTGGATTAACCGCTGGACCCACCTGCTGAAGAACATTCCCCTGATTTCCTTTGACTTCTTCTTTCTTTTCCTGAATATTCTGAGGAACTCTCTGGAGCTGGTTTTGTGCCTCCTGCAATTCCTGTGGTTTCTTTAAATCTTCGCTGTATTCCCTGCCTATTGCTATGAGAGAACTGAGATCTCCTGTTTTAAGCATATGCTCCTGCATATCTCTTATAGCCTGTTCTGTGATTGCCTTTGCGGTTGCAGGGTCATAGCCAGCATCCCTATAAATCTGATATATCTGATTTGCATACCTTGTCATAATATCAATGCCTGCCTGAACATCAAGGCTTTGTGCTTCGGTAAATTCCTTAGTCAGCGATTTTTGAAGAGCCTGTAGTTCTTCTATAGCCTGCTGAACAGAAGCGGTCTCATTCTGGCTGTAACTATTACGCCTTGTTGTGCCACTATCTGTGTGATACCCATGCGATGCCCTGCTCCCACCCCTACCCGTAAATCCTTCCTCTTCGCTTTTAAGTTTTTCAGCCATTCTCTTAAAGTATTCTTCCATTAAAGAAGACTTTTCGTGCGAAGTTTCTTCTGTGGTAGTATAACTTTCTTTTGCATATCCCTTCATACTGAGTTCTCCAGACGCAATTCCTACATTAGCCCGAGCTCTTGCAGTTGCGCTTGCCTCAGTTCCTACTTCCCCTTTCTTTTGCGTTCCCTCTTTTATAGTAAGCTTATCTCCTTTTGTAAATCCACTTCCTTTTGATACCGCTTGTTTCTCTGCTTCAGCTATTCTCTTGAATTCTTCCAGTATGCCAAAAAATTCTGAACTCGTTCTATAACCTTGATTTTTATACTTATCAAATAACTTTGCTACTACCCACTGCATGCCATAAGCTTCTGCGAACTTTGCCATTTCCGACAAAGTATTGACAACAGACAGCTTCTCCGCCAGCTGTTTCCTGTAGCTTTGTAATATAGAGCTGTTAATGCCTTGATGGCTTGCTTTTTCAAAAATGTATTCTCCGTTGTCTCCAAGCTTGAAAACAAATTCGCTTCCACCAATAGAGGTTTTCCCTGTATCTGGCATGTTTGGATTAAACTCTACCTTCCCACCATTTGAAAGTGCTATGGCACCACCCACCAGCTTACCACCTCTAATTTCCATCATAGAAACCACAGCACCCTCTCCATATGCCTGAAGCATATCATCCAGCATTCTCCTGCTCTTGCTGTCTTTGAGGTAGTTTCCAGCCTTTAGAGACTGCGCTACTTCCCCTAAAGTTTTTCCGTAAACGTAGCCAGCTAAGTTATTACCTGCCCCCGACCACAGTATGCCATACTTATCTACATAGCTTCTTGCCATTGTGTTTATATTGCCAAAGCCTGTATTAAACTCCTGTGTATTACCCGCCGCCATATTCCCCCATTTCCAATCACCCCAGCTTGTATTTCCAAAGCTCTGATTATTCCAGCTTACATTACCACCGCCTAAATTACCCTGTGCTACCTGAGAACTGGCACCTGCAGTGCCACTTTGAGCTGGTGAAGATACAGCCCCAGAAAGGGAGTTCATGGTGTAGATGGAAAAGCCTGTAGAGGCAAGCAGTGCAAGAGTGGGTATCATCCAGTAGAATTGCCCCGCCATAGATATATAATCCATCGCACTTTGTTGCACCACAGGTAAGGTCATGAGAGTTAAACCACCCTGTCCAAGTGAAGAAAAGCTCGTAGCCCCATGTAGCTTTACATGAATAATGGCATTAAGAAGAGCATCTCCCACAGACCAGAGAATTGTCCATAGAAAGAGTATCATATACCCCGTTAAAGCTCTTACCGCCATCGGAGTAAGAAGAAGAATAAACAAAGCAGATGTAAAGCCAGCAAGTAAAACTATAAGTATGCCTCTCAAAACTGGAAGATATTTACCAGCTACAAAGTAAGAAGAAATACCTTGAGCCTCTACCTGCCTTTGTGCCACCCCTACCGCATAACCTACCCCAGGTGCAAGATTTGCCTCAGCCCACCGCAGGTATGCCTCTCCAAGATGGTTCATTGCTATGGACTGAAGAAGTAAAGACTGACCTGTCTGAGATACATTAAGAAGATAAGGTGGAGCCGTGTTTAAAGCCTGACTTACAGCAAAGGTAGTCATTCCAGTAGCATAGGCAAGAGCATTAAGAGCCTGATAATTCGCATAGTTGTAAAGCTGATTTCTCAGGTAATTGTATGCACTCGGACAATTCATAGAACATCCAGCCTTACAGGGAGAACATCCACTGCCAGTCCATTGACACTCCGCATCTGCATAAACCTTTGTAAATCTTGCAGGATGTAAAGAACTCCCCATATAGGTCAAAAGGTTTTGAGAGGTCTGTAAATCCTCAAGGTTGTATGTGCCATCAAGTATGTTGGTATAAACACAGTTGGTTATAAACTGGTTAAAACTCTGATACAGATATGGGTTTGTTATTCTCATGGAAAGTGCAGAATTTACCACACCTACACAGCCAAGCATACCTGTTTTTGAATACCCGCAGTCATCTGGAAGTCCAAAAACTTGGTCAAGGGTCTGGGCTACTGCCTTCTGAACCTGTGAGGTAAAAGCTAAAGGATAGGCTATGGCATAGGGAACATTCTGAACTACTCTTGACTGATTGTCCTGTATATCATCTATCTGAACGGTGGTCTTTACCTGCATAAAAAGCGTCCAGACACCTATGGCAAGCACATAAAACTTCAAAATCCTCAAAGGGTCTCTCTGTCCATAATCCCCAAAGTATGAAAGTAATACAGCTATAAAGCCTATAAGAATTGTTATTTTCCCCAACATTACCATAAGACCACCGCTGGGGTCAAAAAGCCACGCTATGCCCCGCAGTATATTCTCTAAAACATCTCCATAGCCCCACGCATAAACCGTCATCTAACTACCCCAAGCATCTTTGAATACATAAGATTGCCATAGAGATTGTTGTTTGACATCTGAGCCAGTAGCCTTGAGTAAAGATTGTAAGCTACATTGGCAGTCTGAATAGCTTCCGCAAGCTCCTTCTGATACTTAACAGAAACATCAAAAGTATCTCTGGCTACACGACCTACATTACTAAGGAACATCTCACATGCTTTCGCATTCTCAGGCTTCTTCTTTACATACGGCTCACTCATACAGGCAGAACCCCACTTCTGCACCCCCTTCATCAAAGCCCTTATATAAGCATTGGCAAGCTCCGCCGACATGTAAATGTTCATCTTGTTAAATATCACATCCAAAAGCCCCGGGTCTACAGAAGCTACATTCACTAAGGTAATCACCGGAGCTGGCATACTGGCTAAAAGCAGGTATTCTTCATTTGATAAGGGCTGTCTGGTTAGAATTTTCTGCTTTATGCTCTGAGTATATTGTGAAACCCAGTAGCAAAGAGGAGTAATTTGAATAGTGCTTTGTGGAGCTGACTCCCACCCCCCACTACTTGTATTAAAATTCCAGCTTAGCAGTGAAACCTTAGCAACCGCAGGAGCTGTTCCATCAAAAGACCCGCAGGCAGGCTGTCCATTCTGACTTGTCAGCCCTATTACATCCTTAACAAAATTTTCCACATGCGTCACAGGTTCTATAAGAACAAAACTCCCATCTTGGTTTTGTCCCCCAGATGGAGGCTTTACTCCCACATCACCCACATAAGCCCTTATCAAAAGAGCCAGCTGGTCTTGAGAAATCCCAAGAAGGCTTGCCATAGTAGGAGGCATTTCTTTAACACTCATATCCACAAAACTAAATGGCTCTCTCTTGTTTAGAAGAAGTCCAGCAAGACAATTACCCCCTGGACACCACTGAGCTATAGTTTGCCTTGCCTGATCTACTAATCCTGATAAGTTGGTTATGAAATCATTAAAGGTCTTAAAGGCGTCAGATTGTTGCTGAGAACCACCGCTTGAATCTGTCCGTCCTAACTTATCTACAATCATCTCACCTACATTTGTGGCAAAAGCTATTGAGGCACACTTGCTATGTGATATCTGATTTATCTGATTAGCTAATGCGGTTAAGTTTTTAAGAAGTTGCTCGCACTGAGGGCATAGAGTATGCAGTGCAAGGTCAAAGGCTACGACAGGTGCGGCACTCAAAACATTTTGAAGAAACTGTCCTAAGTATTCCATGTTGAAGTAGGAAAAAGCTCCAAAGGTAGCATCTATACCACCACAGCCAGACCTTATAGAAGGTGGCACTACATTGAAGGGTCTAAAAGTCTCATCCTTTATCCTCCACCTGATACCACCACCATATATGGTAGTCATTTCCTTTCCTTTGACCGTTGTAGGCGGAGATACCTCTAAAATAGCACTGTCAGTTATTCCAGCATAGGAAGGCATGGTGGTGCCAAAACCTATAATAAGAGCAGAAAAAATTCCTAAAAATTTCCTCCACCCAGTCATGCTTTGAAATTTTACTTCTTCCTGCTATAATTGTCAATCATGAGGGAAAAACTTCTAATTTTAGGACTTTTAGTCAATGCAAGCTTTGCTTTAGAATGCAATGAAGCACTCCTTAGAAAGCACCTGCCCTTTATGCCTCAGGATGTCAAGATTGCTAAAGCCCGTGAGGTTTTTGGAATATGTGAGTATGTGGTGGAAGACAGGGGGAGTGTTTTTACTCTCTATGCCAGTGAGGATTTTGCCCTTGCGGGTGCCATGTTCTCCAAAGGACAGCCAGTAAGCAGGGAAAGTGTAGAGGAAGTCCAAAAGGAAAGAATGAAAAACATTCTTGGGAAGCTTTCTGCTCTCCATGTGGCTGAAATAAAGGGAAGTCAAGACAAGGTTATGTATATGATTTCTGACCCTGACTGTCCTTTCTGTGAGGGGGCAAAAAACAAGGTGGTAGAGCTGGCAAAGAAAAATGGCTGGACTTTAAGGCTTGTATGGTTCCCTCTTCCCATACACCCACAGGCTTATGACAAGGCGGTATCCTTTGTGTGTGAAAAGAGAACATGGGAAGACTATCTTAAAGGTCTTTATGGCACTTCCAAGTGTGAAGAGGGGATAAAGAAGGTTTCGGAAAGCGTAGATACTCTAAAGCCTTATGTAAGTGGAACTCCTCTTTTTGTTTTTTCGGACGGCACTATTATTCAGGGAGCTAACATGAAGGCTTTAGAGGAGAAAATGAAATGATAGCTTTAGATTACTGGTATGTGGGGGATTATCAGTATAAAGACCATGCAATAGCTTATGTGCCTGCGCTGGTGCATGTGCTGGCGGAGGGAAGATACAGGACTTTAAACCCTCAGCAGGAGAAAGAAGAAGAGGTAGTCTCTCTTGTGCGGAAAGAAGAGAAAAAGAAAGAAAAAAGGGAAAAGGTTTTAGAGGTGTATTTTGGTTTTGACAGCTACAGGCTAAGTCAGAAAGAAAAGGAAAAGCTCTTAAAGCTTGACAGAGAAAAAACTTACTTCCTTGTAGGTCATGCGGACTGGATAGGAAAGGAAGGCTATAATCTCAGGCTTTCACAAAGGAGGGCAAAATCTGTAGAAAAGTATCTCAATAGTCTTAACCTGAAGGTAGAGGGCATTTCCTCTAAGGGAGAAGAGGAGTGCAGGATAAAGAAAGAGCTTGAGGGTAAAGTAAGGGTATCTGGAAAGCTTATAAAAGAGCTACAGCCATGCAGAAAGGTAGAGGTTTTCTCTTCTTTTTGATTTTCAGTCTTGCCTTTGGGGGGGTAAATGAAGATGTGGAAAGACTTCAAAAGCAGGTAGAAGAACTTCAAAAGAAGATGAAAGCTCCTCAGGTAAAGGAGCTATCTCCTGAAGAGAAAGAGAAGTTAAGACAACAGGTAGAGGATTTAAAGGCAAGGAGTAAAGAGTGGCAGGAAAGGCTTGAGTATAAGGACGGAAGGGTTATCGTAAAGCAGGAAAGGAATAAAGAGAAGAAGACAAATCTTTCACAGGGAGAGTTTATCTACATCTTCATGTCCTCTTCCGTGCCAATATCTGTGTGGAAAACCTATGCGAAGAACATAGAAGACTTTGGGCTAACGGATAAAAGCAGTCTTGTTTTGAGAGGCTGTATAGGTGGATGCAGGTACATAAAGCCTACCCTTGAGTTTATCTCAAAGGTTCTGGAGATAGACAGAGACAGGCAGGGGATAAAGGCAGAGGTATGGATAGACCCTTTGCTTTTCAGAAGGTTTAACATACAGAGAGTTCCATGCGTGGTATATGTAAGGGGGCAGGAGCTGATGGACAATACTTTATCCGCAGGGCTTGAAGAAAACATAAAGACAAAAGGGCAGTATTTTATTTCTTGTGGGGATTGGTCTTTGAAGTATCACTTAGAGGAGCTTTGTAAAAAGTCAGGAAATCAAAATCTCTGCAGAATAGGAGAGAGCTAATGCATGAATACCCTGTCTTTTTCTTCTTTGTGCTTTTCTCAGTGGTCATCTTCTTTCACTCTTCTGGTGGGCTTGTTTTTGTGGTTCTTTTCTTTTTCTTAAGCTCTCTCATGGCTGATAAATTCTTCAGTCTCTTTTTAAGGAAGATGGAAAATCCTTACCATGACAAGGTCTTTATCCTGCCCCTGAAGATAAAAAATGCCTATACTTTGGGAAACTCTATCCTCATAGGAAAGGCTCTTCTGCAGGAAGATGAGAAGACTTTAAAGGCAATTTTACTCCATGAGATGGGACACATAAGGTTTAAAGACTATATGGGGGTGCTTTTGCTTCTTATCTTTTTCAGGCTTTTAACCGCTCACAAAACAGCAGACTTAGCTCTTATACTCCTGTATTCCTCTCTCTTTGTATGGTTTTACTACCATACAGAAGTCAGAGCTGACCTTTATGCCTACTCTCACATGAAAGAAGAATACCTTGAAGTGCTTGAAAGGTTTAACTTAAGGTGGAGGCTTAATTACCTCAGGGGCATAGAAGACGGAAAATTTCAGGAGTATGCCATTTACGCTTTCCTTGCCTTCCTGTCTGGCTTGTATCTTGGCTGGCTCTATGTTAAGAGTTAGATTTTCTCCCAGGGTGTTCCAAAAATAGCCTATGAATATTCATAGGCTACGTCCCTGTCCCCTGCAACAGGAACTCGCGCCCTTTCGGGTTCTCCCCACGTGCCCCAAGAGAGTTTCTCCCTCAGGGCAGAGAGGGTTTTTAACACCCTCTCAGGAGAGCGTGCCGTCAGCACCGCTACCTTAAGAACCCACCAGAGATTAGCGGATACCCAAGCTTGTTCCAACCAGAGGCTTGGATATCCTCTCTGGTTAACTCTTAAGGCTTGTTATTAATTATAGGCAAACATCTGCTTCCTGTCAAGTATTTTGAAAG
>CALIUI010000093.1 GCA_938048815.1 uncultured Aquificaceae bacterium | reverse complement strand
TAGGATTGAGTTATTGGTTTGGTGTAAGGTGTTGAGTATTATGGATATGTTATATGTGGCTAAGAGTTATGCGTGTTAAAGGTTTGTAGAGTAGTAAGATTGTGGGTGGAGTTTGTTCTGAATATCTTTTTATGCACCAATGCCCATGGAACAATTCAAAACTTATTTAGAAATTTCTCCAAAGGCTTGAAAATGGCGCATAAATCTGTGGCAACTTTGCAAAATTGGAAAGTGTATACTAGATTAAATGATTAAAATAATAGAGCCAAGGTTTTCACAAGAGGAAAAGGAGATAGTTTTGGAGATCCTAAACAGCGGGCATATAACCCGGGGGAAATGGACTAATCTATTTCAAGAAGAGTTTGCCGATTACATTGGAGTCAAGCATCTTTTCACCCTTTGCTCTGGCACCGTTGCCCTTTTTATAGCTCTAAAGGCTCTTGAAGTAGAAGATAGGTATGTAGTGGTACCCGCCATGAGTTTTATGGCTACCATAGACGCGGTCTATTTGGCGGGCGGTATTCCCGTGGTGGTGGATGTGGATGATTATTACACCATGGACACAAACCAACTGGAAGATGCGGTAAAGAAATATAACCCCAAGGTGGTTTTGCCCGTGCATCTATACGGACAGCCTGCAGATATGGATGCAATCCTGTGGCTTTCCCACAGATACGGTTTTTATGTGCTTGAGGATGCTGCCCAAGCCCACGGAGCTGAGTGGAAGGACAAAAGGGTTGGATCTTTGGGCCATTTATCCGCCTTTAGTTTTTATGCCTCTAAAAACCTACCCATGGGAGAGGGTGGAGCCATAGCCACCAACGACGACAAGATAGCCAACAGTATAAAAAAATGGATAGACTTTGGAGACCACCCCGCTTTTAATCTAAGGATAACGGAATTCCAAGCGGGCATAGGATACGTGCAACTTAAAAAATTGGAAGAAAACAATAAAAAAAGAAGAGAAATAGCCCAAAAGTACAAACAGCATTTAAACGGAGGCTTTGTAAATCCAGAGGAAAGGGAAGAAGCCTACCATGTGTACCATCTTTATACCTTAAGGCATCCCAACAGAGACCAAATAGTAGCCTATCTGAAGGAAAGGGGCATAGATGCTAGAGTTTATTATCCCTACCTTTTGCACCAACTAAGAGGTGCGGAACATCTTCCCGCCCCAAGAGCGGAAAGATTTAAAAAGGAAGTCTTTTCCATACCAGTACATCCATACCTTACAGAGGAAGACATCAATACCATCATTGAGTCCCTTCTGGCTTCGATTGGGTTAGCTCCGCACCCCTTATATTAAGTATGACTATCTCCACCCTTCTATTCTGGGCTCTACCCTCGGGTGTAGTATTGGAAGCTGTAGGTCTGGTATCCGCATATCCAGAAGCCTTTAATCTTTCTGGGTTCACCCCCTTTGATATAAAATACCTAACTATTGAGCTTGCCCTTGCAGAAGAGAGCTCCCAATTGGAAGGAAATCGCTCTGTAGATATGGGAATGTTATCGGTATGGCCTTCAACCTCCACAGGATTTGGAAGCTCTTTAATTATATCATAGATCTTGTCAAGGATAAGCTTCATTTCTTGCTTTACCTCCGCACTTCCAGAATCAAAGAGAAGTCTTTCTTGAAGTATGAGCCTTATTCCTATGACCTCATAAGCCACCTTGAGCTCTCCCTCTAAACCCAGTTTCTTTAACATTTCCTGTAATTCCTGAATCTGCCTTTGGATTTTCCTTCCTCTTTCTGTAGGCTCCGCCCTTTTTAATACAGGTTCTGGTAGTATCTGTTTGGGTAGGGTTTCTTGAAAGGGCACAAACCTCATACCAAAAGCTCTTGCAAAAGCTTGTGCATATTCCATTGCTGCCTGTTTTCCCGCTTGAGCCATGGCAAACAGAGCTATGAAAAGGCAAAGAAGTAATGTAAGAAAGTCCGCATAAGGTATCGCCCACTTTTCTGAAACCTCTTCAGGGCATTTCTTCTTTTTCATCCCTTTACCTCAAGGTAAGAATTTAACCTTTCTTCTATTAACCTGGGGTTTTCACCCTTTACCATCATCCTACAAGCGTCCATGATCATGTACATCCTAAGGACCTCTTCCTTAGATTTTATCTTTATCTTCTTTGAAAGGGGTCCAAAAACAAGGTAGGAAAAGGTTATACCATAAACTGTAGCGACAAAAGCTGCAGATATACCGGCAGCAAGCTCTTGAGCATTATCAAGACTTTTGAGGGCTTTCATCAACCCAAAAACGGCGCCTACGAGCCCAAAAGTGGGCGCGCTTTCCGCAGAATTTTTCCAATATTCTACAGCTATTTCGAACTCTTCCTCTTTTTTTGCTATCTCTGCCTCAAGGCTTTCTGTAAGCACGTTTTCATCCACCCCAAGTACCATAAGGTCCATGGCTCTTTTAAGAAAGTGATCCTCTATTTCTTCAGCTTTGGCTTCTAAGGCTAATATACCTTCTTTTCTTACAAGGTTTGCAAGTTCTACAAGTTGAGACTTGGCTTCCAACAGTTCATCAGCCTTCCCCCCAAAGGCTATCTTTAAGCCCTCTATTATCAGAGAAAATTTGGATGGGGGCATAGTGACAAGACCAGCAAAAAGAGTAGTTGGCACAACTATAACAAAAGCCGCGGGCTGTATTAAAAAGAGTAGGTTTGCGCCCTTAAGAACAGCCCCTATAAGTAAGGCAGCAAGGCCTCCGAGAATTCCTACCAATGTTAAAATGTCCATAGTCAAATATTATATACTTTCATACGCTGGGCGATAACTTTATCTTCTGTAGGTATGTTTCATGAGACGCCCAATTATTTTAAATTCCCTGTAGGGGTTTATGTATATTTAAATACCTTGGGGGCGTATTGCATACGCCCTGCAGTTTGGATTATCAACGGGGACGATTTACCCCTAAGTATAGTTTTATAAACACCAAGGATAAAGGTGTTATAATTTTATACCTTTTAAAGGAGGTTTTTGATATGGCAAGGTGTTATGTTTGCGGAAAGACCACCAAGTTTGGGAAAAGTGTGACCTTTTCTGCGGAACAAAACCCAAGAACCTTTAAGCCAAACCTACAGAGGGTAAGGATAGTCCTTGAGGATGGAAAGGTAAAAAGGGTCTACGTATGCACCAAATGCCTAAAGGCGGGCAAGGTAGTTAAGGTTGTAAGCATAAGGGAAGGATGATAAGGTTTTTTACCGCAGGGGAGTCTCATGGAAAGGCTCTCCTTTGTTTTCTTGAAGGAATACCCGCCAATTTAGAGCTGTCGGCAGAGTATATAAACAAGGAGTTAAGGAGAAGGCAAAGGGGCTACGGGAGAGGGGGTAGGATGAAGATAGAAGAGGATAGGGCTGAGTTCTTATCGGGCCTGCGCTTTGGAAAAACCATAGGAAGCCCCATATCAATGGTGGTATGGAACAGAGATTGGGAGAATTGGAAGGAAAAGATGGCTTATGAAGGTGAAATTCCCAATAGCGTGGTGTCCTTTACAAAGCCAAGGCCAGGCCATGCAGACCTTGCGGGCGGCATAAAGTACAATCAAAGAGACCTAAGAAACATCCTTGAAAGGGCTTCTGCAAGAGAAACGGCGGCAAGGGTGGCAGTGGGTGCCGTGTGCAAGAGATTTTTAGAAGAATTTGGCATAAGAATAGGTAGTTATGTGGTAAGCATAGGACCCTTACAGCCCAAGATAGAAGAAGAAGACCTTATAAAAAGGCACGAATTAGCGGAACATTCCGAGGTTAGGTTTCCCGACAGTTCAAAGGACGAGGAGTTCAAAAAACTTATAGATGAGGCAAAAGAGAAGGGAGAAAGCTTGGGAGGTGTTTTTGAAGTCTTTGCTGTGGGTGTGCCACCGGGGCTTGGAAGCCACATACAATGGGACAAAAGGTTGGACGGGAGAATAGCCCAGGCTATGATGAGCATACAGGCTATAAAAGGGGTGGAGATAGGCTTGGGCTTTGAAAGTGCAAAAAGGTTTGGATCTCAGGTTCATGACGAGATAGGATACTCGGAAGAGAAGGGATACCTTAGATATAGCAATAACCTTGGTGGTATTGAAGGAGGAATAAGCAACGGCATGCCTATCCTTGTAAGATGCGCCATGAAGCCCATACCTACTTTGACAAAGCCTTTGAGAAGTGTAGATATACAAACAAGGGAAGAGGTGAAAGCTGGCAAGGAAAGGAGTGATGTGGTAGCGGTTGCCGCAGCTTCGGTGGTTGGCGAGGCAATGCTTGCCATTGTACTTGCAGATGCTTTGCTTGAAAAACTCGGTGGGGACTTCATGGAGGAGGTAAAGGAGAGGTTCCAAAGGTATATGGAGTATGTTAAAACTTTTTGAGGAGATAGGCAAAGCCACCCTTTTGACACTATGGGGGCTTTTTTACCTTTTTAAAGAACCGCCAAAGGCACGGCACTTTATAAAACAACTTGCCTATTTAGCCTCGGAAACCATACCCGTTGTGGTTATCACCTCTATCTTTTCTGGTGGTGTTATTGCTTTACAAACTTATAGCACCTTTCATAGGTTCAATGCGGAGTTTTTGATAGGGGCGGTTGTAGCCCTTTCTATGGGAAGGGAGTTGGGACCTGTGTTGGCATCCCTTATGGTGGTGGCAAGGGTTGGCTCCGCCATGACGGCACAGATAGGCACCATGAGAATAACGGAGCAGATAGATGCTCTTGAGGTGATGGGTATAAACCCAAGGAGTTATCTTGTGTCTCCAAGGCTCTTTGCGGGTATTTTGGGGGTACCTATGCTGGTTCTTATAGCGGATGTTTCTGGTATTTTTGGCGGTTGGTTTGTAGCGGTTAAGCTCTTTGGAGTTAATGAATATCTCTTTTGGGAAAAGATGAAAGACCTTGTGGAGCTTTACGACTTTATAGGGGG
>CALIUI010000092.1 GCA_938048815.1 uncultured Aquificaceae bacterium | reverse complement strand
CCCCGCTCTTACCATGCCCTTGTGAAGGACCACCGCATTGGCGCCACCCTCTGCCACGTCGCTTACCGCCTTCTTTATGTCCTCTATACCCTCTATGGGACCGGAGCTAACACCATGGTCCATGGGCACTATGATAGTTTTATTTGTTTCTCTGTTCATAAGCCTTTCAAGTCTTACTATCTTTCCTAAGCTCATGTTGGACTCCAGTTTAAAGAATTATAACACTTTGTAGCACTCAAAGTGGGGAATTTCCCTTTAAGGGCTCTTCTTTAAACGCCAATGGTTTTATTTAAACTCCGCCCAGGCTGGAAGCCCAAAGCCAATCATCATTTAACAAGACCCAAAAGCCTTGCTATAAACTCCAAGGCATCCTTGTTTAGGAAAATTATGGCAAAGAGAAGGATCAAAAACATGATAGTGAATTTCTTGTCAAGCCTTAGGATCTCCTTCTCTATCTTGGCTTCAAGCTCTACCCTTAGGGTTTGCATTTCCTGTCTTACACTTTGTATCTCTTGGCGCAAAAGTCCTATCTCTCCATAGAACTCAGCTTTAGTTACCAATTCCTTGGTTAGTTCCTCTTTTAGCTCCAACTTTTTCTGTAGGGCTACTTCCTTGGACCTTTCCTCTATGCTTTCCAAGGCTATCTCAATAGCCTCTGCCACTTTTTTGGCTTCCTCTTTTCCCAGCTTTTCCTCCAATAGCTGTAGGATATCAATGGTCAAGTGGGGCATGGTTAAAATCTAAGCTAAGGTTTTGATAAAGGCAAGGGGATTGTGGGAAGGCTTTAAGAGCTAAGAACCTTGTAAAGAAAGCTTGCCGTTAAAGGTATGGTAAAGTTATCGTCCAGCCTAAGGGGCAAAGCTTCAACCAAGGCGCAAACAAGAGAAATCCAAAAGGCCTTCATCATACCCACAAAGGGCGAAAGCACCAAAAAAGTGGAAAGGAAAAAGGCTAAACTCCCCTCCAAGCTTTTATTACCTATCCTTGTCCTTCCGTATCTTATGCCCACCAAGCCCGCAAAGGCATCTCCCACAGCTAAAACCAACACGCCCACCAAGGTAGATCCTTTACCAAAAGCCAAAAAGCTAAGAAAAATGCCAAGGTTAGCCCAAAGGGCTTGTATGGCAGGCTTTGAGTAGTTTTTCTCCCTTTCAAGCTTGTAGATGATAAAGTAATATAAAGAAAACCTCTCCCTTCCAACGCCAAAAACCGTCAAAAGGTTTATAAAGAGAACCACAAGGAAGGTCAAAAAGGTAATAGGTGTAGGTAAAAGGGCTATAGGAACAAGCCAAAGGGATAGAGCAAAAAGGTGAAAGACTTTTCTACGAAGCTCTAAGTCTAATATAATTTTTCTCATGTTTATCTACGAAAACACCCATCCCGAAGTTATTTTAATACACCTTCATGGTTTTGCCAGCGATGTAAAGGGAAACAAGGTAAGGCTCTTGGTGGAAAGGTCAAGGAAGGGTATATTTTCCTTCTTTGCCATGGATATGGACTATCAAACCACTACCACCACAAAAACTTTGGAAGTCCTTGATACCCTCGTAAAGGGCTTTTCCCAAAAGTTTAAAGAAATATGGCTTTCGGGCAGCTCTCACGGTGGATATGTTCTTTTGAACTATTTAAGGTTTTACGCAGCAGAAAAGGTAAGAAAGGTTTTCCTCTTTTCCCCCTCCTATTCTACCCTTTCCCTGACCATTCAAGAGGTAGGAAGGGATAAATGTGAAAAATGGCTAAAGGGAGAAGAAGAGCTACACTTTGTAGAATGTGAAACTGGGCTTGAGCTTACCATTCACAAGGACTTTGCGGTGGATATAACTCAAAAGGGCTATGAGATAATTAAGGATTCTAAGGTGGATTTTCCGAAAGATCTGTCATATCCCCTTTATATCTTTCATGGAACCTTTGATAATGTAGTTCCCATAGACCATTCAAGGCTCTTTGTTAAAGAGGTTAAGGTTCAAAGGTATGTGGAGGTGGAGGATGACCATAGGCTTAGCAACACCTTTAAAGATCTGGTAGAGAACTTTAATCCCAAGTTAAATATGCCTCTATGCTAAAATCATAAAAGATGGACAAGGTAACCCTATGTGCTAAACTTATCTTACTTAGCGACAAAGATTTAGACCTACTAAAAGGCCTTATGAGAAAATGGTCCTCTGCTTATAGATATGCTTATCCTTGGCAAGTCCTTAAGGTACTGTCCTGAAAGAAAAACTCTTTCAGGGCTTGTGGGGAGACTCGAGCTCCTGCTGCAGGGAGCAGGGTTGGTGGTCCTGTGAGAGGGCTATTTTTGAAACACCCTGATTGATAAATTATCCCTATATACAATTTTTCACCCATTATTATATTTTTTATAGAATGGGCAAGATAACCTTTACCAGCCTTAGGTGAAAAAGATGAGTATAAAAGACCTTAACCAAAAACAGAGAGAGTTTTTAAAAACCATCCTTGAGGTAGAAGAGCTGCCCAAAGACTTGGAAGGCTTTTTAGCCTCAAAGGGCTACAGGGTCTATGAGTGCATAGGCTGCGGAAAGCTTATACTACATGATAACTATGAGTTTTGGAATCTAACCGATTGTTGCGACGACAATTCAAAGCTAACAGAAAAGGGGCTTTTGTGCGAGGTTTGTTATTCAAAAACTCCAGAAAACATGAAGCATTGGATATTCTTTAAGCCTACATATTACAAGGATGTGGAGTTTATAAATCTAAGGAGAAAAGAAGAAAGCTCTTAACCTTATCATCTCTTCAAGCTCTATCTGTCCTGGTGCCACCGCAGAGCCTATGTAGGAATAGCTTATAAAAGAGCCAAAGATAAAGCCCAAAACCCTTGAAGCTTTTCCGTACTCACCCATGGCTATGAGTATCTTTTCTCCTTCTTCCTCCTTTCCAAAGCAAAGAAGCCTTGCCACATCCTCGTAAGACCTTGCCATAGAGGCTATCTTTACAAGGTCTGCTCCCCACCTTTTGGCAGACCTGTAGATTTCCCTGAGTATCCAATTGGGAGGTGTAAGTTCAAAGTTATGGTAAGAAATTATAAGCCTTTTTCCGGAGGCTTTTACTATGTCCCTTACCTCCGAAAGAAGGTCTTCTGAGGAAAGCTCTATATCGGTGTAATCACTGTAAGGTGATGCCTTTCTGAAAATCTCTATGCGGTTTTCTACCTTTGAACCTCCTTCCTTTTCACTCCTTACAGTAAGTATGGTGCCCAAGCCCAAGGCTTTGACCTTTTGAAGGCATTCCACCACAAAGGAAGGATCTTTATTTTCAAAGAGGTCTACCCTTAACTCTATTAAATCCGCTCCCTTTTCCTTGCAAAGCCTTAGGCTTTCTTCAAAGTTTTTATCGGAAAGGGGCACTGCAATAAGCATCACCTTCCCAAAGCTCTTCCCAAAACCTTTAAAGGTAAGCCAAAGACCTTTGTAAAGTTGGCTCCTGCCCTGTGGTCAAAGGCGTCCTTTTCCGAGTAGGTGGCAAGGTCTTCCACGTATAAGCTGTTGGGTGAGGTCCTGCCTACCACATGCACATGTCCCTTGTACAGCTTTAACCTTACCTTTCCGTTTACGTACTGGGCAATTTCTTTTGTAAAGGCGTCCAAAGCTTGTCGGAGGGGTGAAAACCACAAGCCCTCATAAACCACCTTGGCATACTCGTGGGGTATATGGCTCAAAAAGTAATGGAAGGTAAACCTATCAAGCACCAAGGAAAGTAGGTCTCTGTAGGCTTCATACAGAACCATCGCCCCAGGCGCCTCATAAACTTCCCTACTTTTTATACCCACAAGCCTGTTTTCCACCATATCTATGCGACCTATACCATGCCTACCCGCTATGGCGTTTAAATCAAGGATAAGCTGGCTTAGCTTTTCGTAAGTTTTGCCATTTATTGCTGTGGGCGTACCCTTTTGGAATTCTATCTCTATGTATTCAGGCTCATGGGGAGCCTTTTGGGGGCTTTGAGTCCATTCAAAGGCGTCTTCCGGTGGCTCTTGCCATGGATCTTCCAAAGGACCACACTCTATGGAAACTCCCCACAGGTTTTTATCTATGGAATAAGGTTTATCCTTTGTGGCTTTTACAGGTATCTGGTGTCTTAGGGCATACTCTACCTCTTCCTCCCTTGACTTAAACTCCCATTCTCTAACGGGTGCCAAGACTTCAATATCTGGCTTTAGAGCCCATACGGAAAGCTCAAACCTTACTTGGTCATTTCCCTTACCGGTAGACCCATGGGCTACATAGTTGGCATTGAACTTTTCTGCACACTCTACAAGCTTTTTGGATATTAGGGGCCTTGACAGGCTTGCAGTTAGGGGATATTTACCTTCGTACAAAGCCAAAGCTCTAAGGGTAGGAAGGCAGTATTCCTTTGCGAACTCTTCCTTTAGGTCTTCCACTATAGCTTCTACTGCTCCAGAAGCCTTTGCCTTGGAAGGTATCTCTTTTAGCTCTTCTCCTTGTCCCACATCTGCCGTGTAGGTTATAACCTCATACCCCCTATCGGTGAGCCATCTTACGATAACAGAGGTATCAAGCCCACCAGAATAAGCAAGGATAACTTTTTTTGCCATAAGGGTTATTATAGCACGCCTATGATAAAAACCATAGGGAAAAAAGACAAGCAGGGCATAAATTTATTGCAAACCTAAAAAGGAGAGCTTATTATGGAGGTAAAGGATATTCACTATAGAGCCTACAGGCCAAGGCCCTTTACAAAGGAGGAAAGGCCTTACACCACCATACTCTTTGGTGGCTTAACATGGAAGCATGAAAGGCTTATACAGGGCTCTTTGGAGAGGATGGGATATAAAAGCCAGCCCTTGCCCCAGATAGAAAGAATAGACCTTGACATAGGCAAAGAGTATATAGACGTCGGTGCTTGCTGTCCTACCACCTTTACCGCAGGAAACTTGGCAAGAGCCCTTAAGACCATAAGGGAGAGGGAAGGAGAGGATGGGGTTAAAAATAGATACCTTTTCGTCACCGTTGGCGCCTGCGGACCTTGTAGGTTTGGACAGTACCATGAATCCTATGAGAGGGTTCTTGAAGGTATGAACCTAAGGGAGTTTAGGATCTTTCTCCTTGACCTGCTTCAGATGGAGCAATCTGCACCGGGTGGGGGCCTTGAGATAGGCATGCCTTTGACCTTTGGGTTTGTTTATGCCATGTTTTTGGGAGACCTTATAACCGATATGGAGTATGCCACAAGACCTTATGAAGTAGTGGAAGGGCAAACAGACAAGGTAGTAAGGGAAAGTGTAGAGATGCTCTACGAAAGGCTAAAAAACAGACCTATAAAAGGTAAAAAGTTAGATTCTCTCCTTTGGCATGTTTTTACAGGATACTTTGTAGATGTTTTAAAAGAAGTTAAAAGGCTTTGGGATGAAATAGAGGTAGATAGGCTCAGAGTAAAGCCAAGGGTAAAGATAACGGGAGAGTTCTGGCTACAGACCCATGAAGGGAATGGCAACTATAATATAAAAAGGTGGTTGGAAAAAGAAGGTGCAGAGGTAATTCCACCGCCCATAGCGGTGTGGATGGACTATTTGATAAACATGGAGCTTTTCAAATTGGAAGACTCAAAGGGCTTTGTAAAAAGGTATTATCTTAAGAAGTTTGCCATAGGTTCTATAGCCTACCTTTACAAGTTCCTTTATAACAGGCTGAGGAAAGCTTTAAACAATATACCCAACCCCTTGCCCGACCAAAGGGAACTAAGGGAATTAGCAAGGCCCTACTTTTATTATCGCCTGACGGGAGGAGAAGGGTATATGCTTATAGGAAAGGCTCTTCATGCCTATAAGAAAAGGTACGCCCATATGATATGCGAGTTATCCCCTTATGGATGTCTTCCCAATACCATGTCGATAGGTGCCATGGCGAAGGTCTTGGGCGATTATCCAGACCTTTTGTATGCACCCATTGAGATAAAGGGCGATGCAGAGGTTCATGCCTACTCAAGATGCCAGATGGTTTTAACTTCCGCAAAGAAAAGGGCAAAGGAAGAGTTTGAAGAGGTTCTTGAAAGGACGGGACTTTCCATAGAGGATATAAGGGACTTTGAGGAGAAACATCCGCAGATAAGGAAAGCTACCTATAAAATACCCCACTACGGATATGCTGGTACCGCAAGCAACTATGTGATGCATATAGCAAAGCTTATGGGAAAAACCATAAGGGAGTAAGCCATGCTTTTGTTGGGGATTGACGTGGGTAGCACTACCTGTAAGTATGTTTTAACGGACAAAGAAGGAAACATCCTTGACAAAGCCTATGAGAGGCATAACACAAGGCAGGCGGAAAAGGTTTTTGAGTTTCTCCTTAGGTTAGAAGAAAGGTACGGTTTTAAAAAGGGAAAAGATAGGGTTTATATAACTGGCTCTGGCGGAGGCTTAATAGGTAATTTAATAGGAGCAAGGTTTGTGCAAGAGGTGGTGGCAGTTGCCACTGCAGTAGAAAGACTTCATCCAGAGGTTAGGTTTGTAAGTGAGATAGGCGGGGAGGATATGAAAACCATCTTTATAAAGGAAAAGGGGGGTAGAAAAAACAAGCAGGTTTATATGCAGAACGTATGCGCCGGCGGTACGGGTACCTTTATAGAAAAGATAGGAAGAAAGCTTCGCATACCTCCAGAGGTCCTTTCTACCATGGAATACGAAGGCTATACACTTCACCGTATAAGCTCCAAGTGTGGCATCTTTGCAGAGGCGGATGTAAATTCCCTTTTGAAGGCAGGAGTGCCCTCGGAAGAGATAATAGCCTCTCTCTTTGAGGCGGTAGTTTATCAAAACTTGGCACAGCTTACAAAGGGTAATATTCCACTTCCAAAAGTTTTACTTCTTGGAGGTCCAAACCTCTTTTTTAAAGGTCTTCAGTCAGCATGGAGGGTAAACCTCCAAAGGCTATGGAAGGAAAGGGGAGTGGGAGACTTTACCAAAGAACAGATGCAAGAGCTCGTTTTTGTGCCAGAAAACTCCCTTTATTACGCAAGCCTTGGATGTATATATACAGCCCTTGAAGAAGAAGGTGGCTTGTATGCAGGGCATGAAAAACTAAGGTGGTGGGTGGAAGAGGGACAGTACCAAGAGAAGCTAAAGGAAGGCAAGGGTGGGCTTGTGAAATCTAAGGAGGAGCTGGAAGAGTTCAAAAGGAAATATTCCTATGTGGTGGAAAACCGCATAGTACCTAAAAAGGTTCAAGAGGTTATAATAGGCTGTGATTTTGGATCCACCACCGCAAAGGCGGTATGCATAACACCCCAGAAGGAGATCGTCTTTTCTTGTTATGCCCTAAGCAAGGGAAACCCCATAGAAGACGCAAAAGAGATCTTCAGACAAATAAAGGAGTACCTACAAGAGGGTAAAGTGCTCGCTTTGGGCCTTACAGGCTATGGCAAAGACCTTTTAAAGGATATACTGGGTGCGGATGTGGCTATCGTTGAAACGGTAGCCCATGCTACCGCAGGTCTTCACTTTTTCCCCGATGCAGACTGTATATGCGACGTGGGAGGAGTGGATGTTAAGATAATGATAATCCGTCAAGGTTCGGTGGTGGATTTTAGGCTAAACTCTCAGTGTTCTTCGGGCAACGGTGCCTTTTTACAAGGTGTGGCAGAAAGGTTTAACATTCCTCTCTGGGAAATAGCAGACAAAGCCTTTTGCGCAAAAGCTATGCCAAGCTTCACCATGGGCTGTGGGGTCTTTTTACAGAGCGATATTGTAAACCAGCAGAGAAAGGGGTGGAAGGCAGAAGAGATACTGGCAGGACTTTGTTATGTGTTGCCCTTTAATGTTTGGGTCTACGCGGGTGGTATAAACAACTTGGCAGAGGTCGGCAAAAAGTTTATCCTGCAAGGAGGAACCCACAAAAACTTGGCGGTGGTAAAGGCCCAAATAGACTTTATAAAAGCCCGAGTGCCAGATGCGGAAATTTATGTGCATCCCTATTCGGGTGAGGCAGGAGCTATAGGCGCCGCCCTTATAGCCTTGGAACATTATCAAAAACACCAAAAAACCTCCTTTAGGGGCTTTGAAGCTATAGAAAAGCTAACCTACAGATCCACCACCTCAAAGGAAACCCTGTGCCATTGGTGTCCTATAAATTGTCAAAGGACCTTTATAGATGTGTATGTTGGAGAGGGTGAAGGAAGGCAATGGAGTAAGGTGCCCTTAGAGCCAGGCTGGACAAGGCTTATAGTTAATAATGCCTGCCCCAAAGGGCTTGTGGAGGATGAAAGGGAGTTAAAGGTTATAAAAGAAAGGATAGAGAGGTTAAAAGATGAATTTCCTAACATCGCTGATTTTGTTAAAAAGGAAGCCTTTAGAAACCCCGCAAGGGCGAAGGTCTCTTAAGGTGGGTATTCCAAAGTTTCTTAACATATGGGGTACTCACCAGTTTTGGGTGGGCTTTTTCCAAGCTTTGGGCGTTGGCAAGGTAGTCTTTAGTTCGGATACCTCCGAAGAGCAGTACAGAACCTATGGAAAAGGACGGATATCAATGGACTCTTGCTATCCAGTGAAAGCCTTGGCGGGGCACATAGGAGAGCTTTTGCAAAAGGATATAAACCTACTTTTTGTGCCTATGATATACTCCTTACCCTCCTTTTTAAGGGGGCATGTTATAGATAGTCTTTCCTGTACAAGGGTTATGATGAGCGTAGAAAACATAAAGGCGGGCTTTTTGAGGGAAAGGGATGAATTTAAGGAAAGGGGTATAAGCTTTGTTTCCCCCTTTGTACCCTTTGGGGAGCCCGAGATACTACCTAAGTATCTTTGGGAATCTCTAAAAGAGGTTATTCCCAATTTGAGCTTTGAAGAGACTGCAAAGGCAGTAAAGGAGGGCTTTAACCAGCTTGAGGCCTTTGAAAAGAGAATGAGGGAAAAGAGTCTTGAGATAATAAGGTGGTGTGTGAGAAATCAAAGGCCCGCTTTGCTTGTTTTGGCGCGTCCCTACCATATGGACCCGGGAATAGGTCACGAAATAGACAGCGAGTTTCAAGCCTATGGCTATCCTGTCCTTTGGTACAACTATCTTCCCTTAGAGGATTGGCTTTTAAATTGGCTTTTTGAAGAAGACCTAAGGAAAGGCTTTATAAAAAGCCCTCTTGACATATCGGACGTTTGGACATCCTCTTACAGTGCCAACACCAACGAGATCCTTTGGGCTTCTAAGTTTGCCGCCCGCTTTCCTTGGATCACAGGGGTTATAAGGCTTTCAAGCTATGAGTGCGGTATGGACCAGCCTACCTTTACACCGGTGCAAAGGATAGTGGAAAGCTCGGGCACTTTGTATTTCAAGTTTGGCGAGCTTGATGAGACAAAGCCTGCGGGCAGTGTTAAGATCCGTGTAGAAACCATAGTCTATTACCTTGAAAAGTACTCAAAGGATATAATAGAGAAAAAACTAAAAAGATTAAGCCCTATTCCCAAACTACTTGTAGACTTTTCTCCTAAATAGGTCCCTTGGTGATACAAGCCTTTCCAAAAAGACTTTTCCCTCAAGATGGTCTATTTCGTGCTGTATCACCACAGCCTCAAAGCCCTCTGTTTCAAACTCTACGGGGTTCCCCTTTACATCAAGAGCCTGTACCCTTATCCAATAGTACCTTTTCACATTTCCCGTGTAATCGGGCACGCTTAGACATCCTTCCCTTACCACTAACTCTCCCTCCCTTTGAACTATCCGGGGGTTTATCAGCACCATAAAACCATGGCTTACCTTGTTTTCTTTGTGTTTGGAGTTTGAAGTATCTACAAGGATTATCCTTTTATGGACTCCTACCTGTGGAGAGGCTATACCCACGCAACCGGGGGAAGTTTTCATAGTGTAGGTAAGGTCTTCCACAAAGGATTCTAAATCCTTGCCAAAATCTACCACTTCAAGGGATGGGATCTTTAACCTTTCGTCAGGGTAGGTAATTATGGGAAGTTTTCTCACAACCTTTCTCCTTCCTCCCTTTCAAGGGCTATATCCAGCCCAAGGTTTTCTTTTAGCTCCTCCAAGGCTTCTCTTAGGGCTTGTTCCTTGTCTTCTTCTCCTTCCGCTTCAATGAGCATCACATAAAGGTTTGACCTTTTTTCCGTTCTTAGGTCGCTTATGTTTAGCCCAAGCTGTGCCAATTTGGAAGCCACATTATAGACTATACCTGGCTTGTCAAAGCCAAAAACCACTATCCGGTAGATACTTTCTGCCCGAGGATACACCACCTCTGGAAGCTCTTTACACACCATGAAAAGGTCAAAGTCCTCTCCCACGGGCGAAAGACTTTGGAGTATTTGCTCGGAAGTGATATCTTTTTCTCCGCTAACGATAAGCATTATGGTAAATTCTCCGTTGAGCCTTGTCATGGAAGAATCTTCAAGGTTCAAGCCAAGCTCATACAAAACCTTTGAAAGGCTTGCTACAATGCCCGGTCTATCCTTACCAAAGATGGAAAGTATAAAAAACTTCATGCTAAGATTTTAATATGGATGACTTGGATTTTCATCTTTCCCAGATAGCAAAAATTTTGGGCTTGGCAAAGCCTTTGGGTTTTATGCTCTCTTATGAGTTTGGAGATATATGGATAGACGTTTATCTTGAAAAGGGAGAAGAGGGATGGTCTGGCAGAACCTATACCATAAGCGTACCAAAGGGCAAGGAGGAAAGGCTAAAAAAGCTTGCGGAGAATATAGGTGCTCTTCCCGAAGAGGTAATTTCTGACCACGAAAGGGCATATTTGAGCCTTGCTTATGAAGACTGGGAAGCGGTAAGCCCTGTTATAATGAATTTGCTATGAAAGTAGGTTTTATAGGTCTGGGACATCTTGGGAAAACAATAGCTAAAAGGCTTATAGAAATGGGGGTGGAGCTTGTCCTTTGGAACAGGACAAGGGAAAAAGCTCTTGAACTTGGCATGCCTGTGGTGGATAGCCCCAAAGAGCTTATAGAAGTGGTAGATAGGGTTTTCCTTATAGTCTTTGACTCTAATGCATCGGAGGAGGTTATCTTTGGCGAAAAGGGTTTGGCAAAGGGTCCCATAAAGGGAAAAACCATAATAGACATGACTACAAACCACTATGCCTATGCCACTTTAGCCTATAGGGAACTGAAAAAGCTGGGAGCCTATTATCTTGATGCTCCAGTGCTTGGAAGTGTAATCCCCGCCCAAAGAGGAGAATTAACCATCCTTGTGGGTGGTGATAAGGAAAAGTTTGAGGAGAACAATCAGCTTTTTGAAAAATTCTGTAAAAATATCTTTTATGTGGGAGAGGCTGGGCAGGCATCAAAGCTAAAGCTTATAAACAACATGGTGCTTGGTGGTTTTATGCAGGTGCTGGCGGAAGCGATAGGAATAGGGGAGCTGTGTGGCTTTGATAGGGAGCTTTTGATAAACATCCTTGAAAAGGGAGCGGGTAAATCCTACCTTTTGGAAGTTAAAAAGAAAAAACTCTTAGAAAGGGAACATTCTACTCATTTTTCCGTAGACCTAATTTACAAAGACCTTCACTATGCGGAGGATATGGTAAAAGAGAGGGGTGCTTTTACCTTTAGCTTACAAAATGTAAAGAGCGCCTACGCCCTTGCTAAATATATGGGAATGGGAGAAGAGGACTTCTCTGTCCTCGTAGAACTCTACAAAAGGCTTACCACTCAAAATCCTTAAGGTATTTAGCCCTTGCGGGGTGTCTTAGCTTTCTAATCGCTTTGGTCTCAAGCTGGCGTATCCTTTCCCTTGTAACGTTAAACATCTTTCCTATTTGCTCAAGGGTATATTCTATTCCATCCACAAGTCCGTACCTGTACATGAGAATCTCCCTTTCCTTTTCTCCCAAGGTGTTTAAAACCTTTATTAACTGCTCCCTCAAAAGCTTTCTTGATACTTGATCTTCTGGAGAGGGCACGCTTTTATCTTCTATGAAATCTTTAAGGTGTGTATCTTCGTCATCTCCTATAGGTGTTTCAAGGGATACGGGCTCTTGGGATACACGCATTACCTTTCTTGCTTTCTCGGGGGATATGCCAAGGTATTTGGCTATCTCCTCTGCGGTGGGCTCTCTACCAAGCTCTTGGAATAGTTTTTTGTGGACTTTTGTAATGTCGTTGATGGTTTCTATCATATGCACAGGTATGCGTATGGTCCTTGCTTGGTCTGCTATAGCTCTGGTTATGGCTTGACGTATCCACCAAGTGGCATAAGTGGAAAACTTGTATCCCTTTCTGTAGTCGTATTTATCCACCGCCTTCATAAGCCCTATGTTGCCCTCTTGTATGAGGTCAAGGAAGTGCAAGCCTCTATTTACATACTTTTTGGCTATGGACACCACAAGCCTTAGGTTGCATTTTACCATAACTTGCTTTGCTTGGGTTACCTTTGTCCTTCCCTCTTTTATTATGTTGATTATTCTTTGAAGCTCCTCGGGAAGTATTCCCATTTCCCTTCTTAGCTCTTCTATTTCCCTTTTTAGGCTTAGGTATTCATCCCTTAACATGCAAAAACGTGCAAAGCCATATCCAAACCTTTCAGCCTTTTCCTGTAGGTTTTTATCTTTGTCGTATTTGTTTAAAAGCTCCTCTATATCGGGATGGATGCTTTCCAATTTGTTTTTCCTAAATTCAAACTCCTTTAACCTTTTTGTATACTTGTTATAAAGGTTTAAAAGCTCGTCTGCAATCTTTTCAAATTTGGAGTGCTTTAATTTCATATCCTTTAGTATCCTATTCATCCTTGCATGTCTTTCTAAATATTCCCTTTTGTATTCGGGCGTTCCATAAGAAAGGTAAAGGTCTCTCCAATAGAGAGCTTCCTTGTATGCCTTTGCAAGCTCCAAGCCCTTTTCTATAAAATACCTTTCCAATTGCTCATGGCTTTCTTCGTATTCTTCAAGACTTTTGCTTTCATCCATGGTATCCATAAGGTCTGTTGCCCTTAGTTTTCCATTGCATACCTCTCCCCATTCTCTGAGGACTCTGTCTATTAAAAAGGAGGTTCTCAAAAGCCCCCTTCTCATAATCTTTCTTCCCATCTCTATCTGTTTTGCGTACATGATCTCCTCTTCCCTTTTAAGGAGAGGGATTCTCCCCATGTCCTTTAGGTATAACCTTACAGGGTCTCCATCCTTTCCACTCAAAAGGAGGGTTTCCGTAGAGATGGTTATGGATTCTTCCTTTTCACCTTCTTCAATAGCATCCTCACCATCCATTATCTTTACTCCCCTTTCTTGCAAAAAGTCCATTATCTCTTCATAAAGCTCCGTATCTACAATTTCCGTACCGAGGATCTCGTTAATTTCATCATAGGTCACGTAGCCCTTCTCGCTAAGTTCTATAAGTTTCTTTTTAAGCTGTTTGTAAATCATCCACCAGACCTCCTGTGCATACTTTCATAACTTTTAAAATATATTTACCTGCCCTTAATAAGGCAAGTTAAATTAGAGGCTGTGTCAAAAACTCCCAATCTGAACATGCCCCTATGCTAAAATCATAAAAGATGGGTAAAATAACCATCTGCTCCAAGCTCATCCTACTTAAGCTCCTACCACAGGGGGTGGGGGCGGTAGCCTGTGAAAGGGCTATTTTTGAAATACCCTGTCTAGTCCTCCACATCCACCAAAAATATAAGCTTGGGCTTCTTCCTGTCTATTTTATAAACTATCCTTTTGTTGCTTAGACTACCCTTTAAAAGTTTATGGTTTATGGTGGGATCCCATGATAAAATGTAATAGTCCTTTGCTTTCAGACGAAGCCTTTCTTTGTTTCCCTCCAACAGGGTAAGGGATAGGGGCTCTGACATGAAAAGAGGTTCTGGAAAGCCCTCGCCAAAGGGCTCTAAATCCCTTAGTACTTGGTAGATATCCTGGTTTATCTCTTCAAGGGGAAGCTCCATATCTATGTATAGAGGGCTATCAAGGGTAGGGATGCTTTTAAAAATATCTTTTGCCAAAGCTTCAAACTCTCCAATCTTATCGGTTCTTATGGTAAAACCTACCGCCGAAGGGTGCCCTCCCCACTTTACAAAAAGGTGAGAGACCTCTTTAAGGGAAGAGTGTATATCCATGTTCATTGCAGACCTTACGCTTGCGGTGGTGTATTCTTTGCCAACCGCCATAACCACAGCAGGCTTTGAAAAATGATTGGCAAGCCTACCTGCTACTATACCTGCCACTCCCCCCACACCTTCTTCCAACTTGACCACCAAAAGGCTTTGGTCCTTTTGATCTTCTACCTGCAACAAAGCTTCTTCAAAAGCTTTCTGGCTTAGATACCTTCTTTTTTCGTTAAGTCTATCAATCTTATCCATTAAAAGCCTTGCCCTGTTTTCATCTTTTTCCAAAAGAAGTCTTAAAGCCACGTAGGGCTTTGCTATTCTTCCTGGTGCGTTCAACCTTGGAGCCAAGGAAAAGGCTATTTCCCTTGAGGTTATCTCATCCCTTATACCAGATTTTTCCATAAGGATTTTGAGCCCGGGGGCTGATACTCCCCCCTTTAATATGTGGTTAAGCAGTTCTATCCCCTTTGAAACTATTATTCGGTTTGTAGGGTTCATGGGCATAACGTCCGCCACAGTTCCCAAGCAGGCAAAATGCAGATAATGGCGCACATCCACCTCAAAGTTCAAAGACCTTCTTAAAAGGGCAGAAAGGTAAAAGGCAAGCCCCGATGAGGACAATTCCCTTAGGTCCCACCTTTCCTTAGGGCTTAGTTTTGGATTTACCACCAAGGAATTGGGCAGGTTTTCTCCCGGGTTGTGGTGATCAAGGATTATGGTGGGTATGGTAGCAAGGCTAAGCTCTTCTATTGCTGTAGTTCCGTTATCAACGGTTATTAATAGGTCTGCATAGCGGTTAAGCTTTATCACCAGATCCTTTGTAAGCCCATAGCCCCTCTTCCTTGAGGGAAGCAAAGGTAAAACTTTAGCTCCAGCCTTCTTAAGAAGATCAAAAAGTATGGCAGTGCCCGTAATGCCATCCACGTCATAGTCTCCATAGATAACTATCCTTTTCCCTTTCTTTGTGTAATCTGTTATGAGGTCCACTGCGGGCTGTATATTGGGAATATCAAAGGGTGGTGCAAGGCTTTTTAACTTCCCCTCTAAAAACTCATCCCCAACCCCTCTGCTTTTTAGTATATGCTCCCTTATGCGATCCTTTCCATAAATCTTGCTGCCAAGTAGTACCCATTCCCTTCCGGAAATTCCCTTCATACTCTTTTAAAAGTTATAAACTCTTCACACCATTTGGATATATTGCCTGCACCCATAAAGAGCAACACCATATCTTCCCCCACCATGTTTTCAAGGGTTTCAAAAAGGTTTTCTTTCGTGGGGCAAAAGGTACAGTTTGCCTTTTGAGAAAGCTCTTGTACCCTCACTCCGTAAGTGTTTTCCTCACCCGCAGGGTATACATCCGTCAAAAGGCATATATCCGCTTCCTTCAGAGCAGACACAAACTCATCAAAAAGGTGATAAACCCTTGAGTACCTGTGAGGTTGGAAGATAAGGAGAACTTTTCTCTCTGGATACATTTCCTTAACAGCCTTTAAAACTGCCTTTATCTCAGTGGGATGATGTCCATAGTCGTCATAGACGGGTACCCTTTCCCTTGTATAGCCCTTTAACTCCAACCTTCTTTCCGCATTCTTAAAGCTTTCAAGGGCTTTTTTTATCTTTGAAAAATCTATTCCAGCCTCCAGACACACCCCTATGCATGCCAGGGCGTTATATACGTTGTGTATTCCTGGCACTCCCAAATGTATATCTCCCAAGGGTTTTTCTTTGTAATAAACCTCAAAGGCATACCTTCCCTCCAAAAGTTTAGGATTCCTTGCCCTAAGGTCTGCTTGTCTTTCTATGGTGTAGGTTAGTGTTTTTCTGTGAGTCCTTTCTGCCACATATCTTCCTCCTTCGTCATCTATGTTTATAACCACAAAACCATAAAAGGGTACTGCGTTCGCAAACCTTAAAAAGGCAGTCTTTATCTCCTCAAGGTCCTTATAAAAACCTATATGC
Organism: uncultured Aquificaceae bacterium; assembly: GCA_938048815.1. Classification (GTDB taxonomy): domain Bacteria; phylum Aquificota; class Aquificia; order Aquificales; family Aquificaceae; genus Pampinifervens. Next base: position 27,640 of record CALIUI010000092.1, on the reverse strand, counting down.
TCCTTGTCTATGTTTGTTATAACCGCCACCGTGGGAAGAAGCTTAAGAAAACTTCCATCGCTTTCGTCCGCCTCTGAAATGATAAGCTTGTCTTTTCCAAACTTTGCGTTGGAGCCAAGGCTTTGTAGAATGCCACCTATTAGAACGGTGGGATCATAACCTGCCCAATGAAAGGTGTGGGATATCATAGAAGTGGTTGTGGTCTTTCCGTGGGATCCGCATACCGCTATACCTTCCCCAAGCCTAAAGAGTTCTGCCAACATCTCCCCCCTTGGTATTATAGGTATGCCAAGCTCTTTGGCTTTTTTGATCTCAGGATTGTTTTCCGAAACCGCAGAAGAATAAACAAGCACTTGGGCATTTCCAACATTTTCTTCCTTATGACCTATAAAGACCTTTGCTCCTTTTTTCCTTAAAATTTCCGTGTTTTTGTTTTCCCTTAGATCGGAACCGGAGACTTCATAGCCCATTTCAAGGAGTATCTGGGCTATGCCACTCATGCCTATACCGCCTATGCCCACAAAATGAAAGCTCTTGACCCTTTCCCTAAACATTGGATATATTATACCCTTTGGAGTGTCCGTAGCTCAGCTGGATAGAGCGTGGGTCTCCGGAACCCAAGGTCGGGGGTTCAAGTCCCCCCGGACACGCTTAATACCAAACACCTGTTGGAACGATTTTCTTCGGGGGATACCCTTTTTGTGATAAGCTCCGACCTAAGCCATTATTATCCCGATGAAGTTGCAAGGAAATTGGACACCTACTGCCATAGATGGATCCTCCGCAGAAACCTGCTCCGATAACAAAAGGGTGGTAGGCTACGGTGCTTACGCCTTTACTTCATAAGGTAGTAAAGCATAAAGGGATATTCAAAACCAAAGCCCTTAAAATCTTCCTCCATAAGCCTTCTTAGAAGCCCTCGCCTTTCCTCCATGTAAAAGACCCTCGCCTTTGGCACTCCAGCCATCTCTTTTGCCTTGTTGATGGCATCTTGAAGGTTTCCCAATTCATCTACAAGACCTAACTCCCTTGCTTCTCTTCCAGTAAAGATCCTTCCATCCGCCACGCTTCTAAGCTTCTCTTCCGATATCTTCTTTGACCTATAACTTAATATAGCCTTTAAGAACTGCTCATAAGCGTCCTTTATGGTGGCTTCTATGTATGCCTTTTCCTCTTCCGATAAACCTCTGAAGGGAGAAAGGGTATCTTTAAACTTGCCCGTCTTTATAGCTGTAGTTTTTATGCCAAGTTTTTCGAGCAGATCCTTTATCTCGGTGTGTTGCACTATAACACCTATGCTGCCCGTTATGGTGCCAGGGTTGGCAAAGATAAGGTCTGCGGGTGTGGATATATAATAGCCTCCAGACGCTGCCACGTTGCCCATGGAAACCACCAAGGGCTTTCCGGAGGTTTTAAAGTCCTCAAGGGCTCTGTATATTTCTTGGGAAGCTCCTACAGAACCACCGGGGCTATCCACCCTTAGCACAAGGGCTTTTACGCTTTGGTCTTCCTTCGCCCTTTGGATCTTTTCTACAACCCTATCCGATTCTATTATGGCTCCCTTTACCTTTATAACCGCTATGCGGTCCCCTACAGGAAGTTTTGCAAGCATTGAACCAAGCATACCAACCACCACCAATATTACTCCAAAGATAAATAACCTTTTAAACCATCTTTTCATGCCTTTTCTCTTTTAAAAGCCAAAGGATGAGGGCTATGGAAAAAAGCATCATGCTTATTGCCACCAACTGGTTCCAGGACAAACCTATGCCACTTATGGGCGGCGTAACTCCTCTGAAAAATTCAAGGATAAACCTTAAAAGGCCATAGGAAAAGGCATACAAGGCAAAGACAAAGCCGTCAAAGGGCTTTTTGCCATAGGCAAAAAGAAGCAAAAGGAATATAAGTAAAAGCCCCAAAAACTCCATAAGCTGGGTAGGATATAGGGGCATGTAAGGGGGAGCAACCGCGCCCGGAGGAAACACCACATAGAAAAAGGGAAATTTATCGGAGAGGTGGATTCCCGGCATATTTACGCCGTCAGCGGGAAAGGGCTTTCCATAACAGCAGCCTGCGGAGGTGCATCCAAGCCTTCCTATGGCATGGGCTATACTAAGAGCAACCACCGCCATGTCTGCGCTCTTCCAGAAGGGCAGTTTATATTTAAGTATTCCTATAAGAGCTCCAATTATGCCCCCCATAAGCCCGCCAAAGAAGTCCATGCCGCCGTTCCATATGGCTATTATGTCCTTTAAACCTTCCACCTGTTCTGGATGTTCCACTATGTAGGAGATCCTGCCACCCACTATCCCCAAAAGAAGGGCAAACAACAAGGTGTTTTCCACATGGTTTGGATTTATACCTTCCCTTTTTGCAAACCTAAGCACAAGCCAGTAGGCAACAAAAGCTCCCAAAGCTACCAAAAGGCCGTAGGTGTATATCTTCAGACCAAAGAGCTCAATCAATACGGGGTACATGGCTAAAATTTTATACTATCCACTGTGAGGATGGCGCTTATGTTTTCCCCTTCAAGCTTTATGGCTTTTACATAGCCCTCCCTTGACCAGTCAAGGTAGTTGATCTTTAAAACCTTTTCCCTTCTTTTATCGTAGAACTCTATAAAACTTAGTCTGCCATCTTTAAAAACATACTTTGACTTAAAAAATCCTTCATCCCTTTCAAAGGAAACACCACCAAAGGAGCATACAAGTTTTTCATCTCCTCTTATTACCTTACCAAAAAGGATGCCATCGGGATTCACAGGAAGGTCAAAGCATACCCCACCTATACATAGATTGCCGAGGTTTAGCTCAAAGGTTCTCCCTTCTCCACTTATGGTAAATGTGCCATCCCTTTTGGCAACCTCTATGGGGATCCTCAAAAATCCCTGCCTTAGGGACAAGGAAGCTTTGTAGGAGGAAGGAGCGTTATACTCTGAGTAGTCTCTTTTTATCTGTTCTCCCTCCGGGCACACCATGGGGGCACAGGAGAAGATTAAAAAGAAAAGGGGCAATAAAAGCTTTACTTTAAGCATATCTTCAATTATATCAAAGTAAAGGGTTAGTAGAATTCGCGCCTTTAAAGATGATCATACTCATAGAAAACGTATGAAGTAAGCACATACTTACATAAAACTTAGGAGGTTAAAAGATGCTTTTAGGAATCGACAAGCTTCCAAAGGTAGCCAATGAACTTTTTAACGCTCTTCACGAAGATGAAGCGCAGATCATAGAGGAGCTTTACCAAGCCTGCCAAAGAGAAAACCTTCAAGAAATAGACAGGCTTATGGAGTTGCTAATCTATGATGTAGAAGACCATTTTTCAACAGAAGAGGAGCTTATGAGGGAAGCGGAATTTTTTGCCTATCCCATGCACAAGGCGGAACATGACAGCATGAGAAGGGATATCAAAAACCTATACGACAATTGGAAAATAGGAAAAAACGTAAAAGAAATTGAAAAAAAGATGGTGCCCTGGCTTTTGCTTCATATATCAAGGTGGGACTCGATTACTGCAATACATATAGGCGATTAAGAACTTTATTGAAAAGTTCTATAAGCGTATGCCCATAAACTCCTAAAGGGGCAATTCTTAGGTCATTGTGATAAACTTCTAATGCTCATGGCGGATGTTTTGATAGTAGGAAGGCCTAACGTGGGAAAATCCACCCTTTTTAACAGGCTTGTAAGGAAGCGAAAAAGCATAGTTCATGACCTTCCGGGTGTTACAAGGGATATGGTGGAAGGCGTGGTAAGTTGGAAGGATAAGGTATTTACAGTGGCGGATACGGGTGGGGTGTTAGAAAAGGGAGATGATATAACCGAAGCCATAAAAAGACAGATTCAAAGGGTTTTGGACAGTGCGAAGGCTATCATCTTTGTGGTGGATGGAAGGGAAGGTCTTACCGCAGGCGATGAGTACCTGGCAAGGCTTTTGTATCCTTATAAAGAAAAGGTAGTGCTTGCGGTGAATAAAATAGACAACCAAAAACTCCAAAATAGAATCTATGAGTTTTACTCTTTGGGCTTTGAAGAGGTATTTCCCATATCTGCACAGCATGGTGTTGGCGTTGGTGAGCTTTTAGATTACATAGTGGATCGTATTCCCCAAGAAAAGGAAAGGATCTTAGAAGGTGTTAAGGTTGCCTTCTTAGGCAGGCCCAACGTGGGTAAGTCTTCCCTTATTAATGCCCTTTTAAAGGAGGAAAGGGTTATAGTCTCTCCCATACCGGGCACAACCAGAGACGCCATTGAGATTCCCTTTTCCTTTGAAGGAAAGGACTATATCCTTATAGACACTGCGGGTATAAGAAGAAAAAGCAAAGTAGAGTATGGCGTGGAGTTTTTCTCCGTGGGAAGGTCTATAAAGGCTGTTGAGCTTTCTGATATATCCTGTCTTGTGATTGACCTTTCGGAGGGTATCACAGACCAAGATAAGAAGATAGGGGGTTTGATAGAAAGAAGGTACAAGGGTTGTATTATAGTGGGAAACAAGATAGACCTTGTAAAGGCAAGCAAGGGAGAGTTGGAAGCCTACATAAGAAAGGAGCTTCCCTTCCTTGACTTTGCTCCTATAGTTCTAACTTCTGCATTGAAAAGGCAAGGAATAGAAAACCTTCTAAGGGCTTTTGATTTGGTTTGGCAAGACTATAACTTACAGCACAAGACTTCTTTTATAAACAGGGCTATAGAAAGGATATTGAAGGAAAAGCATCCCCCATCCTACAAGGGAAAAGAGGTAAAGATATATTACGCCTTCCAAGAGGGTACAAAACCGCCTACCATAGTGGTATTTACCAACGACCCAGAAATTTGGAGGTCCGAGTACAAAAGATTTTTCCTGAGGAAGTTAAGGGAATATCTAAACATAAGGCATGCCCCCCTTAGGTTCTTACTAAAGGGAAGGGAGGAGGATTAAAATAAAAAACCATGATAGAAAGCTTCTTTAAAAACCTTTGTCCCAACTGCGGAGGAACCATAAGTGCAGAAAGGTTAAGCTTGGGATTGCCTTGTGAATCCTGTATGCCAAATATTGGCAGGAATTATTGCGAGGGAATGGTAAAGGAGGGGAATCTTAGTAAAGTATGCACAATGGAAGAGGAGCTGAAAAAATGGGAAAAGCACTTTGAGAAGTACCTTGGTTCAAAGCCTTGGAGCCTTCAGGAAAGCTGGGCAAAGAGGGTATTTCTTGCAAACTCCTTTGGACTTTTGGCACCTACGGGTGTAGGTAAAACTTCCTTTGGCGTATCCATGGCAAGCTACTTGGCAAAGAAGGGGAAAAAATCCTACATAATACTGCCTACCACGCTTCTTTTGGAGCTTACACTACAAAAGCTAAAGGACTTTGGGTTAAAGGAAGAAGATATTCTGTATTTTTTAAAGGAAAGTCAAAAGCATAGGGAAACTAAAAGGGAAAGACTAAAGGCTGGAGATTTCAAGGTTCTTTTAACCACTTCCATGTTTTTATACAAAAATTATGAGTTTATACCAAAAGCCTTTGACTTTGTTTTTGTGGATGATGTAGATTCCTTTTTGAAAACTGCAAGGAACATAGATAAGCTTCTGCTCCTTTTGGGCTTTGAGGAAGAGGATATAAACTTAGCCATGAAGCTTATAAGGTTAAAGGAAAAGTTTAATAAAGAGGAAGAAGATTGGGGGGGAATAAGGGAGCTATCGCAGAAGGTAAAAGAGATATCCAACAAAAGAAGGGGTGTTCTGGTGGTCTCTTCTGCCACTTCCAATCCTCGTTCCAGCAGAATAAAGCTTTTTAGGGAATTGCTTGGCTTTGAGGTGGGTACGCCCACCTTCTACCTTAGGAATGTTTTAGATGTGTACGAGGATATAAGCTCAAAGCCCTTGGAGGAATGGGTAAAGCTGCTGGGAAAGGGAGGGCTTATCTTTGTACCCTCCGATAGGGGAAAGGAATTTGTACAAGAGGTGATAGCATACCTTAGGGAAAAGGGTATAAGGGCAACATCCTACGAAGACTTTGACGAGGAAACCCTAAGGGATTATGAAAAGGGAAATATAGATATTCTTGTGGGCATTGCCTCTTATAGAAATCCCCTTGCAAGGGGTATAGACCTTCCCCACGTGATAAGGTATGCCATCTTTTACGGAGTTCCCAAGATAGTAATATCCTTGCGTTTTGAGGAAAGTTTATCCCATCTCCTTTGGGCTTTGATGTCCGTAAGGAGCTTGGTAGCCAAACATTTTCCCCAAAAGCTAAGGGACTTAGACTCTTGGCTAAGGCAACTTAAAAGCTATCAGTTCCTTAGAGAAAATTATGTAAAGGACAAGCCAGACCTATTAGAGAGGATAAATAAGTTAAGACAAGAGGTGGGAAGCTTTCTATCTTCGCAAGAGCTGATCCTTTTGATGCAAACTTCCGAAGAGATAACCCTTAGAAAGACAGAAGAAGGCTATGAGATGGTGGTCTCCGACGCCACAGGGTACCTGCAAGCAAGCGGAAGGACTTCTCGCATGTTTGCGGGAGGTATAAGCAAAGGTCTTAGCCTTGTTTTGGTGGATGACAGAAGGTCCTTTAAACATCTTATAAAAAAGGTCAAATGGTTCAATGAGGATATAAACTTTAGCAGCCTGCAAAACATAGAACTCTCAGAGGTTCTAAGGGAAATAGACAAGGACAGGGAAAAGATAAGGACTTTCCTTTCTGGAAAGGAAAAGCCAGAAAGTAAGGAAATACTAAAGCCTGTGCTTATTGTGGTGGAGTCTCCCAACAAGGCGAAAACCATAGCAAACTTTTTCGGTAAGGCGGTAAGGAGAAGGGTAGGAGACCACGAGCTTATGGAAACTTCCGCAGGAGACAGGTATATTATGATAACCGCAAGCCTTGGGCACGTGCTGGACCTTAACAAGGAAGAGGGTTTCCATGGTGTTTACTTAGATGGAAAGCCCGTACCCGTATATGAGGTAATAGAAGGAAAGGAAAGGATAATAGAGGGCCTAAGGCGTATGGCCTTGGAAGCCCAAGAGATTTTAATAGCCACAGACCCAGATACAGAAGGTGAAAAGATAGGGTGGGACTTGGCGGAGCTTATAAAACCTTACAATCCCAATATAAAAAGGATGGAATTCCACGAAGTTACCAGAAAGGCAATACTGAGAGCTTTGAGTGAAAACAGAGATATAGACATAAACTTGGTAAAAGCCCAGATAGTAAGGAGGGTGGCTGACAGATGGGTAGGCTTTGAGTTTTCAAAGGCTTTGCAGAAGGCCTTTGGCAAAAGCTGGCTGTCCGCAGGTAGAGTTCAAACTCCTGTTTTGGGCTGGATAATAGAAAGGGAAAGGGAATACCGACAAAAGGTTTACAAGGTGCTTTTTCCCATAGACCAACAGGAAAGGCTAAAGGTGGAAAAGCTTTTTAAGGAGGAAAATACAGCAAAGGACTTCTACGAAAGGTTAAGGAAGGTCCATGTGGAGCTTGTGGAAGAAAAGGAAGAAACAAGATTACCACCACCGCCCTTTAGCACCGATACCATGCTTAAGGCTGCAAGCGACCTATATAGATGGTCTTTGCCAAAGACTATGGCTATTGCCCAAACCCTTTTTGAGCTTGGTTATATAACTTATCACCGCACAGACTCCATAAGGGTTTCCGATTATGGGATAGGCATAGCCCAAGAGTATATAAAGGAGGAGTTAGGTCCAGACTTTTTCCGTCCAAGAAGGTGGGCAGAGGGCGGAGCCCATGAAGGAATAAGACCTACAAAGCCCATAGACCCAGAGGAGTTAAGAAGCTTGGTATATGGCGGGCAAGTGGAGGGCTTATCAAAAGAACACCTTATGCTTTATGAATTGATCTTTAAAGGCTTCATGGCAAGCCAAACTAAGGAAATAAGATTAAAAATCCTAAGGCTAAGGGTAAAAGCCCTTGAGGAAGTTTTTGAGTTGGAAGTGCCTACGGAGATTCTACAAGAAGGATGGAATAAGTTCCTGCCCGTGGAGCTCTACAAGCCTATATTGGGAACCTTGGAGGTACTTGAAAGAAAAAGATTTCTTTCTCAACCAAAGGCTTACCTATATACTCATGGGGAGTTGGTTCAAGAGATGAAAAAAAGAGGTATAGGAAGACCTTCTACTTACGCTACCATAATAGAAAAGCTTATAGAGAGGGGCTATGTGGTAGAAAATAAAGGCTTTCTTATTCCCACAAAGCTTGGTAAAGAGGTTTATAACTATCTGCAAAGCAAGGAACTTATACGCCAGTTTCTTAAAGAGGAATTTACAACAAGGTTGGAAGAGCTCATGGATAGGGTAGAGTTGGGAGAGGAAAATTATGAAGATATACTTATGAGGCTATATAAGAGTATAATAGATGTGGAAAAAAGCTTGGAGGTATTGTGATGGTATTCCATCCACTATTTTCTTATTCTGCGGTGTTGGTGGCTTTGCTTGTCTTTGTTTTGTATGCCCTTGGTGTGCTAAAGCTTAGAAGTTTGATAAAACCCGCCTTGTATCTTAACTTGGTATTGATAGGCTTGTTGGTGCTTTCTGTTATCTTTGGTTTTGGCGTGTCCAACGTTCCCCTTGTGCAATCAAAGGCACCCTTTATCTGGGCTTTTCCCCATAAATGGAATGGTCTGTTCCTGCTTCTTTTATCTTTGGTGAATTTTCTGGTGTTTTGGTTCAAAGGCGATAGTGTAGGTAAAAAGGTTATAGTTTTGCCAGCTTTGGGGATTTTATTGACCCTTTTCCAACTTTTCACCGGTTGGATGTTAAGATTGGTCTTTTTTGCATAGGCGATGGTGAAATTTCTGGTGGCTTTGCGTGTAAAAACGCCCCCACAAAAATATTTCAATGCCCTATTAAAGAAATACAATTGGGCGATCTGTGTTTTAACCTGTTGAAGCGTGTGCTGTATGCCCTCAGGCAGATTTTTGACGCAACCTCTTTAGTGTATTGACTACCACCAATTAAAGGGTATATTTATAGTAAGCTGTTGGGAAGATGTTGGAAAAAACAGAAGAGAAGTTAGACCTTGGTGGCTTTGATGAAAGGTTTTATGCTATAGTTGGCAGGGGTGACGAAAACCTAAAGTACTTCTCACAGCTCTTTGATGTTAAAATCTCCGCCAAGGGCACAGAGATTCTTATAAAGGGAGAAGAGGATAAGGTAAAGGCTGTATATGAGTTTTTAAGACATATTATAAAGGAACTAACCCAGTCCCCTTTGACACCCCAAGAGGTCAGAGAAAGGGCAAAGAACTACCTTAATGCAAAGGTTGCAAAAACTACACCGAAAGAAGAAGTGATACTGATAACCCATAGGAAAAAGGCTATAGTACCAAAAACCCACACTCAAAGGATATACGTAGATGCTATAAAGGATAACGATATTGTGTTTGGTATTGGACCTGCGGGAACGGGAAAGACTTATTTGGCTATGGCTATGGCCCTTGCCCATCTGAAGACTAACAAGGTAAATAAGATAATTCTCACAAGGCCTGCGGTGGAAGCGGGAGAGAAGTTGGGCTTTCTGCCCGGCGGAATAGCAGAAAAGGTGGACCCTTACCTTAGGCCCTTGTACGATGCCCTTTATGATATGGTAGATTATGACAAGGCAGGCTATATGCTTGAAAGAAACATAATAGAAATAGCCCCCCTTGCTTTCATGAGGGGCAAGACCCTTAACGACGCCTTTATTATACTGGATGAAGCCCAAAACTCCACAAAGGAACAGATGAAGATGTTTCTCACAAGGATAGGCTTTGGCTCAAAGGTGGTTATAACGGGAGATATAACCCAGATTGACCTTCCAAAGAGGGAGCAATCGGGGCTTGTGGAGGCAATAAAGGTCCTTAGGGACATAGAGGGTATAAGCTTTGTATGGTTCAAAGAGGAAGATGTGGTAAGGCATCCCATAGTGGCAAGGATAATAAAAGCCTATGAAGAGTTTGAGAGGTCAAAGGAAGAACAGAATACTGGTAAGGAAGGATAAGGGGAAAATCTCCACAGGGTGGATAAAAACCATAGCGGAAAGCCTCTTAAACCTTCAAGGAATGCAAGGGATAGAGATAAGCATATATTTAACGGACGACCAAGTTATTAGGGAATTAAACAAAAACTACAGAGGGAAGGATAAAGCCACCGATGTACTCTCTTTTATTTTGGATGAACCGGCGGGTAAATATCACTTGCTTGGCGAGATAGTTATATCCTTGGACACGGCAGAAAGACAGGCAAAGGATTTAGGGCATAGTCTTGAGGAAGAGATAAAAAGATTGTTGGTGCATGGCTTTGTGCACTTGCTTGGCTACGATCACGAATTGGGGGAAGAAGAGGAAAGGGTTTTTAAACAGGTAGAGGAAAAGCTCATAAAATCTCTATAATCTTTTTATGCCCAACTATGTACTTCTTTTATCCTTTGTAGGTACCCATTTTCATGGTTGGCAGGTTCAACCGGGATTAAGGACGGTGCAAGGCACTTTAAAGGAAAGCTTAGAAAAGATCTTTCAAGAACATATAAAACTTACAGGATGTTGCAGGACAGATTCGGGCGTTCATGCAAAAGAATACGTAGCCAACTTTCAAGCAAGCAAGGATATAAAAGATGAAACCCTTTTAAAGGCTTTAAACTCTATGCTGCCCGATGATATTGGTATAAAAAAAGTATGGCAAGAGGAGGGATTTAATGCCCGCTACAGCGTAAAAGGAAAGGTTTACCTTTATAGGATCTTTAATAGCTTTTCAAGGGATCCTTTCCTTGACCCTTTTTGCTGGAGAATTCCCTACAAACTTGACTATGAAAGGATGCTTTCTGCGGTGGAACTCTTTCTGGGCACCCATGACTTTTCTTCTTTTGCCAAGTTGGAGGAGGAGAAAAACACTTTTATAAACATAGAAGATGTAAGCCTTTACAAGGAAAGTGAGCTTATAGAATTTAGAATAAGGGCACCAAGCTTTTTAAGGTACATGGTTAGAAGAATCGTGGGAAGCCTTGTCTATTTGGGACTTGGAAAGCTAAGGATAGAAGAGATAAAAAACTATTTGGAAGGGAAGGGCAAGTGCCCCTATACTGCAAAGGCAAAGGGACTTACCCTTGAGAGGATTATTTTTTAAGGACATTTGCTTGCATCGTGGGGTGGGTTATCCACTATATCAAGGAAGGCTTCAAAGGGATTCATGTTCTTCATGGCTACACCCTTTGGACCTTCAAACTTTAATCTTCCAAACATCATAGCCTTCATAGGACCATACTCTTTTCTTCCCATTTCAAGCCACCTGTTTGTCTCTGCATACATAAGAAAATCATCTTTTCCTCTTTTATCCTTTGCGGGACCACCATAAACACACAGGGCTTTACCCCCTTCATTTTTCATGGTTAACTGTATCTGCTTTTTATCTGTGCAATCCTCCCTGTAGATAAAGATCTTCCTTTCTGGAACTGCCACCCAACTTTCACTTTTCCCAAGCTCTTCTACAAGCTTGGGTGTTTTGTTCCACTCTTCACAAAGGGCTTTTGCATAATCACCGTCCATAAAGACGGGAGCTGCAATAGATACACTACTTAGGCTTAAAAGTAGAAAAAGCTTCCTCATCTTTTACCTCCTTGCGGGTTTTGTCTTTAAGGATAACACTATGAGAAAAACTTTTTTATTAGATTTTCTTATCCTTTCATAAAGTATAAAAATGTTTTTATATTCTTATTCAACTATACGCCGGGTGAGAAATCCCCTTTTATCGGTAGCGCAGGCATAAAAATACGGGCTGGAAGCCTGAGCTACCAGAATTTTGAATTTTTTGTGGCGGTGTATAATTTCTCATGTGGTTGTCTTAAAAACTCTCATCTTTTTTATTCTGTTGATTAGCTTTGGATATGGTGGTGGTGATAGCAAGCAAAGCACAGGGCATACAGGTCAAGATCAAGAAAACTCCTCAGAACTATACACTACGGGAAAAGATGGAGTATATAAGCAAGGGAGCCTTTTAAAGCTTTATGGGATAAATTGGTTTGGTTTTGAGAATTGCGATTGCAACTTCAGAGGGGGGGCGCTTGCTGGAAAGCCCCTTGACCCAAATAGGGGTTATAGAAAAGAAGATTGGCATGGAGATCTTACAAGGCTGGCGGAGCTTTCTTTGGATTTTCCCAGCGTGTTTGGTATAGACCTTTTCAACGAGCCCCATAAGCTAACTTGGGAAGAATGACAAGGGCTTGTAAAAAAAGCGCAAAGGTGGTTTTAAGGATCAACCCCAATTTGATAGTAGCGGTAAGCGGTGTGGGAGACCTCTCCTATAACGGTGGATAATCTTCCTTAGCAAAAATGGACCTTAGCTACTTTAATGACCTTCCTTTCCAGAAAACATGCTCACCATATGGGATACACACTTTTGGCACCTATTAGATAAGGGATTGCCTTTGGGCTTTGGCGAGCTTGGAGGGCGGTATGCGGGAAAGGATAAAATTTGGCAGGAGATGACTGGAGAACACCCGTAGAAGAAAGTTATAAGGTTTATATTATAACTTATGCTGGAGATAAAAGAAAGAGACCCACTAAGCAGCCTTATACTGGAGGTTTTGGAAGACCCCTCCAAGAAGGAGATGGTCTATTACCTTATGTGCTATTCACAGCTTGTAAGGAGAGAGGCAAGCCCCACCATAGAACTAAGCAGATTCCTCTCCTGTGCCTATAGGAACTTTCAAAGGGCAAGAAGCTATTGGAAAGATCTTTTGGTAAGCATGAACCTCTTTGTAATATCAGACCTTTATGGGAACCTCTATACTGGCAAAGACATATACAAGGTGGAGGAGGATGGTATATACTTCATAAGCCTAAGGTATGAATACACAAACCAATTAGAGGAGTTAAACCACAAGGTTTTAAAACTGTGGAATCTTTTAAGCAGGATAAACACCTATAGAAAATATCTCACCCCTCAGGATGCGGTAATGATCTCCTCCATCATGTTTAATGAGGGGCTCTATGAGGAGGTAGAAAGCTACTGCGAAGTTTGTTTTGAAAGATTTCCCTCAGAAAAAGTCTATCTTAGGGTTTTATACAACCTTTCCAAGCTGTACTCAAGGGAAAAGTCAGACCTTTTGCAGGATCTAAAACAGTCTGTGAAAGACCTTGAAAAGCTTGGTGACGTCTATTATGGTATAAATCTCTTTAAGCTAAAAAAAGACATAGAAGGCTTGATAAGAAGGATGGAAAAGGGTAGTTCTTTAAGCTCCATAAAGATTGAGTTTGTAAGCCAAGAAAGGAAAAGGGGTTTCTTTGATAGGGTTATAAAATTTATCAAAGGTCTTTTTGTGAAGGTCTTTGACAGAAAAAACACAAAGGCTTATTCCTTTGAGGGAGAGGTATGTTTAAAGAGTTCTCGGACCCTATTCACCAACTTATAAAGGCGGACCAAGAGGAAACAAAGATAATAAACAGCTATCCCTTACAAAGGCTTAGGTTTATAAACCAGTTGGGCATTGCCTATTTGGTCTTCCCTTCTGCGCAGCACAGCAGGTTTGAACATTCCCTTGGCACCATGGAGCTTGCGGGCAGGATCTGTAATAGCCTTGGGCTTGGGGATAAAAAATTGTGCAAGCTGTTTCGTTTGGCAGGGCTTATCCACGATATAGGGCATACACCCTTTTCCCACACCACCGAGGTACTCTTGGGAAACAAAAGCCATGAAGTTATCGGAGAAAAGGTGCTTCACCAAGAGGGATTGGCGGATATCCTTTTGGAGTGTGGATATACCCATGAAGACCTTGAGGTGCTTATACAGATAGCCTTTAGAAAGTCGGAAAATCTACCCAACATAATCACGGGAGAATTTGGGGCGGACAGGATGGATTATCTAAGAAGAGATGCTTACTTTTGTGGAACTTCCTATGGATTTTTTGACTATAGCAGGCTCCTTGAGAATATTCTCTTGGTTGAGGGTAAAAAGTGTGTCCATATAAGCGCCCTTAGGTCTTTGGAAAGCTTTATACTTGGCAGGTACTTTATGTATTCGCAGGTTTATTTCCACAAGGTGGTGCGCATACTAAACATACACCTAAAGGAACTCCTTGAAGAATTCTTTCAAGAAGGTCTTTTAAACAGGGATTACTTTCACAGAAAAACCGACTCTCACCTTATATCCCTCCTTTTGGACAGATACAAAGAGGAAAGGGTAAGAAGGATCATAGGGAGAGAACACTACAGAGAGGTTTTCTCTACCACTTCTAAGGAAATCCTTAGTTATGTGAAGGAAAGACTTTTAGAAAGATATGAAAAGGAACTTCTTAGGTTTGACCACATAAGCAAGAAGGTCTTGGAAGAGGATATACTTCTTTGGGATGGAAGGAGGTTTTTGAGCCTTTGGGAAGCCTCTTCTCTTGTAGCTTCTTTGAAGGATATTAACTTTTATAGGATCTACGCCCATCCCAAGTATAAAGAAGAGGTAAAGGAATATGCCCTTAAACTATCTAAGTAATTGCAGAACCTTTACCTATTCCCTTGTGCATCTTACAGCCCTTGTGGGCATCCTTTCCCTTTGGAACGTGTCCGAAGTTCGGTATTTTCTTATCTTTTTGGGCGTTTATATAATTGGTATATTCCTGGACTTTAAAAAGGTTTATCCCGTTAGAAGGTTTTTATTAACCCTTTTTGGCTTTTTACTTAGCCTTTACTTTCTTTCCTTTTTAAGTCTTGAAGACCTGTTAAAGCCCTTTTCCCACGTGGTTTTGCTTCTTCTTTCCATAAAAAGCCTTGAAGAAAAAAAGCTTAGAGATCTTTATCAGATTCTTTTGCTTAGCCTTTTTGCCCTTTCCATCTCCACCGCCTACAACCTAAGCCTTAGCTTCCTTCTGGTATTTTTATTTCATAGTTTCCTTGGTGTGTCCTCTTTGGTTTTTTTAAACCTATACAAAAAAGTTGGAGATAAAAGGCTTGATTGGGCTACCTACAAAAACTATATCCTCGTAAGCTTAGCCTTTTTCTTCTCTGTACTTTTTCTTACCTTTCCCTTTTTCTTCCTTTTGCCAAGGAGTCAAACGCCTATTTTTGACCTTTTTGGAAGGGGAGGAGGGCTAAAAACGGGTCTTTCCGATAGTGTGAGTTTGGGAAAGGTGGGTGATATACAGGAGGACAACACGGTAGCTTTTAGAGTCTATGGCTTGCCCCAGAATCTAAAGGATCCCTACTGGAGGGCTATAGTCTTTGACCGATATGAAAAGGATACCTGGCTAAGAGCTTCAGAAAAAAGCTTGCCTATGCCAAAGGACACAGGCGACCTTATCTATACTTTGGTGATTGAGCCCTCCTTTGACCGCATCGTACCAGCCCTTGACTATCCCTATAAGGTGCTAAAAGTAGAGGGCTTAAATGCCGATGCTTACATGACCACGGGCAACGTTCTGCGCCTCCAAAAGGATATAAACAGAGCTATCAGATTGGTAGTTAGCTCTTCTAAGGAGTTGTACCTTGAGGAAAACCCAAATAATTATCTTCAAGTGCCAGAGACCATAGGACCTACCATAAGAAGCTTGGCAGAAAGCCTCTCAAAGAATGCAAAAACTGACCAGGAAAGGCTTAAAAGGGTGGTGGAATACTTTTCCAATGGCTACCAATATACTTTAAAGCTTGAAAAGTATGAAGGAGATCCCCTTGAATACTTCCTTTTTGTGGCAAAGAAGGGAAACTGCGAGTACTATGCCAGCGCTACAGCCCTGATCCTAAGGCTTATGGGAATACCTGCAAGGGTTGTAGGTGGTTATAAGGGTGCTTTGTGGAACCCCCTTGGTAATTATCACATCATAACCAACTCCATGGCCCATGTATGGGTTGAGGCTTACGTGAATGGAAGGTGGTTAAGGGTGGATACTACGCCCCCCTACACACCTCCTGCAGTAAAAAGGATATCTCGCTTTGCTATGGTAAGGGATTTTATAGTTAGCTTTTGGTATTCCAACATAGTGGGCTATTCCTCCGAAAAACAGATAAAACTCTTTTCAAACCTAAGACAGGGTATAAAAAGGGAGTTAAAGGTGGAAAACATAAGGAAAAGGCTTTTACAAGCTATATTTCTTGCCTTTTCTCTCCTTTCCCTTTACATGGTTTTCCATCTACTGTTAAGGCTTAGGAAAACCCCAAAAAACCTGTTTTTGAAAACAAAAAGCCTTTTGGTAAAAGAAGGAATCATAAAAGAAGATGCCCTACCTGAGGAGATAATCTCCGCTTGCAAAGGGAAGGAGTACTACCCTTTGGTTAAGTTTATCTTGTCCCTCTACCAAAGACACAGATACTCACCCTATAAGATATATCCCGATGAGATAAGGGAGGGCTACAGGTCTTTAAAGAGGTTAAAAGAAATCATCCGTAGTTCTGATCGCTCCTGACCTTTATGATGGTATGTACGTTTCCCCTTGGGTTAAAATCTCCTATAACTTCAAGGAACTTGGGCTGTAATGCTTCATATAGGGCTGAGTATATCTCGTTGGTAGCTTGCTCGTGGGATATGTACCTATTTCTAAACTTGTTTAGCCAAAGCTTCAAAGACCTAAGCTCCACTATCTTTTTTGCCGGTATGTACCTTATCCTTATGGTGGCATAATCGGGATATCCAGACCTTGGACAAAGACAAGAAAACTCAGGAAAGGTTATCTCTATCATATAATCCCTATGGGGCGTAGGATTGTCCCAAGCTTCAAGCTGGGCTTCTTCTATAGCTATCTCTCCGTACTTCTTTTCCATAGAGATTTATTTTAAAACTTCATCGCACTTTAGCAATACATAATCTCCATCAAATTCCCTACCCCTGAGAATAACTCTACAATTTGCAAGCTCTTGGGTATACTTTTCCTTGGTGATAAGCAAGCCCTTTGCCAAAGATGGGTCTTCAAGGTTTTTTATGCATCTTCCCGAGTAATAGATTAGTGCGGAATCCTCCGCCTTGTAAAAATAAACAGGTCCTTGGTAAGTCCTTATTGTAGTCCAAGCCTTTGGCACAAACCTTTCTTGCTGGTATAGGTACAAAAGCATAGTAAGGGCTATAAGAGATAACAAAGATATCCAAACTGCAATCTTCATATACCTTTCCCTTACCACGTGAGCAAGGAGTATGGCAAGGGGTGGGTAGGCAAAGAGGATATAGTGATGGAGCTTGTTTTTTGCAAGGCTGAAAAAGACCAGCACAAAGATAAACCAAAAGACCAAGGGCAACCATTCTCTTTTGAAGCCCTTTACAAGCCTTGTGTATAGGGGAAGGTACCAAAGGCTACCTACAGCTATAACCAGGGGATAGTAATAGAAGGGTGCAGGGTGCGTGGAGCGATGCCCTGTGTATCTCATTACGTTTTCATAGATGAAAAACCGGTAAAAGTATTCATAGCCGTACTGGAAAAACATAACCAAATACCAAGAAAAGCCAAGAAGTGAAAAGAGGATAAGTCCCTTTACCCTTAAAAAGTCAAGTCTTCTCCTCCAAATAAGATAAACCCCAACCGCAAGCACCACACCCACAGGACCTTTTGTTAAAAAGGCAAAGGAAAGGCTTACCCATCCCCATGTGAATCTTTCTTTGAGAAAGGCATACAAGCCCAAAAAGGTAAAAAAAGTGTTTAACATCTCGGGCACAACAGCCCTTGCCTCTATCCAAACATGGGGAAAGGTCAAAAATATTATGCTCGCCCTTAGGGCTATTTCCTTGGAGTAAAAGTCCCTTGCCAAAAGATAGATCAAAACAGCAATGCCAAAGGCGGAAAGACCAGAGATCAACCTTGCGGAAAATTCATTAATGCCCAATATTTGGGATAAAAGAGCTACAGACCAGTATAACATGGGGGGCTTTTCAAAGCGTGGTTGGCAGTTGTACATGGGACGGATAAAATCTCCGCTTTTTAGCATATGAAGAATGGCGCTCATATTCCTCCCTTCGTCAAGGGAAGTAAAGGAAAGTATCCAGTTGCCCCAAAGGAGATAAAAAAAGGAAAGGGTCAAAAGTAAAGGGATACTACGAAAAAGCATAGCGCACCTATAGCAAAGCCTACCAAAACATCAAGGGGAAAGTGGGCACCCATATAGACCCTTCCGTAGCCTATAAGAAGTGGATAGAGAACAATTAAAACAACAGGCACGTGTCCGTAAAGACACAAGGCTATAGCCATTGACATGGAAGCATCCCCAGAGGGAAAGGACTTTAACCTTAGATCTTCCAAAAGATAGACCTCCGATAACAAAGATGCAGGCCTTTTTGCCCTTACCGTGTACTTTAACGCTTTTACCACCAAAGCTTGAAAAAGCATCACCAAAAGATACTTTATAAAGCTTTCCTTCCAAAAGAGAAAAAACAATACTCCCACAAAAACACCAAAGGACCCCTTGCCCAGCCTGTAAAAATAAAGATAGAAAATATCAAGTAAAGGATGCCTTCTGTGGTTTATGGCATAAAAAAGCTTGTAGTTTAGGGAGAAACTTTCTATGCTTGCCAAATCCATTTATACACTATTTTACCCCTTTACACATCCTTGGGCAATAAAACAACCTTTTCATGGCTCATAAAGGATACAAAGCCCTCTATCAAACCTGCAAAGAAGTAAATCACTGGTGAGTTTATAAGGTCTTCCAATATGACCCATGACCTTTTCAGTGGGAAGTGCCCTATTAGGCTTTCCAAGAGTTTTGGCCCCGCTTGCTTGCCAGCGTCTACCGCCTTTGCTCCTTTATCTCCTATAAGGTTTTTCATCCCTTCCACCATGTTCACTATGGCGAGTAATCTTAACCTACAGATTCGTATATCCTTCCCCTAAACTTTGCCCCCAAAGACAGGGCAAGCTCTTGTGTTTTTTCCATGTCCGCGCCATTATAATCCACTGCCGTGGCAACCACCTGAAAGCCCTCTTGCAAGGCTGTCTTTATAAACTCAACTACCTTCTCAAAGGCGTCTTCTTGTGCTGGCCTGCATATGTGGTTATAAGTTTCCTTATCTTGGGCGTTCAAACTAACAGACCAAACATCTACAAGTCCCTTTAATTCTCTTAGCTTCTCCTTTGGCAAAAAGGTAAACATAAGGCCGTTTGTATCCACCCTTACTTTCCCTCCCTTCTCCTTTACCCATTGGGCTATCTCCTTGAGGGCGGAAAATCTCAAGGTGGGCTCACCATAACCGCAAAAGACTATCTCTTCATATTTTTGGGGATCTCCTATCTCTTTTATAACCTCTTCCACACTTGGGTCTCTGGAAATCCAAACCCAATAGCCCTTTACCATAAAATTCCTTTCCCTTTCCCTCTGACAAAAGGCACAATGAAGGTTGCATTTGTTGGTTAGGTTTATGTAAAGCTTGTTGTTTATCGTGTAGGTTATGGTTTCCCTTTTTCCATCGCTCATAAGATTGAAAAGAAGCTTGGCATTCTCTGAGGTCATTCTTTCTATATCTTCAAAGGAGCTATTGGGTATAAGCTGGGCAAGTACCTCTGCTGTGTAGCGTAGGTAAGATGGCTTGTTGGGCTTTCCCCTTACAGGCTGGGGCGCCAAAAAGGGCGCATCCGTTTCTATCAAAAGCCTATAAGTGGGTGTTTTTTTTGCCACTTCTCTAAGGGCTTGTGCATTGGGATATGTGATTATGCCCGAGTAGGAGATGTAAAAGCCAAGGTCTACACAAGCCTTCATAAACTCATAGGATCCAGTAAAGCAATGCATAACACCGCCCACTTCGTATGCCTTTTCCTCTTTTAGTATCCTTAGAGTTTCCTTTTCGGCAGCCCTTGAATGAACCACTATGGGAAGCCCAAGCTCTCTTGCTATGGCTATTTGCTTTCTAAAGACCTCCTCCTGCCTTTTTCTGTCGGCGTAGTCTTTGTAAAAGTCCAAGCCCATCTCCCCCAAGGCTTTTACCTTTGGGCGGGAGCTTGCGATGTTTTTTAGCCATTCAAAGTCCTCTTCCTTTATATGGTCTGCCTCGTGAGGATGAAATCCTATGGCACAGAAAACATGATCCTTTTCCTCCGATAGCCTTATGGCATTTTTTATAGTTTTTCTATCATAGCCTATCGTTATAAGATACTCCAAGCTTTTATCCCTAAGGGTTTCCTCTAAGTCTTCCTTTTTCAAAAGGTCAAGGTGGCAATGGGTGTCTATCATAAAAAGAAAAATATAAGGTGATCCTTTGCCTTTTCAAGGCTTGTCTTTTACCTTTACCCTTAGAAAATGGGTAGCACAGGATATACAAGGGTCAAAGTTCCTTATCATGGGCTCTGCCAGATCTCTTAGAGACTCTTCCATAAGGTTATCCAAGACCGTCAGAAGTTGCCAAAGGGAAAGTTCTATGGCTGGCATGTTTTGAGAGGTCGGCGGTATTATATCCGCCTTTGTTATCCTTCCCTCCTCATCAAAGGCGTAGTTATGCCAAAGAATACCCCTTGGGGCTTCTGAAACACCAAAGCCCTCCGACCTTTTTGGTTTTAGTTCCACAAAGCTTCTTTTGGGTTTTTTATAGCCCTTTACCATATGTACAGCCCTTTCAAGGGAGTGGGTTATCTCCAACATTCTTACCAAAAGGCTTTTGTAAGGATTCTTTATAGGGGGTTCTATGCCTATCTTTTCTGCAGTTTCTTTTGCAAGGGGTGAGAGTTTTTCGTGGGCCTTGTTAAAACGTGCCAATGCACCCACCAGATAGGTTTTGCCGTCTTTCAGCTTGCTATGCTTTGCGGTAGAATAAGGAACCTCAAACTCCTCAAAGATCTCTTTGAAGTGAGAGGATGGTATTCTTTCGCCCTCAAGGTATATATCACCCTTTAGTATGGGATAATCCTCTTCCCAAAGGGATACAAAAACCACATCCTTTAGTTCAAAGGAGGGAAAGTTAAGGTTTTTCATTCTTTGTATAGCCCAAAGGCTTTTTTCAAGAGCCCTTTCCAAGGGTTCAAGCAAAGAAGAAAGACTTTCGGGAAGATCGCTAAAGCCACCGGGCACCACCGATACAGGGTGAGAGGTCCTTCCACCAAGGGTTTGAATAATCAAGCTTCCCGCCCTTTTTATCTCCATTCCTGCCATGACAAGCTCCTTATCTAAATTAGCAAGCTCTAATATAGAAGGCATTCGGTAAAAGTCTGGTAAATGCAAAAAGAAAACGTGAAGAGCATGGCTTTGTATCCATTCTCCAAAGTAAAGAAGCCTTCTTATCTCTTCTATATCCTTCGGAATTTCCACGCCAAAGGCATCCTCTATGGCTTGGACACCGCTCATCTGGTAGGCAATAGGGCATATACCGCATATCCTTGCAGTGATATCGGGGATAACGTGGTAGAGCTTTCCCTTTAATATGCCCTCTATAAACCTTGGCGGTTCGTATATGGATAGCTTTAAGCCCTTAACCCTTCCCTCTTCCACATAGACCTCAAGGGCACCTTCGCCCTCCACACGAGTAAGGGCATCTATCCTAAGCTTCATATCTGCCCCCTCCAATTCTTATTGTAAGCATTAAAAGAAAGTATCAAAGATTCCTTTAAAGCTCTCTCATCCTTTCCAAGTCTTCTGTAGCCTTCCTCCAATGCTTCAAGGTTTGGCTTTTCTATGGGTCCATAGCATCCATAACAACCCCTTTTGTAGCTTGGACACAAGGCTCCGCAACCTGCAAGGGTTATGGGACCAAGGCAAGAAAGGCCATGGGCAACTACCACACAGGGATTACCTTTTCTCTTACACTCCAGGCACAAAGGATAAGAAGGCATTTGGAAGCTTCTCCCTTGGATTATAGCCCCTATCAACTCCTTTAAAGATTCCTTGTTTATAGGGCATCCCCTTAGTTCAAAATCTACCTCTACAAAGTCTCCCACGGGCTTGGAGTAGTGGTTTGTCTCGTAATGTTTGTAAGAATATACAGAAGAGTAAACTTGAGAGAAGTCCTCAAAGTTCCTTGCCGACTGGATACCACCGGAGACAGCGCAGGCACCTATGGCAACCAAAAGCTTAGAACTTTCCCTTATCTTTTTTATCCTTTCTTCTTCTTCCTTTGTGGATATTGAGCCCTCTACAAAAGCCAAGTCAAAGTGCTCCCAACGGTTTGAGGAAGAAGCCTCAAGGAAGTATTCAACACTTATTATCCTTGAAAGCTCCAAAAGCTCCTCTTCAAGCTCAAAGAAGGCAAGCTGACAGCCGTCGCAAGAGGAAAACTTAAAGACCCCTACCTTCATACCTCCTTCCTCTCAAAGTACTCCTTTATAAGGTCGTACCTAAATATGGGACCATCCTTGCATACAAAGTAAGGACCTATCATACAATGGCCACACGTGCCCACAGAGCACTTCATATGCCTTTCAAGGGAAGCGTATACGCTATCTTCATCTATACCCTTTTCCTTCAAAAGGGGAATACATGCTTTTACCATCGGGTCTGGACCACACATAAAGACTATTGTGTCCTTTTCTAAATCAAGCTCCTTTAATAGGTTTGTTATTAAGCTTACCTTACCTTTCCATTGGGGGTGGGGATTGCTTAATACTATTCTAAAATCTGCCCTATTGTTCCAATCTTTGTAAAGGTACCTGTACAGTAAGCTATCGTAATCCTTGGCGCCGTATAGGTGTATAAGCCTTTTTACAGGGCTTTTTTGGGCCTCTTCAAAAACCCATCTCGTTGCCGCAAGCCCCAAACCACCGGAAATTATAAGAAGGGTTTTCCCATAAGCTCTCTCTAAATCCCACCGATTTCCATAGGGACCTCTCCAATAAAGAAGGTCCCCCTCTTTTAGACTGTCTATATGCTTAGTTACATCTCCAACAGCCCTTACAGTGTGAACCACGTAGTTTTCTCCTTTGCTGGCTATGGTTATAGGAGCTTCTCCCTTCCCAAAGGCATAAAGCATGTTATACTGGCCAAAGACCGCAGACTCCTCCGTAGCTATATGAAAGGTATATATACCTTCGCATTCCTTTATAACCTTTTCTACCCTTCCCGCCTTCAAAAGATACGGGTTTTTAACCAGCAATTCTTTTTACCTCCTGTCTTATATCTATACCCACAGGGCACCAGGTTATACATCTTCCACATCCAACGCACCCAAAGGTATCAAATTGGTCTATCCAATAGGCAAACTTATGCATAAGCCATTGTCTGTAGCGGGAGTGTATGCTTTGC
The DNA here is from genome assembly GCA_938048815.1 of uncultured Aquificaceae bacterium. Lineage (GTDB taxonomy): Bacteria > Aquificota > Aquificia > Aquificales > Aquificaceae > Pampinifervens. The sequence continues at coordinate 4,567 of CALIUI010000092.1, read as the reverse complement.
CTTAGGTTAAAGCGATGAACTGTAGCAAAGGAAGGAGAAAAGCAAGAATCCCAAACTCTTACCCTTTCACTTTCCCTTAGGTCTATAGTGTTTTTCTCCAAGATATCAAAGCAAAAGCATGTGGGGCAAACCTGTGTACAAGAGGTACAGGCAAGACATCTCTTTTCTACGGGTTCCCAATAAGAGCTGTCCATTCTGCTGTAAAGCTTTTGTGGAACCTCTCTTATGTTAAAGAAAGATTCCATAGCTTCTTCCAAAGCCCTTATCTTTTTTTCCCTTTCCTCAAAATCCTCCTTTTTTGCTTCCCTTTTTGTTTTCAAGGATACTAAAAGCTCCTCCCCCTTTTTAGAACCTGCTCTTATAAGAAAGCGACCTTCAAGTTCTGTTATAAGAAGGTCATAGCCCTCCTTTGGAACTGGCCCCTTTTCCATAGTTTTACAAAAGCAGGTTAAAGTGGCATAGGTGCATTCTACCGCCACTAGGAAAAGATTAGACCTAAGCCTTTGGTAGTAAGGATCCTCAAGAAAGACTCTATCAAGGATCTTTATAGCCCAAAGATCGCAAGCCCTAAGGTCAAAGAGGCACATTTTATCCTCTGGATATACCTCTTCAAAGACCAATCCCTCTTGGGAGGCCTTGGCCTTTATAAGGGTCAATTCTGGTGGATGAAGAAAGCTCTTCGGTGAATTGGCAGGATGGGTATAGGTAAAGTAGCCTTCAGCCTTTTCTAAGGAATAAAAGCCGGGTGCTTCTGTATTTCTGTAGCCAAAGGCTATGTTCTCAAAGCTACCAACTTCTTTATAAAGGATTACACCATCCTTAAGGGTGGGGGCGATAACCTTGTAGTCCTTCTTTAGCTCCTCAAAGAGTTCCTTTAAGCCTTCTATCGTTGTTGTGTAGCCTTTTCCTTTGCCTTCCATCTTAGATATTCCTCAATAAAGGGGTCTATTTCACCATCCATAACCGCAGATACGTTGCCTACCTCAAGCTCCGTTCTTAGGTCCTTTACAAGCTGGTATGGTTGAAAGACATAAGACCTTATTTGGTGGCCCCAGCCTATGTCTGTCTTTTCTCCCTCGAGGGCTTTCTTCTTTTCTTCCAACTTTTGAAGCTCCAACTGATATAGCTTTGCCTTCAAAAGCTCCAAAGCCTTCAGTCTGTTTTGCAATTGAGACCTTTCTTGTTGGCAAGAGACCACTATACCCGTTGGCTTGTGTCTTATTCTAACTGCCGTATCCGTTTTATTAACATACTGACCTCCCGCACCGCTTGCCCTAAAGGTTTCCATCTCTATGTCCTCTTCCCTTATCTCTATCTTTATGCTTTCATCTATCTGGGGTATAACGGATACAGAGGCAAAGGAAGTATGCCTTCGGGCGTTGGCATCAAAGGGTGATATTCTCACAAGTCTGTGAACACCCTGTTCTCCCTTCAGATAACCATAGGCGTAAGGTCCCTTTATAAGTATGGTGGCGCTTCTTATACCCGCCACATCGTCGGGGTTTATATCTACCACCTCCACTTCATAGCCCTTCTTTTCCGCCCACCTTCTGTACATCCTTAGAAGCATACTTGCCCAATCACAAGCTTCCACACCACCTGCACCCGCCTGTATGGTAAGATAGGCATTCTTTGGATCCATCTCCTCCGAGAGAAAGGCTTGTATCTCCAAGCCTTTTAGATTTTCCTCTATGCTCTTTGCCTCCTCACGGACCATCTGGAGGGTCTCAAGGTCTTCCTCGGGAGTTATCTCCAAAAGCTCCTCTAAATCCCTTATGCCCTTTTCTAATTTTTCAATTTCCTCTATCTTTTCCTCCATCCATCTTCTCCTTTGGGTAAGGCTTTTTGCCCTTTCATTATCATTCCAAAAGTCCGCAGAAGCCATTCTTCTGTCTATGCTTTCCAACTCTTCTCTGAGAGCCTCCAAATTAAAGGCAGACTTTATATCCTCAAACTTTTCTCTTATCTCTTCCACTTTCCTTTTTACTTCTGCCAGCATGTAGTTTAAATATAATACCATAATGCCCATAAGGGATATGAAGCCTCATGACCTTGAGGAAGTTATCAATATAAGCCAAGAGTGTTTTGGAAAGGACGCATGGAGCAGAAAAGCCTTTGAAAGGGAGTTCCAGCACCCATATTCCTATAGGTTTGTTATGGAAGAAGAGGGAAAGATAGTTGCCTATGCGGTAGTTTGGAAGATATACGACGAGGCGGTGCTTATGTCCATAGCCGTAAAAAAAGAGCTTTGGGGAAAGGGCATTGGCAAAAGCCTTATGGCTTTCCTTGTGGACCATTTCAAAGGAAAGGCGAAAAAATTTATTTTGGATGTGAGGAGGTCTAACCTTAGGGCTATAAGGCTTTATCAATCCCTTGGGTTTAAAATAATCTATGAAAGACAAGGGTATTACTCCGATGGCGAGAGCGCCTTTGTAATGTCCCTTGATTTGGAGGAAGAAAATGGAGATAAAGGGCAGGAAGTTGGAGCTTTTGATCTCAGAGGAAAAACTCTTACAAAGAATTAAGGAGCTTGCAAGGGAGATAGAAGAGGACTTTGGTAGAGATTTTTTGGTGGTTAGCTTGCTAAAAGGAGCCTTTGTCTTTACCGCAGACCTCATAAGAAGCTTTAACTTTCCTGTGCAAGTGGATTTTATGTGGGTCTCCAGTTATGGCTCTTCCCAAGAAAGCCAAGGTCATATAAAGGTAGTAAAGGATTTGGAAAGGGATATTGATGGTCTTAAAGTTTTACTGGTGGATGATATCTTGGATACGGGCTATACCCTTGCAGAGGTTTATAGGCTTCTACAGCTAAAGGGAGCAAAAGAGATAAAGACTTGTGTATTGCTTGATAAAAGAGAAAGGAGAAAGGTACCCTTTGAAGCAGATTTTATAGGCTTTGAGGTGCCCAACCTTTTTTTAGTGGGCTACGGCTTGGATTGGGACGAGGAGGGTAGGAACTTAAGGGGTATATACGCAGTACATTAGATTAGCTTAGATCCTCTATGCTTACTGCTACAGCTCCTGCCTGTAGCATCTCCTCAATTGCCCTCTGAGAGTCTCCGGGATTTACATCCACCCCCTTTATCCCATCGCTAAGCAAAAAGACCTGATAGCCAAGGTTTATCCCTCCAAGTGCAGTGTTTTTTACGCAATAATCGGTGGCCACTCCTCCCACAAAAAGCCTCTTTACACCTCTTTCTTTGAGTAAGCTGTCAAGGATGGTGCCCTGAAAGCCAGAGTAGGCATCAAAATCCCTACTGGTTCCCTTTGATATTATAAAACGGTTGTCGTGAGGGATAAAAAGGTCTTTGTGAAACATGGCTCCTTCTGTATTTTGCACGCAATGGGGCGGCCACATACCTCCTTGGTCTTTGAAGGATATATGGTCTGCTGGGTGCCAATCCCTTGTAAAGAAAATAGCATGCCCCTTTTTGAAAAAGAGCTCAATATACTGGTTAAGCCTCGGTACTATCTTATCCCCATCGGGCACCGGTAGGGCGCCTCCCGGCATAAAATCCCTTTGCATATCAACCACCACAAGGGCATCCTTTGATCCTATCTTTATCCTCATGTTATACCCTCCAAAACTACAGGTATCTCTTCTTTTAATTTAATCTCTTTAAAGCTAACTTCACACCTATAAGCTTTTATCTCCAATCCAAGCTTGGAGTATTTTAAAAGTGATTCTGAAAACTTTGGGTCTACACGCCAGTTGGGAGAAAAAACCTCTGCATCTTCCCTTTGCACTACAAAAACTATAAGGGGCTTATAGCCTTCCCTTGAAAGCTCTATAAGTTTCTCTATGTGTTCCCTTCCTCTTTTGGTGGGCGCGTCAGGAAAGAGGGCTATGCCCTTTTCAGCCAAATTTACCGACTTTACCTCTACAGGCCTTGTATCCAGAAGTAGGTCAAACCTTTTATTTCCAAAGCGTGGCTCAAATTGAGGAGATGTTCTCAAATACTCTGCATACAACTTTGGGGCTATGTGGGAATCTATACAAACCAAGAATTTACCAAAGCTTGCAAGCACTACCTCAAAAGGATGTTTGTTTTCCTTTTTTGCCACATAAACAACGTTGCCTTCAAAGAGAAGCTCCTTTAGCCTTCCAGTATTTCTTATGTAAGCGGTGTATTCCTTTCCTTCCAACTCTACAAGTCCTACAAACCTGTTCAGTCTTTTTATAAACCTCGAAGGCTTTAACTCCGAGAATTTCATTTTTAGAAAAGCCCCACCGGGCGGTGGGGCAAAACAATTAGGGGAGGGAGGGGGAGGGAGTTTCTAAACACGCATCTTATAACTTCCTTGATCCCACCATCCTTTTCTGTATATATATTATAACCAAAATTTTTCCCATGTCAAGTACCACTGGAGGGTGTGTCAAAAACTCCAATCTAAACATGCCCCTATGCTACAATTTTAAAGGATGAGCAAAATAACCATTTGCTCTAAGCTCATCTTACTTAGCAACAAAGACTTATCCCTACTAAAAGACCTTATGAGAAGATGGTCATCTGCCGAGAGATACGCCTATAAAAGACTTCTGGAAGGTAAAGATATAAAGGACTTA
>CALIUI010000091.1 GCA_938048815.1 uncultured Aquificaceae bacterium | reverse complement strand
GTCATCTATGATGCAGAAGAGTGCTATAATATACTGGTGATTTATGTTTGACATGGTGACACCTCCTTCTCTTTTATCTTAAGGGAGAAGGAGGGCTTTTTCAGTATCTCTGAACAGATTGAAAACTAGCAATTTGGGTATATATTATTCAACATGGAGAGTATAGCAAAAAAACTCAGTTTAACGGAAAAGGTTCTAAGCTTTTTACTTTTACTTTTAGCCCTTTCTTTTGGCTACGACCTTTCCAAGGTAGATCCCCTTTTGAGGGATGAGCTTCTCCAGAAAAGGGATTTAAAAACCCTTTCCACAAGACCAATTAAAAAGGTTTTGGTGCTAAAAAGGGATGGAAGGGTAGAAGTGGAAGACCTTTCAAGGGTTTCTTTGAAAAGCCTTGTGGAGGATAAAAATGTGGTCTATGTGGAAGCTCCAAAGAAGCTTAGACTCCTTGATGATATAAGCTTTAACTCCTCTTATGCCCTTTGGGGGAGGGGAAATCAAAGTATATACGTAAATTCCAACAACTTCTTTGGGTATATAAGGGGTGGTACTGTTAATGCCCAAGGCTGTAGCTTGCAAGGTAGTTATTTTTATTGTAATTCACCGGCAACCATAAATGTCTCTTCCAATGGAGATTTTAGACTTGTTCTTGGGGGACAGTCCCTACAGGCATCTCAGATAAGCGGAGGAAATGCCAAGTATTTGGTGGGCACAAAAGCTACCTCAAGCTCAAAAACAGGCGCAGGTGTAATAGTAGGGGTCATAGACACAGGCATAAACTTTTGCCATCCTGCCTTTAGAAAGCCAGATGGAACTACAAGGATTTTGTACTTTAAAAGCTACACTGGTACAGAGTTAAACTCCGCTCAGATTAACCAAAAAATACAGCAGGCTGATTGCAACTACGACTATCATGGTCATGGTACGGCGGTGGCAGGCACAGCGGGTGGATACTGGTCAAGCACAAGGTACAACAGCCAAGCAAAGGATGTGGAGTTTATCATATATCAAGCAGAACTCACAGCTGAGGATTTGATAATTGGCTTGGACTACATAAAACAAAAGGCTCAAGCCCTTGGAAGGCCTGTGGTGGTTAATATCTCTTTGGGAGGGCACCATGACCCTCACGATGGAAGGTCCCTCTTTGACAGGGCAATGGACCAAAGGGCTGGACAGGGCTTTATAATTGTGGCAGCTGCTGGGAACGAAGGAGATAAGCGCATCCATGCCCGTGTGGCCTCCAGCTCCGGGAATGTGGGCATGGTCTATGGTGGCAATGGGTTTTATATAAATGGCTGGTACGATGGAAGTTCCTCTTACAGAATAGGTGTATGTAATAACTCCTCTTGTGTTTATGCAGACCCCGGAGAGGATAAGGTCGAAGTCATAGGCACCAATTGTACGGTAAGAATAATAAACGACAATTTAACAAGACCTTACAACGGGGACAAGGAAGTCATCATAATAAGTCAATGTAGCACATCCCCTCTAACTTTAAAGGTGGAGCGTGTAAGTGGTTCTGGAAAGATAGACCTTTGGATGGTAGAGGATGGAGAATTTACAAGCCACTATATACCCGATGGCTTTGGTGGTTATATGTTTACCGTTGGCTCTCCTGCCACCGCATCAAAAGTTATAGCGGTGGGAGCCATAGGGGGTAATTACATAGAAAATTTACACTTTGATAACTTCGGGAAAATAGCCTTTTTCTCCTCCAGAGGTCCAACAAGGGACGGAAGGCTAAAACCAGAGATAGTCGCCAACGGCTTTTATGTATGTGCTCCTAATGCCTATTATGATCCAAACTCAAACCCTAACTTCTGTGGGCAAGGGGGCTATTATGAGCCCTTAGCGGGCACTTCTATATCTACGCCCGTGGTGGCCGCCTTGGTGGCTATGTATCTACAGAATAATCCCAATGCTACACCAGAAGAGGTTAAAAACTGGCTTATGTCCAACGCAGTTTATGACGTGGAAGGGAATGCTCCTAATGTAGCTTATGGTTATGGAAAGGCAGTTTGGAGTGGTGAAAGTAATAGTTCTGGAGAAGGTGCTCCAATTGGTGGAGGTGATAGTTCACCAGACCAAAGTGGTGGAAGTGATAGTCCTCCAGTCCAAAGTGGTGGAAGTAATAGTCCTGAAGTAAGCGCTCCAACCGGTGGGGGCGGCGGTGGTTGCTCCATGGGAGTGCAAAATCCTATAAATGCCCTTTTATGGCTACTGCTACCCCTTTATATCCTTACAAGATTGTGCTCACGTAAAAGATGATGGTTTAATGTGCAGGGGCTCGTTAGCATACGCCCCTACAAAAAGTAAATATTTTTACTCTAAAGTTTAAAATTACAACACAAACTCATTTTTGTACCAGCGCCCCTTTTACTTTCCACCTTCATAGACATACCACTCTTTTGGGCTATAAGCTTTACTATATAAAGACCAAGTCCAGAACCTTCTTTGTGGTTTGCTTCTCTATAAAAAAGTTCTCCAGCTTTTTCTGGGTGTTCCATACCAATACCTTCATCCTCCACTACTATACAGCCTTGCCTATAGTAAAGGCTTATGCGTGATCCTTTTTCCGTGTACTTGTAGGCATTTTCTATTAAGTTTCTCAAAGCCAACTTAAAATACTCTTTATCCACCTCTATCTCCACATCTTCCGATAGATAATCTACGATAAATCTCCTATCCTCTTTAATAAACTCGTACTCTTCCTCAATCTCTGCAAAGATCTGATTTATGCTCACCTTCTCCCTTTTAAGGGGCATTTGGGATTCAAGCCTCATTATAGTAGTAAGCTGGGTTATAAGTCTTTCCATCTTTTCCGTTTGAGTTAATAGCCTTTGGTACATTTCCGTAAGTTTATCCTCTTTATAGGCACCCATCTGCAAAAGTTCCACTTGTCCCTTTATGTAAGCCAAGGGGGTTTTCAAAGAATGAGTTATGTTCCTGATAAACTCTCTCTGCCAAAGTATAATACCCCTTAGCCTTTCCACCATATCAGCGTAGGCTTTTTCCAAAAGCCCAAACTCGTCTTTCCTTCCACTGGGCTTTATTTCCACATCAAAATTTCCCCCTGAAAGGGCTTCCGAGACCCTTCTTAGGTAATCCAAAGGTTTTAGAAGTTTACCAAAAAGAAAAACTGCCAAAAAGGAAGCAGGGATAGAAACAATAATCACCAAAATACCACTAAATATAACTATGTATCTTTCTACCTTTTCTATCCTGTCCAACTTCCCAACAAAGATAAGCTTATAATCTCCAATATCTTTAACCACATAGGCGTACCTTTTGTATATACCCTTATTTGATTTAAGTATGTGTTTTATATCCTCTTCCTTTATATCTGGCAGCTCACCCTCTAAAAAGCTTTCCCTGTTTATAACTTCACCCTTCTCATTTAGTAAAATATTTGTTATTTCTCGTGAAACTGCTTCTTCAGAGAGAAGTTTTGTATAATGATGGGGATTTTTGTAGTAGCTTTTGTAAAAATCTATTACAGGATTGATCTGATATTCTATATAATCAACAGCGTAATCATAAAGAGTGTGCTTAATTATGAAAATACCAAAGAAGGAGATCAAAAAGACGCTAACAAGGTAAAGACAAAGAAAAAGTAAAAAAACTTTAACCTTGATTGACATCAGATATCATATACCCGTATCCCCTTACTGTTTTTATCAATCTATGGCCCTTGTCCCCCAGTTTAGACCTTAGATTCTTTATATAAACATCCACCACGTTAGAACCCTCATTGGGATGCCCTCCCCAAACTTTCAAGTATATCTCCTCCCTGCTTACCGCCGAATTAGCCCTTTCTGCCAAAAGCTTCAAAAGGTTAAACTCTTTCTGAGTGGTGTGTATTTTGTCCCCTTTGTAATAGACCTCAAGGGATCTAAGCCTTATCTCCAAGTCGCCAACCCGCAATACATCTACACCTTCTTTTTTGTACCTTCTAAGCACAGCCTTAATCCTTGCCACAAGTTCTTTAAAGGAAAAGGGTTTGGTTAT
>CALIUI010000090.1 GCA_938048815.1 uncultured Aquificaceae bacterium | reverse complement strand
CCCCGCTCTTACCATGCCCTTGTGAAGGACCACCGCATTGGCGCCACCCTCTGCCACGTCGCTTACCGCCTTCTTTATGTCCTCTATACCCTCTATGGGACCGGAGCTAACACCATGGTCCATGGGCACTATGATAGTTTTGTTTGTTTCTCTGTTCATAAGCCTCTCAAGTCTTACTATTTTTCCTAAGCTCATGTTGGACTCTCCAGTTTAAAGAATTATAACACTTTGTAGCACTCAAAGTGAAGGAATTTCCCTTTAAGGGCTCTTCTTTAAACGCCAATGGTTTTATTTAAACTCCGCCCAGGCTGGAAGCCTGAAGCCAGTTATCATTTAACAAGACCCAAAAGCCTTGCTATAAACTCCAAGGCATCCTTGTTTAGGAAGATTATGGCAAAGAGAAGGATCAAAAACATGATAGTGAATTTCCTGTCAAGCCTTAGGATCTCCTTCTCTATCTTGGCTTCAAGCTCTGTTTTTAGAAGTTGTAAATCTGCCTTGGTTACCAATTCCTTGGTTAGTTCCTCTTTTAGCTCCAACTTTTTCTGTAGGGCTACTTCCTTGGACTTTTCTTCTATGCTTTCCAGCGCTATCTCAATAGCTTCTGCTACCTTTTTGGCTTCCTCTTTTCCCAGCTTTTCCTCTAACAGCTGCAATATATCAATGGTTAAATGGGGCATGGTTAGAATTTAAGCCAAGGTTTTGATAAAGGCAAGGGATTGTGGGGGCGGTCGGTGGGCTGATTTCCAGTAGTGCAGGCATCCCTGCCTGCGGTAAGAATACAGGCTGGAAGCCTAAGCTACCGGAATTTTAAATTCATTGGTAGGAATGATTTTTCTCAAATATTCATCAATGCCCTTCAATCAAATACTTCAAGGAATACCTCCCTAAGCCTTTTCATACTTTCCTTTATTCTATCCTCCAAGTCCTCCACACTTAGCGAGTTTGCCACCCTTTTTATATCTTGGGGAGAAAGGAAAGAGCCTGCTGATTCCTTGGATAGCCTTAATCTTGTTTCCACAAGCCTTAGGAAAAGGTAGTGCTCATAGATCTCTTTGAGGAGGCTGTACTTTTCCATAAGCCTTTGGCAAGCGGATAGCATAGAGGGTTCTCTTATGCCCTCTACCAAGCTGTAGTATTGGATGAGAAATTCTGCGTCTATAAGACCTCCCGGAGAGAACTTTAGGTCTATGGCACCCTTTACCCTTCTGGCGTTCCCTTCAAGGGCAAGTCTCATATCCCTTATCTCCCTTTTTTCCCTTTCTCCCAAGGGCTTGCCAAAAAGAAAGTCCTTTAATATCTCTTCAAATTCTTCTATGATCTGTTTTTCACCTGCAATATACCTGCACCTTGTCCAAGCAAGCCTTTCCCAAGTCCTTGCCTGATTTTTAAAATACTCCCTATAAAAGTCCAAAGAGGGCGCTATTTCGCCTGCAGTTCCCATAGGTCTTAGCCTAAAATCTACCTTGTAAAGGTAGCCCTCTTGAGTATGCTTGGTTAAAAGGGCTATAAACTCCTGAGCCTTTTTTGTTTTCTCCTGACCGCTTCCGATGCAGGCAAAGACAAGGTCAAGGTCAGAACCAATGTTTAACTCCATACTTCCATATTTGCCCAAAGCCATAAGGACCATTCCTTCCATAGCCATATCTTCCCAAAGCCTTTGAAGTATAAAGTCGGAAAGTTTTGACAGCTTTTTAAAGAACTCAAAAAGCTTTTTGTACCTGTCCTCTTTTTTAACAAGATATACCAAAGCTATCCTGATCTCCCACACCCTTTTGAACCTTCTGTAGAGGTTCTCCAAGGATAGACCCAAAAGCTCCCTGTACTTTTCAAACTCTTCTTTTAGTTCCTCTTCTTTTGGAAAATCTTGGTATAAGGTAAGCACATCCTCCACAAGGTCTGGATACCTGCTTATCAAGGTAGAAAGGTAAGAGGAAAGGGAAAAGACCTTACAGAGCATTTTATTGACGTCTTCTTTGGCTGGGCTGAGGATTATCCTTCTTCCCGTTGGGTTTGAGAAAAACTTGTCAAAGTTGGAAAGGGTCTCGTCGGGGTCTGGAGTCTTTGCCATAAATTCTATAAGCTTTGGAAGTTGCCTTACAAGGCTTTGCTTTTCTTCTGTGGAAAGTCTTATATCCTCTCTTCCCGTTAGGTAGCTGGATAGTATGTTGTAAGCCCTTAAAGGATTCTTAAAGCCAAGGCTTTGGAGTATTTCCTTTGCTTCTTCAAAGTCTTCGTTTAACAAAGCCCTCTGTAAGGGATGGAGCTCTTCCTCTTCTTGTGAGGGCATAAGGCTTGAAAAAATTTTATTCACGCCCTTTGTATAATCTGCGTAAAGCTTCCAAAAGTTTTTTTCTTCCATATTTAGAGCTTTTGAAAGCCTTTTTGCATCCTCTTCGGAAAAGCTTTGAGATTGGGTGCAGCTATAAAGCTGTATGCTATGCTCCAGCCTTCTTAAAAACTCATAGGCTCTTTCCAAGAATAGGGCTTCTTCGTTGGAAAAGACACCCTTTTGGTTTAACTTCCATATTGCCTTAAAGGTGTTGCTTTCCCTTAAAAAGGGTAGCTTTCCTCCAAGCAACAAAACAAGGGATTGAACTGTAAATTCCACTTCCCTAATACCACCATCACCCGTTTTTACGTTGTACTTGTTTAACAATCTCTTTTTTGCCTCGCTGGCTATTTGAGCCTTCATAAGCCTTATCTCTTCTATAAGCTTGTAGTCTATGGACTTTCTAAAGACAAAGGGGTCTTTTACCTCCCTTTCAAAGGCTTTGTACAGATCTTCATCGCCAGCACAGTATCTTGCCCTCAAAAGGGCAAACCTCTCCCAAGTTCTTCCGTATGATTCATAATAAAGCTCTGCGCTTCTCAAAGACATACTTATAGGTCCAGATTTACCAAAGGGCCTTAGGTCCAAATCCACCTCGTAGGGCTTTCCCTCGGGAGTTATACTTGTCATTAGCTTATAAACCTTTTGAAAGACCTTGGAGAAAAACTCGTTTAAAGTAAGCTTGCCCGCTTGTCCCTTGTCGGAGGAGTGTAAAAACATTATGTCTATGTCCGAGTAGTAATTGAGCTCATAACTACCAAGCTTTCCAAGGGCTATTATACAAGCCTTTGCAACCTTGCCATCTTCTTCCAAAGGCTCTCCATATTTATCCACCATTTCTTTGTAAGCCCTTTGATAACAAAGCTCCAACATGGCATCAGGCAGTTGGGAATACTCATAAAGGAGATCTTCCAACTTTGCCGTACCAAGGATCTCCTTTGCCATAATCCTCATAAGCTCCCTGTGTCTGTAATAGGCTAAGGTCTTTGAAAATTCTTCATCGGACATGCTTTTAGAGGTTAAATCCTTTAACTCTTCAAGGTATGTCTTTTTATCTTTGAATAAATACCAAAGGCGTGGTATGTTTTTTTCAAAGTCTTGGGGATGGTTCAACAAAAACTTTCTCATGCACTCAGACCTATCAAGGAGTTCAAGAAGCAAGATAAACCTTCTTTCGTTAAGGTAATCTATAAGGCTTTGGGGATGGGGATGGCCTTTTAAAAGTTCCTGCAAGGACTCTTTTGCCTTTTGAGGGTCTATTAACTTTTCTTCCGCCTTTATCCACCAATAGGAGGGGAAGGGATACATTCTAAGTCTATTATAAAGCAAGCCTACCTGCGCTAATACAAATATGCGGTTTTTATTTAACCTGTAGTGTCAATTCAGATACAACAAAACATCTATCACTCATTTAGACATCCTGTAATGCATTTATATACCACTCAGTTGCGTATTGAGATAGGATATCAAAAAGCTTCTAAGCATTGACACATCTCATCCAGCTTCATATCACCCTAAAAACCCCCTTCGCGGAAAGCTTGAAAGGCAGGGATTGGGAAATGGGAACCTCGTAAAGTCATATAGGATTCACTACCTCTGGTTTTTAGCAAAGGTTTAGGTTAAAGCTTTCCATATTATATTCTCTAACTCTTCTATGTTTACCTCTTCTCTTTTCAAAAGTCCAGCCTCTACAAGAAGAAATATCCTTTCCAAAGTGCCCACTATAAGGGCAAGGGCATACTCCCTTTTTACCTTTATCAATCCTTTGTTTACACCTATTTCTATAAACTCCAATAGGGCATCTTTGGGCATAGGGGAAAACTTCCCTATATCCTCTGGTCTAAGGTAGTGAAAAAGGTTTAGATACCTGAAAGCAAATGGTTTTTCAAAGCAAAAGGAAAGAAAGACGGATATGATTTTATGAAAAGCCCTTTTGTAAGAGGCTTCTTCCCTAAAGGCAGAGACAAGCCTGTTATACAGGTCTTCCGAGTAGACTTTGAAAAGCCCCAATATGATCTCTTCTTTGCTTTCAAAATGCCTGTATATGGCTCCTTCTGTTATACCCACTTCCTTGGCAATGTCCTTTATGGTGGTCTCCCTTATGCCCTTTTGAGAAAAAAGCCTTAAGGAAGCCTCTAAGATCCTCTCCTTTGTATTCTTCCTGCGCATAGTTATGTATCGGGAAGCTGTCCCCTTAAAAACATATCATAGGCATTTAGGTCAAAATAGCCATGGCCCGAAAGGTTAAAGAGGATTACCTTTTCTTTTCCCGTCTTTTTACACTCAAGGGCTATGTCTATGGCTTTTCTTATGGCATGCGAAGACTCTGGGGCGGGCACTATGCCTTCCGTTCTTGCAAAGGTAAGGGCTGCCTCAAAAACTTCCCTTTGTTTGTAGGCAGAAGCGGATATATAACCTTCTTTGTATAAAAGGCAAACAAGGGGCGCATCGCCATGATATCTTAGTCCTCCTGCGTGTATGGGTGGTGGTACAAAACCATGACCCAAGGTGTGCATCTTTATCAAGGGTGTAAGCCCCACCGTGTCTCCATAATCGTATCTATACTCACCTTCCGTAAGGGTTGGACAGGCTTTTGGTTCAACCGCTATAACCTCAAGGTTTGGCTTTTCTCCCGTTAGTTTATCCTTTAAAAAGGGGAAAGCCAAGCCCGCAAAGTTGCTACCTCCACCTATACAGCCTATTACATAGTCTGGATAGTATCCTGCCATTTCCATCTGGATTTTTGCCTCTAAGCCTATGATGGTTTGGTGTAAAAGCACATGGTTAAGGACGCTTCCAAGGGAATACTTGGTGTCCTTTGAAGAAAGGGCGCTTTCAATGGCTTCACTTATGGCTATCCCAAGGCTTCCAGAATGTTCTGGATTTTCGTCGTAGAACCTTTTGCCCGCTTGTGTGTAAGGGCTGGGCGATGGTACCACCTTACCACCCCACGTTTCCATAAGTATCCTTCTATAGGGCTTTTGGTTGTAGCTTACCCTAACCATAAACACCTCACATTCAAGACCAAAGAACTGGCAAGCAAAAGCCAAGGAGCTCCCCCACTGACCCGCTCCTGTCTCCGTGGTAAGCCTTTTTACACCAGATATTTTATTGTAATAAGCTTGTGCCACTGCGGTGTTTGGCTTGTGGCTTCCCGGCGGAGATACGCTCTCGTTTTTATAGAAGATCTTGGCGGGAGTTCCCAAATACTCTTCCAAGTTCCTTGCCCTATGTAAAGGAGTGGGCCTCCAAAGGCTGTAAATCTTAAGAACTTCTTGGGGTATATCAATCCACTCTTCTTGGGAAACTTCTTGCTCCACTATGGGTTCGGGAAATATGGCTAAAAGTTTATCAGGACTAAGGGGCTCTTTGGTCTGTGGGTCAAGGGGTGGGTCAAGGGGCTTTGGAAGATACGGCACTATGTTAAACCATTTTTGGGGTATTTTATCTTCTGTAAGTAAGTATTTCATAATGCTTTATATTTTATCAAATTTGTATACTTTCATGCTTGATCCCTCGTCTGGCGTATTTTTTGTATAAAATTAATTCAATGAAAAAGTTAGGATTTATAATGGGCCTTTTTTTAGCCCTTGCTCTTTTGCAAAGCTGTCAAAGTAATCCTTGCGCATCGGAGCCAGCAATAGAAAAGGCAAAGGAGAATCTCGCTTTAAAAATACTCATGCTGGAAAATCCTGGGAGATTCTTGAAAGCCTTTTTCTCTTCGGCTATATCTGATGAGAAACTAAAAAAGGAAATAGATTCTATAGTAAAAGAGATAAAAGTAATAGATATAAGCAAGCCTACAAAAAAGGCGGAAAAAGAGTATATCTGTAATGCTTTTCTTGAATATCAAGGTAATAAAAACCTCGTGGAGTATATGGTGAAGGAGATTGAAGTAGGCAAAGAAAAATTCTATAAGGTAGAGGTTTTGGATATAAACAAAGTGGAATAATGGAAAAAATACAAGCTTGGAAAAGGGCTATTGAAGAGGAGCTTAAAGGGTCCATAAAGCCCTTTGAGCCCAGAATACTCTATGAGTCTATAACCTATTATCTTTTCCAAGAGGGCAAAAGAATAAGGCCCCTTTTCCTATGCTCTGTTGTAGACGCCCTTGGGGGAAGTATAAAGGATGCCATAAAGGTAGGTTGTGCGGTGGAAATGGTGCATAACTATTCTTTAATCCACGACGACCTGCCAGTTTTGGACAACGATAGCTACAGAAGGGGAAAGCCCTCTTGCCACGTGGTTTTTGGCGAGGCAATTGCCCTTTTGGCGGGAGATGCTCTTCTAACTTATGCCTTTGAGTTTTTGTCAAAAAAAGAAGCCTTTGAGTCCTTAGAAGACTCTCAACTTTTAACTTTGATAAGAGAGTTGGCAAAGAGTGCAGGCTTTGGTGGTATGGTGGGCGGTCAAGTTTTGGATATAAGGGGCTATGAAAATTTAGAAGAAGTAAGCCTTAAAAAAACCGCAGAACTCTTTTCCTTTTGCTTTTTGGCTGGTGGAATAATAGCCAAGCGTTATGACCTTTTAGAAGATTTGAAAGATTTGGGCTTAAAAATAGGCTTACTTTTTCAGATAATGGATGACTACAAAGACAAGGATGGGTTTTATAGGCTTTTCGGAGAGAGGCTTTTGGAGAGGGTAGAGCCTTTAAGGAGTATGTGCCAAGATAAAGCAAAGGCTTTGGGAGTTTTTACAGAAGAGTTTGAAGAACTTTTAAACTTGGTGCTTGGCGGAGGGGGAGGGATTCGAACCCCCGGTGGGCTGTAAACCCACTGGTGATTTCAAATCACCCGCCTTCGACCACTCGGCCACCCCTCCAGCAAATTAGATATTATAACTTTATTTTGCCTTCTTTCAACTCCCTTCTCAGTTGTCTTTCCAAGTCTCTTTTGCGCAGCTCTTCTCTCCTGTCGTGGGCTTTTTTACCCCTTGCCAAAGCTATCTCTACTTTAACTTTGCCCCTTTTGAAATAAACTCTCAAAGGAATTATAGTGTATCCCTTTTCTTTTATCTTACCCATAAGCCTTAGTATTTCCCTTTTATGGAGAAGGAGCTTTTTGTTTCTCAAGGGGTCTGGTGGTTTTATGGTGGCATACTTATAGGGAGCTATATAGAGGTTATAAAGCCATGCCTCTCCCCCTTCTATCCTCACAAAGCTATCTTTAAAGGATACGGTCTGTTTGTTTCTAAGGGCCTTTACCTCGGGCCCTTCCAAAACTATACCTGCCTCGTAAGTCTCTATAATATCGTATTCTGCCTTTGCCTCCTTGTTGTAGGCTATTGTCCATTCTCCTTCAGTCTTTGGCATGCTATTAGTTCAGGGTATTTCAAAAATAGCCCTTTCACAGGCTACCGCCCCCACCCCCTGAAGCAGGAGCTTATGCCCATATAATACCCTCTCAGGAGAGAGTGCAGTTAGCACCACTACCTTGGGCCTGGATAGCCTCCTTGACTCACTCTTAAGGCTTTTTATGGCTATGTCTATTAGCTTCAACTGCTTGGCTTTCAGATATGCATTCTTTACTCTCTCCTTTACATACTCCTTTAATGCGGTCAAATACTCAATGTTAGCCCTTAACTTCTTTAGCAGGTCTTTATAAGCTTTTGGCAATCTTTCCCTTAATCCCAAGCCCCTGCGGGCTATCACATAGGCGCTTGCTACATTCTTTGTATGCATGTGTTGTGGTAAATATTTTAACATACCTATGGTGTATTTATGGGATGGATTTATCTCTATAACCTGCGATAAAAAACAGGCTGGAAGCCTGAACTACTAGAATTTTAAATTCTTTGTGGCAGTTCATGAAATATCCCTACAAAGGATAATCCTTCACCCGACGTTTAAATAGATGTTATTCTCTTTTACCTCTATCCTTGTGTTAAGGCTTCCTTTTCTTTTCTCTATCCATTTTAGTTGTAATTTCTTGTAAGGCTTTCCATTGATGTGTTTTTGTTTTAGTTTCTCAAATGAAGCTCTACAGCCAAAGATGATCTTTTTAGTGTTCTCGCCTTTTTCTTTGACAGCAGATAACAAGGTTTGGGCTTTTACAATGGCGGAATAGGAATATCTTGAATTTATACCAAAAGTATCTTGGAGTCCTTTCCTTAAGTCGTTTATGTTTTTATCTTCCAGAAGTCTTTTGTAGGCATATCTATAAGCAGATGACCATTTTCTCATAAGGTCTTTCAGTAAGGCTAAACTTATATCAGCTTATACTTATATCTTTGGTTCTAAAGATTTAATGTTTTCCTTGTAATAATCCACTATAATCCTTCTTATATTTTCCAAAAGCTGCTTATCTTCTATTTCAACTATTGCTCTTTTTGTTTCTTGGTTAAACTCTGGCATTACTATAAAAAGCCCTCCGCTTTTTGATTCATACAACCTAATTCCCCTTATGATTATCTTTTCAAAAAGTTTTACATCTGCATAGGCAAGGATCCTTGGCTTTTTTGTGGATACCTCAAAGGGATAAAAGTTTAAAAGTTCTACCTTCACCCTTGCTTTAGAAGTTTT
>CALIUI010000089.1 GCA_938048815.1 uncultured Aquificaceae bacterium | reverse complement strand
ATCCTTTGACCCTTGGACGCCTTTAAAGGCGTGGCTTATAATCCTTGGAGTGTTTGGTTTTTATATCCTTCCAAAGCTCCTTTTCCACTTTAATCTCTTTCTGTACTTAAAGGGAAAAAAGAGATGTCCCGAGTGTTATAGCGAGGTCCATTGGAGGGCAAAGCTTTGTCCCTTCTGCGGTTATAGGTTCAAGGGCGTAGAAAAGCCCGGAGAGGAAGTGTAAAAAGCATTTGTAGGGGTGAATTTACCAATTGCCCGGGGGAGTACATATATTTATAAGCATTAGCTTATATAATTATAAGTGATATCTTTCAGCAAAGGAGGTAGTGTTATGAACAAACATGTGGTAGTTATCGGTGGCGGTGTAGGAGGTATAGCAACCGCCTACAATTTAAGGAAGTTTGACAGATCTTTGAGGATCACCGTGATATCAGGAAGGCCATATTTTGGCTTTACCCCTTCCTATCCTCACCTTGCCCTTGGGTGGAGGAAGTTTGAAGACATAAGCGTGCCCTTGGCGGGTTTACTTCCAAAGCACGGCATAGACTTTATAAACGAGGATGCAGAAAGCATAGACCCAGAGGCAAACAAGGTAAAAACTAAGGGCGGTAAAGTTGTGGAATACGACTACCTTGTCATAGCCACCGGTCCAAAGCTTGTTTTTGGTGCAGAGGGTCAAGAGCAAAACTCTACCTCTGTATGCACCGCGGAGCACGCCATAGAACTAAACAAAAAACTGGAAGAGTTTTACAGAAATACCGGTCCTGTAGTTGTAGGAGCTATACCCGGCGTGAGCTGTTTTGGACCTGCTTATGAGTTTGCTTTCATGCTTCATCACGAGCTGAAAAAGAGAGGCCTTAGGCACAAGGTGCCAATAACCTACATAACCTCAGAGCCCTATGTGGGCCATTTAGGCCTTGGCGGGGTTGGTCCCTCAAGAAGGCTTATGGAAGACACAATGGCAGAAAGGAGTATTAAGTATATAGCCAATGTAAAGATAACAAAGGTGGAGCCCGACAAGGTTATATACGAAGATTTGGAAGGGAAGACCTATGAAGCCCCTTGTAAGCTTTCTATGATCATGCCTCGTTTTATGGGACCAGAGGTGGTAGCCTCCGCAGGAGATAAGGTGGCAAACCCTGCCAACAAGATGGTTTTGGTAAATAAATGTTTCCAAAACCCCACCTATAAGAATATCTTTGGCGTTGGGGTCGTGACTGCAATACCACCGGTGGAGCAAACCCCAATACCCACAGGAGCTCCAAAGACTGGTATGATGATAGAGCAGATGGCTTTGGCGGTAGCCCATAACATAGTAAACGATATAAGAAACAATCCCGACAGGTACACACCAGAGCTTTCTGCCATATGTATAGCAGACATGGGTGGTGATGCCATGGGCTTCTTCGCTTCTCCAGTATTGCCACCAAGAGCAACTGTGATGTATAAAAAAGCTATTTGGATGCATTATATAAAGTCCGCCTTTGAAAAGTACTTTATGTGGAAGGTAAAACATGGAGATATAGCTCCATGGTTTGAAGAAAAGGGCCTTGAGATCCTTCTAAAAGTTCACCCAATACATCTATGCTCCGACTGTTCTGGTTCTCCAGGTTCTCCTTGCTAATCTTTACCTTAGATAAACCAGGGAGGCCCCTGCGCCTCCCTCCTTTGGATAGCCTTCCCTGTGAAAGACTACAAAAGGGGAGGAAGACAAAAAGTCTTGTACAGCCTTCTTTAAAGTGCCATATCCATGGATAACCTTAACGCTTTTTAAGCCCATGCTATGGGCTTCTTGTAAGAAAAGTTCAAGCTTGCTTAGAGCCTCTTCTACGCTGAAGCCTATGAGGTTTATCTCCCACTGGGTATTCCTTTTTAACTCAAAGACCTTCTTGGGTTCTTTTACCTCGGGGGGCGCCTCTGTCCTTTTTAGGTCTGAGGTTTTTACCCAAGCCTTTACATTGCCAAAGAGAACGTATGCTCTGTTTTCCTTTGTCTCAAGCACCTTTCCTTTTGAACCCAAAAACTCAACCCAATCTCCCACTTGCACGCTTTCTTCAACCTCTTCCTTGTAAAGGCTTTCTACCTTTTCCCTAAGGATCTCCTTTATTCTTTGTCTGTCCCTTATGCTCCTTATATGTTTTTCCGCCTCAAGTAAAAACTCTTCAAACTTATCCCTTATCTCTTCCACAGCCCTTTTTATCTCTTCCTTTTTGTCTCTCTCAAGCTCTTGTATTTTTCTTTCCTGCTCCTCTATAAGGGTTTGAAGCCTTTGCCTTTCCTCTTCTAAATCCTTTATTTTTTCTCTGTATTCTTTTATATACTCCTCTAAGGTTTCCCTTGCAGAAAAGTACTCCTCAAAGCCCGCTGGGAGGAACTCCTTAGCCTTCATAAGGATTTCTTCGGGCAAACCACACCTTTTGGCTACCAACAAAGCCATACTTTCTCCCACTGCATCATAAACTATCTTGTAAAGGGGCTTTAGGCTTTCCTTGTCAAAGAGAGTGCTTGCGGGAGTGTAGTAGTGGGAATTTAGGGCATAGACCTTTATGGGTGTGTGGTGAGTGGTTGCAAAGACAAAGGAGTTTTTATCTTTTAAATACTCAAGGAGGGCAATACCAAGGGCAGAGCCTTCTACGGGATCTGTGCCCGCTCCCAATTCATCCAAAAGTACAAGGCTTTTTTCATCCACCAAGGGAATAAACTCACCTATGTTATTCATATGAGAGGAAAAGGTGGATAGATTTTGCTCTATGCTTTGTTCATCCCCTATGTCAATAAATATCTTTTCAAGGATAGGCAAAGTACCCTTTTCCACAGGTATGGGAATACCACACTGGAAAAGTAAACAGCATAGTCCTAAGGTTTTTAGGGCAACCGTCTTTCCTCCCGTGTTGGGACCTGTCAATAAAAGTCCCCTTTTCTCCTTCATCAAAATATCCACAGGCACCACTTCTTCCTTTAAAAAGACCAAAAGGGGATGCTTAGCCCCCAAAAGCTCCACATATTCCCCTAATTTGGGAAACTTTCCGTCATACTCTTTGGAAAAGCTTGCAACTGCATAAAGATAATCCACCTTAACTAAGCTTCTAAAGGCTTCCAAAAGTCTTTGAGATTGATCTCCTATAAAGGTAGAAAGCCTTCGGAGAATTCTTTTTACCTCTTGGTCCTCTTCTTCTCTTAGGGTTGTAAGCCTATTGTTGAGCTCTATAACGCTTTGGGGCTCTATGTAGGTAGTAAATCCCGAGGAGGAAGTGCCATGCACCACACCCACTATCTTTTTTACTTCCGAGGTCTTCACCGGCAGCACATACCTTCCGTTTTTGTATGCCACAAACTTATCGGAGAAAACCTTATCCGCATCGGGTCTGGAAAATACTGCCTCAAGCCTCTTTAAAATCTCCTTCTCCGTATCCCTTATCTTATTCCTTATGCTTCTTAGATCCTCACTGGCAGAATCCTTTACAAATCCCCTTGGGTCTATAACAGACTCAATGGCGTTTTCAATGGAGCTAAAAAGATAAAGGCTCTTTGTAAGCTTAACAAGGCTACCAAAGGCTTGCACTTTTTCTCCGAGGGTTCTTCTAAGCTCTCTTATAAGCCTTAAAACCTTTAAAAGGCTTAGGGCTTCCTCCACCGATATAACATAATCCTTTATAGAGGTTCTCTTTATAAGCTCTTCCACATCTTCAAACTGATAAATTTTTAAGTCTTCATGCACCTTTATAAAATCCTCCACAAGCTTTATAGTTTCTTGTAGGGACTCTTTGTCTGTTATGGGTTTTATCTGGTCTATGTATCTTTCCGTAGCCTTTGAGTGGCTGTAGGCTTTTATCCTGTCTAAGACCTGAAAAAACTCAAGCTTTATTAGGTCCTTTTCCCTCATTAAAAATATTTTAGTATTCTTCTCCCTGCCAAAATTCGGGCCTGAACTTTACCACTTGGTTTCTGCCAGACTCCTTTGCCTTGTAAAGGGCAATGTCTGCAAACTTTATACATTGCCATATCTTATCAGTATCCACGGGAAACTCGGAAGCTCCAATGCTTACAGTCTTCTTGAGAACTATTCCAAAGGCTTCTATTGAATGGTTTTCTACCGCCTTCCTTATCTTTTCCGCTACCTCTTCCGACTTGCCCTTTTCTATATCCATCAAAAGCACTATAAACTCTTCACCTCCAAACCTTATCACTATATCCGACTCTCTTATAGATTTTGAGATTACATTAGCCACTTCCTTTAAGACCTTATCCCCCATATCATGTCCGTAGGTGTCGTTTACCTGTTTAAAGTAATCCACATCCACCATAAGGATGCCAAGGTTTGTACCTCTTCTCCTTATCTGTGCAACGATTTTGTCTATGGTCTCCTCAAAGAACCTTCTGTTGTACAAGCCTGTTAGCTGGTCTCTTAAAGACTGTTCTCTGAGCATATCCATATAGGTTCTGGCTTCCAAGATGGGCGTTGCTTCTTCCAAATAGCCCTTTATGTAGGGAATTATAGGGCTTACAAAGGGCTCAATTCCTGGTTCATAAACCAATTGCATCACATACTGCACAGAGCCACCCACATAAACGGGGATGCAATAATGGTATAACTTCCCCTCCCTACAGGCGGATGAGTCTATAAAATTGGAACATATACAAGGAAACTCTCTTGAATCTACATCTAAACCCGTCCTGTAGGCTCTACACTCATCCGCCCTTTCAAAGATAACAGGCTGGCACCAACTTTCCGCACCCCTAAGGTATATGGCTTTCATCTTATTCTTTCTCCTTTGCACGTCATAAAAGGAAAAGTTTTCTAAGCTCATGTAATCCTCCAATATCTGCAAAATCCTCTTATATACATCTTCCCTTGTTTTGTCCTTTTCTATGGTTTTCTTAAACCTGTATATGTTCAACAGTTCCTCCACTATCTTTGAAGTGTCCGAAAGGGCGTTGCCAGTTTTTGTAACGCCATATCCCATCATAGCCCTCACCCTATCTTCTATGTTTGCCAAGGTTTTGTCAAGGCTGGAAAAGGTTTCTTCAATGGTCTTTTTCAAAGACCTGGTTTCATATCCAATGTCTTCTTTTATTTCGCCTTTAAAGTTGCCTTCTTTGGCTAAGTTCATAGAGGCTTCTACACTCTTTATGAACTTTGCAAGTTTTGTAAGAACTGAATTGAAGTAAAAGATAAGAACACCAAGACCAAGTATAAAGCTGATGGTAAGCCAGAAAAATATCTTTGCAGATTCTGCTCTGATATAAGTAAGGTCCATGCTTAAGGTGATAGCCCCAAGCACCTCTCCGGGCTCCGCCTTGTGGCATTGAAGACAGTTTATCCCCTTTATAGGCTCCGCCTTATAGGGAATAACTATTTTGTAGCTTACCTTATCAAAGGACTCCTTTAAAACTTCTATAGGTTTTCCCTGCTCAAGCACAGCCCTTTCTATTTCATCCCTTGGTACTTCCAACGTCCCTCCAGATCCAAACTGGTTGACCACACTATTTCCCCTTATAACCCTTATCTCTTCTACGCCCGGTATTTCCTTTATTCTACTCAAGAAATCACCTCTCCTGTCCATAACACCCATCAACATATAAGAGGTAAGAGTGTCTCTAACAAGCTCCGCTACCGTGTAGGCTTTTTGCCTTGAATCCTTGATAGCCTGAGACCTAAAAGCATAGAGACTTACCAATACCAGTACTGTGAACAGAAACACCAGAATATAGACAAACTTAGTAAATAGATGTTTTTTCATAGTACACCCCCTATTATAATTATAAAACGGATGGGAAATTGTATATAAGGGCCCGTTGTGAATTGCCCTGGGGAATATGCGCCTTTACAAATAGGATTATTCATTGCGTATATTATAACTTAGTTATAACTTAAACTTATACACCCAGCGGGAAATCCCCTCTTCATCGTTAGCGCAGGCACCCCTGCCTGCGACAAAAGACCCAGCGTATATCACTTATAATTATGTAAGTCTTATACTTATAATCTGCAAAAAAAACAATTAGCATATAAGAATATCCCCTATGGAAGCTTATTTTGGTTATATAATATAAAAGTTGTGTGAATTCTATCAGGAGGTGTAAAAATGGAAGCCTCAAGAAGAGACCTTATGGGTTTAGCCATCGGTGGCTTGGGTGCTGTAGGGGTTGTTGGGGTTTTATATCCCTTGGTTAAAACCTTAGCCCCAAGCGCCGCATCCCTCGCAGGTGCCACAGTGGTAGTTGATGAAAACTCTGTTCCAGAGGGGCAGGTAAGGGTTGTATCTTGGAAGGGCAAGCCTGTCTTTGTTATCAAGCTTCCGCAGGGCTTTCAATGGTCAGGCAAGGTTAAAGAAGACAAAAACGCCAAGCTTCTCCAAGGGCAAAGCCTATATGCTATGGTTGCCGTATGCACCCATCTTGGATGCGTGCCCCTTTGGAAGCCCCAAGGCGAGGCAGAGTACAACTATCCTGTTTTCCACTGTCCCTGTCATGGTGGCTTCTATTCACCATGGGGAGATATTATAGCAGGACCTCCACCGAGGCCCCTTTTCCTACCCCCTCAAACATTAGAGGGCGGCAAGCTCATTATAGGAGAAGCAGGCTTTATTAAGGAGTTAACATAAGGAGGTTAAACAATGCTAAGTAGGATAGGAAGATGGATTGACGAAAGGGCTCACCTTTCTGAACTTTGGCAATCTCAGATGGTGGACTACAAAGTTCCCAAAAACCTAACCTTTCCCTACGCCTTTGGCGTTATGGCCATAGTTGCCTTTGCCATCCAGATAATCTCCGGTATATTCCTCACCATGTACTACCAGCCAAATATACATACCGCCTTTGACAGCGCCAACTACACCATAATGAAGGAAGTGCCCTTTATGTGGCTTGTAAGGCATGTGCACGCCGCTGGTGCCAACTTCTTCTTGGCTATCGTTTATCTTCACATCTTCACAGGCATCTACTACAACGCTTATAAAAAACCAAGGGAGCTAACCTGGATAGTGGGATGGGTGATATACTTTGTACTTTTGGTAACTGCTCTAACTGGATATCTCCTCCCATGGGGACAGTTATCCTATTGGGGAATGGTGGTTACCGCAGAAATACCCACATCCATAGACTCTGCCCCTATAATAGGAAGCCTTAAGATCGGCGAAACCATATCCATTTTGATGAAGGGCGGTTATGAAATAGGACAGGTTACCATTGGGAGGTTCTTTGGTCTTCATATATGGCTATTGCCCTTAATATTGCTTGCCCTTGTAAGCTTTCATCTTTATTTAGTCCGTGCGGCGGGTATATCCAATCCCGAAGGAAGGGAAATAGACAAGAAAAAGGAAGGAGTGCCCTTCCATCCTTATATTACTCTAAAAGAGGGTGCTTACCTTATGGGCTATTTGGCAGTCTTTTTCTTCTTTGTCTTCTTCTACATGCACCACTTTTTGCCGGCGGACAACTACGACCCAGCAGACCCCTTCAAAACGCCGGCACACATAGCTCCAGAGTGGTACCTTCTTGCCTACTACACCATATTTAGGTCTATACCTGATAAGTTCTTGGGCTTTGTTGCCTTTAATCTTACACTAGTCTTTCTTTTGATACTGCCTCTACTTGATTTCTCTCCTATAAAGAGCGCCAGAAATAGACCTCTCTTTTTCATAATGTTTATAGTGCTTGTGATCTCTTCCATGGCTCTTACCATACTTGGCACCATGCCACCCACACCCACCAACGCCATGCTGGGCTTGATATTCACCGCAGGACTTTTCTCCTTCTTTATAGCATTGCCCATAATATCCATCATAGAGTGGGGTTGGTACAAAGCAAAAGGAGGTGAAAAACAATGATTAAAAGCATCTTCTTTACCTTGATAACCCTTGTCTTTTTCTACATCATATGGATAAACAACATATTCGCCCCCCACGAACGTTATGAGATGCCCGCCCAATATGCGAAGATAGCGGAGGATGTAAAAAGCTACGCAAAAGAGGGAAAACAGCTTTTTGAGCAAAACTGTCAAGCTTGCCACTCGGTAAGGTACGATGGGGTGTATATATCTTCCGTTCAGGCAAATCCTAAGCTACAAACTCTACAGGAAAAGTATGGCAAGGTTCTTCCCAGAGATGTCTATGAATCAGTCTTTTATGAAGACTTGATGGGCTTGAAGGAATCCTTTGGAAAGGTGCCACCAGACCTCTCCACCATTTACTTGGTAAAGGGCAAGGAATACCTATATGCCTTTACACTTGAGCCTCAGAAGGTGCTGCCAGGCACCTCAATGCCCCCAGTTATGACAGGCAGGCCAGAAGAAACCGCAAAGATAGTTGCCTACCTAAAATCTGTGGCGGAGCCAAGCCCAGAGGAAAAAAGCAAAAGAGTTTTGATGGGCGTTGGCACCATAGCATACCTAATAGTAATGGGCGTACTTCTTTGGATATATAAGGGTAGGCTTCTCAAAAGGATGGGCTTGCACTAAGACATATATCTTTTATGGGGCACTCTCCACATAGGGGGGTGCTCCTGCAATACCTTTTTCCATGCTCGTCTATAAGGGCATGAAATTCCTTATAAATGTAGAGATCCCTTGGCAAGGATTCCTCAAAGAAGCTTTTTAAATCTTCGTAGTTTCCCCTTATGCGTAAAAACCTGCCAACAAACCTTTGGGTATACTTATCTATAACAAAGTTTAATCTATCCCCTGCGTATAAAAGTATGGCATCTGCGGTTTCTTTTCCAATGCCACGCACCTTAAGAAGTTCTTCCCTTTGTATAGTTTTTACTCTATGGGTAGGGTTTAGAAAGTGGGCTATGTCCTTTAACCTTTCCGCTTTTTGGTTATAAAACCCCGAGGGTTTTATAAGTCTTTTGAGCTCTTCCATATTTACCTCTCTGATAAAGCTAAGGGAAAATTCTCCCTCTCTTTTTAGATTTTCCAAAGCCCTTTCCACATTTTTCCAGCTTGTATTCTGTGTAAGGACGGCGCCGATTATAACCTCCTCTCTTTTATCAGTTCCCTTTTTTCTGTGGTACTCTTCATCCACAGGCCACCAATTTTGGGGACCGTAAAGGTTAAACAAAAGC
Organism: uncultured Aquificaceae bacterium; assembly: GCA_938048815.1. Taxonomy (GTDB): domain Bacteria; phylum Aquificota; class Aquificia; order Aquificales; family Aquificaceae; genus Pampinifervens. The sequence continues at coordinate 5,266 of CALIUI010000089.1, read as the reverse complement.
TCGTATAATTTCTTCAACCTCATCATACACTTCTTCTTCCTTTGCATACCCTTTGCCCAACTCTACAGCCTTTTCCATGGACATATAGTCCTCTTTTGCAAGAAGCTGTAAAAACTGGCTAAGGTTGTGCCTCTTTTTTACATCAAGGGATCCCCTTTCAAAGTCCAGAAGATAAACCTCGAAGTTCTCATCTACAAGGGTGTTTTTATCAAGGCGCTGCAATTCCTCCTTATTTATCCTTAGTGTATCAAGCACCCTGATAAGGTCCAACACCCTTAGGTATATAAGGCTCTTTTGGCTTTTGCTAAGGAGAAGCTTCTCTATAGGATTCCCTTTTATAAACTCATAGACTATAAAATCTTCACCCGCCATTAGAAGCTGTGGGAAGCCTTTGTAGCCTTTGAGTAGCTTTAGTATTTGTCCCTCCTTCCTTATAGCATACTCCTTTTCCTCCTCCTTTGCCACCTTTATGGCTACTTCAATTCCTTCCCAGCTTCCTTTGTATATAAAACCTCTCCACCCCTTGTTAAAAAGTTGCAGGTCTTTTACCGATTCTTTAAAGGCGTTAAACCTCACCGACCACTTTGTAGCCCCATTCTTCTATTGCCGATTTGAAAGTTTCAAAGGGAATTTCCTTTTCCAGCTTGACCTTTGCCTTTCCCTCCTCTAAACTAACTTCCACATAGGAGACTCCTTCTAAGGAATACAGGGCTCTTTTTACAGTTTCTACACAGTGCATACAGGTCATCCCTTCAATCTTTATCACCTTCTCCATAGATTTTTAATATAAGCTCTTCTTCCTCTGGCGTATTCATGTTGATAAAAGACCTAAGGTCAGGGTCGTAGGCTAATATCTCTTCCTCTTTTATGGTTTTGTGGGGTACCTTTAAGACAAAGTCTATAAGTCTTTCTCCGCCAGTATTTATGTAGTTTTCGAGGGGAGTTAAAAGTTCCTTGTGATAAAGGGCAAAAAGGGGATAATACTTCCCCTTTACCTTGTAGAGGGTTAAGGGTGCGTGAAAGGATTCCCAAAGATAGGTTATAACCTCTTCCTTTACAAGGGGCATATCTCCAGAGATCACCAAAGCCTTGTCCATAGAAAGGTTCCTTAGAGCAGTATAAAGCCCAGCCAAAGGGTATTGTTTTTCAAGGAGGTCTTTGATAAGCTCCACATCTTCTAAAAAGGAGAACTTCTCTAAATCCTTGGCAACTATGCATACTCTATGGCACACCTTTTTTAAAGCATCAACCACATGCTCTATAACCCTCTTATGACCTATGGGATGCAGAAGCTTATCCTTTCCAAAGCGCCTGCTTATACCACCTGCAAGTATAAAGGCTTCTATCATTCTTTTACAATAATCTTGGCTCCGTTTGGTAGCCTTTCCACACGCCCTTCTGTCTTTTCTTCACTTGGCACATACACATAGGTGCCCGCGGGTATAACATGGCCTTTAATGTGAGGATTCAAATCTCTAAATAGGCTTTCCTTTATGCGACTGCTGGCTATAAACTCGGCAGTGGGGGTATCCCTTTCCATAGACCTCTTTGCAATGGATAAACCTTCCACATTTACCGAAAGGCTATACTTTTCTGGATTGCTTGCAAGGAGTAGAACCGCAAAAAAGGCTGGTACATAGTTCCTCGTTTCTTCCGGAAGTAGATCCTTTGTTATCCAAAAATCTACACCGCCTGTTTTTCTTGATACGCAGTTTTCACCACAGTTATAGGCGGCAAGGGCAAGCTCCCAATTTCCAAACATACTATAAAGGTCTTTTAGATATCTCATTGCTGCATCCGTTGCCTTTACTACGTCAAACCTTTCGTCCACGTACTGATCTACTCTAAGCCCATACCTTCTTGCGGTAGAAGGAATAAACTGCCAAAGCCCAGCGGCTCCAGACCTTGATACTGCAAAGTTGTTAAAGGCGCTTTCAATAACGGGAAGTAGGGCAAGTTCTTCTGGCAAGCCATGTTTTTGGATTATGGGCTTTATGATGGGCATGTAGTAGTTAGCCCTCTGTAAGGCAAGCTCAAGGCTTCGCTTGTTTGCTAAATAGTAATCTATAAATCTTTTTATCTCTTGTCTATCGGGCACTGGAATGCCAAAGGCTTGGGCTTCCTTTTGTATAAACTTTTCTTCCTCTTCGGAGAAGTAATAATTGCCCTTTTGCACTACCTGTATCTGGTGGAAGGTCTTTGGCAAAATCGCTTGCCTAACGGTAGGCGTGCAAGAAAAGATCAAGCATGAAGTGATAAATAGAAACCCCCTCTTCATCCCTTTTTATTATAAACAAAAAAACGGCAAGGATTACATGATTATATTAGAATTTCTATACGCCGGGTGAGAAATCTTCCTTTTTACCAGTGGCGCAGGCATCCTTGCCTGCGATAAAAAACAGGCTGGAAGCCTAAATCTTTATAATTTTCACCTAACGTATTATAAAATATCCAAAGCTCATGAAGGAAACTCGTATAGTAAAGTATATAAAAGGCTTGATCAGAAATCACAGATATTTGACAACGGAGGAGATAATGCTTATGCTCCAAAGGTATTACAAACTCCCCATCCATATACCCTCCGTTTATTATAAATACAGAACCATAATAAGCCAGTGCAGGCAGGCAATATACAAAGAAAGGAGGAAAAGGAAAGATGTATGACCTTGTTATAGTTGGAGTAGGAAGCGGTGGATACGAAGGAGCCCTCTATGCCCACAGAAGGGGTATGAAGGTTGCCATGGTGGAACTAAGCCCAGAGATGGTGGGAGGCAATTGCCTAAACAGGGGCTGTATTCCCTCCAAGTATATGAGGCACGGTGCCTACATGCTAGATAAGTTTGAGAAGCTAAAGGACTACGGCATTCTTTTAAAGGGCTATAACTTGAACATGAAAGAGTTAAAGGAGGGCAGGGATCGGGTGGTTATCAACATCAGGGAAAACTTTAAAAAATTCGTTCAGCATTTGGGTATTCCCATCTTCTATGGTAAGGGAGCGCTGAAGGATAAAAACACAGTGCTTGTAGAACCTTCGGGAGAGGAAATAAAGGCTAAATACATACTTTTGGCAACGGGCTCTTCTACTACTTGCCTTGGCAATCTTGTACCCGACGGAAGGTATGTTTATGACACAGACCAAATTTGGAGTCTTGAGGACTTTCCCAAGAAAGTTCTAATATTGGGCGGTGGTGCCGTTGGTGTGGAGTTTGCTTATATATTCAAGATGTACGGTTCGGAAGTGGTTCTTGTGGAGCTAAAGGATAGGCTTTTACCCTCTCCCGATATACCAGAAGAATCCTCAAGGTACTTGGCAAGGAAGTTAAAAAAGCTTGGTGTAGATATAAGGTTAAAAACTACTTTGCAAAGCTGGGAGCCCTTTGAGGGAGGCATAAGGGCTATACTTTCAAGCGGAGAAGAGATAAGGGCAGACCTTATACTCCTTGGAGTAGGAAGAAAGCCAAACACAGAGGGCATAGGTTTGGAAGAGGTGGGCGTAGAAAAAGATCAAAAAGGCTTTGTAAAGGTAAATGAGTTTTGTCAAACCACAATACCCAACGTATACGCCTGCGGTGATATCACCTCACCCCTTATGCTTGCCCATAAATCTATGTACGAGGCAAAGGTAGCCATAAGCCATATGCTTGGAGAAAGGGATATGAAAAGGGACGAAAGAATGGTTCCCAAGATTATATACTCCGCTTATGAAATTGCCAGCGTTGGACTAACGGAGGACCAAGCGGAAGAAGAAGGCTATGATATAAAAGTGGGTGTTGTTTCTTTTGTTCCCAATCCAAAGGCTATGGATGATGGAGAAAATGAGGGCTTTGTTAGGATAGTGGCAGATGAAGAGGGAAGGCTTTTGGGCTGTCATATACTTGGACCCCATGCGGGTGAGCTTTTGCATCAGGTGATGCACGTAATGAAGGCAGGCCTTAAGGCAGACTTTCTTTCCAAAGCCATGTACTCTCACCCCTCTTTATCGGAAGCCATAGGTCAGGCAAGTATGGAGATACACTTTGGCTCCATAACATGGACAAAAAGACACTAAAGCTCCGAGAGGACCTCATCCACTATAACCTTTCCCTTTTGTAGGTCTATTTTTTTTACCAAAGCCCCTACAAAAGGTATGTAAAGCTTCCCATCTTCTATCTCCAAAAGGTCGTAGGGCTTTTGTTCTAACACACCTGTTATCTTCCCTATAAACTTCCCACCTTCCGTATATACATCAAGCCCATAAAGTTCAAAGTGATAATATTCATCCTTTCCCCTTTTTGGAAGCTCTCCCTTTGGAAGGAATATCTTGGCACCCTTAAAGCCTTCTACCTGACTTATATGCTCATAGCCTTCAAAACGCAAAACTACATCCTTATCATGAAGCTTTACAAACTCCAAGGGAAAGGGCACATAACCTCCCCCCCTGCGCTTTAGAAAGATCCTTTTTAGTTTCTTCCAATGTCTGCTTTCTAAATAGGGATCTACCCTTAGCTCGCCCTTTAACCCATAGGTATCCTTTATCTTGCCTATGATAACGTATTGATCTTCATCATGGATGGTCTTTCCCTCTTCCATAATATTTATAGTTTAAGGCTTAAAAGGAGGTTTAAGATGGCTATGCCCACTTGGGAAGAGGTAGAAGCAGTACTGGATGAGATAAGGCCAGCCCTTAGGTTTGATGGGGGTGATGTGGAGCTGGTGGATATAAAGGAGGATGGCACCGTTTTGGTTAGGATGATAGGTGCTTGTTCGGGTTGTGGTATGTCGGTGTTAACTCTGAAGGCTGGAATAGAAAGGGCTTTAAAAAACCGATTCCCAGAGATAAAGGAAGTTAAAGATGTTAATATGGACATCCCAATGACCTTTGGCTTCTGATGGGGAACAATTTTATAAAAGCTTCAAAAGTTCTTCTAGTGGCATAGGCTTGCTAAAATAAAAGCCCTGAATATAATCACAGCCCATCTCCCTTAACAAATTAGCCTGTTCTTCTCTTTCCACACCTTCCGCTATGGTCTTTATACCAAGGGCTCTACACATGTTTATAAGGTTTAACACTATCTTTGAACTCTTTTCATCTGTACCCAGCCTATCCACAAAGGATTTGTCTATTTTTAGGTGGTCAATGGGAAAGTTGGAAAGAAGGGAAAGAGAAGAATACATAACTCCAAAATCATCAAGAACTATCTTTAATCCATACTCTTTTAACATTTTAAGAACCTTTAAAGCCTTATCCGTGTCTTTTATCACAGATTCTTCTGTTATCTCTATATCT
>CALIUI010000088.1 GCA_938048815.1 uncultured Aquificaceae bacterium | reverse complement strand
GATCCAGAGGTCTGTTTGAGATTAAACCATGAGACCTGTCAGCTCTGTGCTAATGTTTGTGGCCCTAAAGCCATTAATTTTGATCAAAAGCCTGAGACAAGAACTTTAGAGGTAGGGGCTATTATTTTGGCTACAGGTTTTGGGAGTGTTCCAAGGGAGGCTTTGGAGAAGTTTGGATATGGAAGATACAGTGATGTGGTGCATAGTATTGAGATGGAGAGACTAACCTGTGTTTCAGGCCCAACAGAAGGAGAGGTGATAAGACCTTCAGATTTTAGACACCCTAAAAAAATAGCCTATATTCAATGTGTGGGTTCAAGGGATTTGAGCTGTAATCAGCCTTATTGTTCCAGTGTATGTTGTATGTATGCTGTAAAGCAGGCTTCGGTGATCAAGGAGCATGAACCAGAAGCTGAGATTAGTTTATTTTTTATGGATATCAGGACACAGGGTAAAGGTTTTGATGAATCCTTTAAGAATGCAGTAGAGAAACACGGTTTTAGAATTATTAGAGCAAGGCCGGGAAAGATTGATAAGGTAGATGGAAAATTAGCGATCAACTATGTAGATGAGGCAGGTGCAGTAAGAAGGGAATATTTTGATTTGGTTGTTTTATCTGTGGGGCTCTCTGCCCCTAAGGATGTAGAGAAGCTTTCTCGGATTTTTGGTGTGGAGTTAAATGAGTTTAGGTTTGTTAAAACCAATTATCTATCACCTCTTGAGACAAGTAGGCCGGGGATCTATGTGGTGGGTGCCTTGCAGGGACCAAAGGATATTCCGGAGAGTGTAATACAAGCCTCAGGAGGGGCTGCTTTAGCTTCGGAGTTACTCTCCGAAGGAAGGTGGAGTGCCACGGTAGTTAAAGAGTATCCCCCAGAGGATATAGAGCTAATGAGTGGTGAACCAAGGATTGGTGTGTTTGTCTGCCATTGTGGAGTTAATATTGCAGGGGTCGTTGATGTAAAAGCTGTAAGGGATTATGCAAAGACCCTACCTGGAGTAGTTTTATCAGAAAACATTCTCTATGCTTGTGCCCAAGATTCTTTAGATCAACTGAAAGAAAAAATAAAAAAGCATAGACTAAATAGAATTGTTGTGTCTGCCTGTACTCCGAGAACTCATGAGCCTCTTTTTCAGGATACTTTGAGGGAAGCTGGGCTCAATTTAGCTTTAATTGAAATGGCCAATATTAGGGATCAGTGTGCCTGGGTTCATCCTGATAATCCAGCTAAGGCTACAGAGAAGGCCAAGGATTTAGTGAGAATGGCAGTAGCCAAGGCAAGGAGGCTTATGCCTTTAGAGCTTCAAAGGGTTAAGGTCACACCTTCTGCCTTACTGATTGGTGGAGGAGCATCTGGGCTTCTCTCATCTCTTTCTCTTGCTGAGCAGGGATTTGATGTGTTTTTAGTGGAAAAGGAGAAAGAACTTGGGGGTAATTTGAGGAAATTAAAGTTTCTTATAACGGGAGAGGACCCCAAAGAGTATTTAAATCAATTAATCGAGCGGGTAAGGAATCATCCTAAGATAAAGGTTTATACAGAGACTATTATTGAGAATATCTCTGGATATGTTGGTAATTATACCAGTACTTTAAGGGTTGGAGACGCTTCAGAGATCATAAACCATGGAGTGGTAATTGTGGCAACAGGGGGTAAGGAATATCGCCCAAAGGGTTATCCCTTGGATGGACAAAGGGTGATCACTCAGCTTGAACTTGAGGAGAGATTGGCTAAGGGCATTAAAAAAGGTTTTCCTAACAGAGTAGTCATAATCCAGTGTGCAGGGTCTCGGGGTGAGGAACTGAAACACTGTAGTAAAGTGTGTTGTATACAGGCACTGAAGAATGCCCTACGGATAAAAGAGCTAAGCCCAGAGACGGAAGTTTATATCCTTTTTACGGAAATGAGAGCTTATGGATTTTATGAGAAGTATTATTTAGAGGCGCGAAAGAAGGGCATTCGTTTTATTAGATTTCCTGAGGAGAGAAGACCAAGGGTTGAGATGAGGAATAAAAAACCCTTAGTTAGGGTCTGGGATGTTTATGCGCAGGAGGAATTAGAGCTTCGAGCAGATCTCTGTGTTTTGTCTGTGGGAATTATACCAGAGGAATCAAAAGAGATTGTAAATATGTTAAAGCTTCCTACAACGGAAGAAGGATTTATCTTAGAGGCACATGTTAAGCTAAGACCTGTTGAGACTGCAACAGATGGGGTCTTTGTGGTAGGGCTTGCCCATAGTCCACAGCCCTTAACGGAGGTTTTGGCACAGGCAAGGTCTGGTGCTGGCAAAGCAGCTTCGCCTATGGCAAAAGGTTTTGTGGAAGTGCCTCCAATCATTGCCAGTGTAGATGAAGCAAAATGTATTGGATGTGCCATTTGTGCTGAGGTTTGTCCTTACTCTGCTATTGAGATGGTAAAGGTAGAAAAGAGAAGAAAGGCTCAGGTAATAAAGGCTGCTTGTAAGGGATGTGGGGTTTGTGCATCCCATTGTCCAGTTTTTGCCATTGATGTGGGAGGATTCACCTCAGAGGCAATTCTTGAGCAATTAAGAGGCTTCAAAAGAGAGGAAAGGGAAAGTGAAGAGGCTGAGGAGAGAAAGGTAAGTGAAATATAAAGAGGAGGGTAAAGATGGCTTTTGAGCCAAGGATATTAAGTTTTATGTGTCACTGGTGATGCTACGCTGCTGCAGATGCGGCCGGTGTGGCTCGCCAGAA
>CALIUI010000087.1 GCA_938048815.1 uncultured Aquificaceae bacterium | reverse complement strand
TGTCATCTATGATGCAGAAGAGTGCTATAATATACTGGTGATTTATGTTTGACATGGTGACACCTCCTTCTCTTTTATCTTAAGGGAGAAGGAGGGCTTTTTCAGTATCTCTGAACAGATTGAAAACTAGCAATTTGGGTTGAAAATTTTTCGTAAATTTCCGATAATATAGTTATGATTGAAAGGGCAGAACTCCAAAGGATCATAGGCTATATAGCAGATGTAGAGGAAAGGAAGAAAACCCAAGCGCAGGAGAAAAGGGAAGAGGCAGTAAAGGTTGAGATCCCACAAGAGCTAAGGAATACTCAAAAAGCGGATTATGAAGACCTTAACAGGAAGGTAGAAGGCATAAAGGATCAGTTGCAAAGGGGAAGCTATGAAGTTTCTCCAGAAAAGATCTTGATCGGGCTTGAAAAGTATCTCTTTTCTAAATAGCCCTTAAAAGCTCTTGCGTGTAGGGATGCCTTGGATTGTCAAAGATATCAAAGGTATTGCCCTCCTCTACAATCTCTCCATCCTTTAAAACTATTACCCTATCTGCCACCTCCGCCACCACGCCAAAGTCGTGGGTCACCAATATAACACTTTTGCCCTCTTCCTTCATATCTCTGAAAAGCCTCAATATCCTGCTTTGAAGGGATACATCCAAGGCTGTGGTTGGCTCGTCCGCAAGCACTATTTTGGGATTGCATACGGTGGCTATGGCAATGCAAACCCTTTGCCTTAGACCGCCAGAAAGTTGATGGCTATAGCTGTTATAGACCCTTTCCCCATCCCGTATACCTACCTTTTTAAGAGTTTCTAATACAATCCTTTTAACTTCTCCACCCTTAAAATGTGCCCTATAGGCTTCTTCTATTTGAGTGCCTATTTTAAAAAGGGGGTCAAGGTAGGCTGAAGGCTCCTGAAAGACCATGGATATATGCCTTCCCCTTATACTTCTATATTTCCTTTCCGAAAGTCCCACAAGCTCCTTTCCTTGAAACTTTATAGAGCCACTTATTTTGGCATTTTCTGGCAATAAGCCCATAATGGAAAGAAGGATGGAGCTTTTGCCAGAGCCAGATTCTCCCACAAGACACAAAACTTCCCCCTCCATAAGGTAAAAGCTTATTCCCTTTAAAATCCCCCTATCGCCGTACCAAAGCCTTAGGTCTTTTACCTCAAGCATTCAAAAACTTTTCAAAAAGAGGCTTCATCCTGTCATAAAGATCATAAAGATCTTGAGAGATAACCTTTACATCTGCAAGGGTATTCATAAAGTTGGTATCCCCAAACCACCTGGGCACTATATGAAGGTGTATATGAGTTTCCAAACCTGCCCCAGCTGCCCTACCAAGGTTATAGCCCATGTTTATCCCGTGGGGCTTCATTATTTCCTTTATTACCTGTAAAGCTATCTTTGTTAGTTTATGCATCTCCTGGATGGTTTCCCCATCAAGCAAAAGATAGTCTCCAATATGTCCTATGGGTGCCACCATAAGATGTCCCGGGTTATAGGGGTATTTGTTAAAGATCACAAAGGAGTACTTTCCTCTATAAAGCACAAGGAAATCCCTTAACTTTTCCTCGGGCTGAGAAACTGCCTCGCACAAAAAACAACCCTTTTGCTCGTCTACCTTTTCCACGTACTGGCTTCTCCAAGGGGCCCACAAAAGCCTCATAGCCTTAGCAATCTCCTTATGGCTTTATGCACATCCTCCTCGGAAGGTATATAATCGTGCCTTTCCAGTTCCATAGTATCCCTAAAGTAAAGGACCGTGGGAAAGCTGAAAACCCCCAGGTCCTCCGCGCTTGTATTCTTACTTACATCAAGCCAGTAAAAGTTTACCTTATCGCCGTATATCTTTTGGTATTTCACAAGAAGGTGGTAAAGGCTGTGGTTATAGGAGTTCTCTGGAGTGGTAAGCAAAACCACAGCAGGCTTTTCCCCCGCCATAGCCTTCTGGTAAAAGTCTTTATCTGTTAGCTCCTCAAAACCTTCAAACATATAAACCTCCTAAACCATATTATACTTCATTATCATATTCCCAAACTCTAAACGGGCATATCTCATTAGCTTCTCAAACAGGAAGGTCAAAGTTTCCCAAAAGACATCTCCTATGGAGCTATTCACCAAAGCCCCTTTTGATTGATCAATTGATCCCCTATGTGCAATTTTCACCAAGCGTGTTTAGGGATAATATAATCATACCGATGGTACCTCAAGAACTTCTAAAGGATGCCCTCAAAAAAAATAAGATAAGGAGTGAAGCCTACGGAGATTTAGAATACCTACGCTTTACCGACGATTTTAAGGAGATACCAAGGGGTACAGTTATCTTCAAAGATACTGTAATCTGGGGCTATCCCCACATAGGTAGGATATTCCAACTTTCCACAGGAATAAAGGAGCAGTTTAAGGATCCCTTTTGGGTGGAAGAAAAGGTGGATGGCTACAATGTTAGGATCTTTATACACAAAGGAGAGGTGTATGCTTTAACCAGAGGAGGCTATGTATGCGCCTTTACCACCGATAGGATAAGGGATTTTATAAGCTTGGAGGTTTTTGAGGAATATCCAGACCTTGTCCTCTGTGTGGAAGTGGCGGGTCCAGAAAATCCCTACGTGGAGGAATCACCACCCTACGTTAAAGAGGACATAGCCTTTTTTCTCTTTGATATAATGCAAAAAAACAGGCAGGGCTTTTTGCCCTACAGGGAAAAACAAAGGATCATAGAGAAATTTAACCTTCCAAGTGTAGAAAGGTATGGTCTATATACTCCTGCACAGGTGGAAGACTTAAAAAAGCTTTTGAAAAGGCTCAATGAAGAAAAAAGAGAGGGAGTGGTCTTGAAAGAAGATTCAGAAAGGGATAAGCGAGTCAAATATATAACCAGTTATGCAAATCTTAATGATATAAGGATTACATCCCTTAACATGCTTGGTCTTCCTGCGGATTATTACACCAACAGGCTTTTGAGGCTTGCCCTTTTTGTAGAAGAGGAAAAGCTTAACAAAGAGGAGAAGCTTTATGAGGAGTTGGGTAAGGCCTTTCTTGAAGGCCTTTTTGAGGCTTGTGATATGGCAAAGAAAGAAGGGAAAGTGTATAGGGTTTTCCGATGTAGGTTTAGAAGTAAAGATAGAGCTCTATTCTTTTTAGAACAGATAAAACATGCCTCCACGCATATACAGGTGAATATGTTGTCCTTAGATAAAAAGAGAGACTTTTGGATCTTGGAGTTTGAAAAGGTCTTTCTAAACATGACGGGGCTTTTGGGACATGTTTTGGGCGGTGGGTCTATAATAGACTAAGACCTTATGGTATAGCTTTCAAGTATAAGGCGTAAGCCCTTTGGGTCTATAAGCTTTATGCCCACCTTATCCGCCCAGCTTCTTAGTCCCTCATCACCAGAAACCAATATACCATCAAGCTCATAGGCAAGCAATAGCACATCAAGGTCTTCTTTGCTGTCTATGATACCGGCCCTTAGGGCTTCACGATACTTTTCCCTGAGTTTGTTTATAAGCCTTCCCACATCTTCCTCCTTTAGCTTACCTGCTTCTTTTGTATGTTCCTCTGCTATCCTTAGCCCTTTGTTTATCCTATATCGCACCTCTTCTATAAACTCATACAAAAACTCTGCAGGTACCATAAGGTTAAACCTTCTCGGAGACCTTATTCTTACTGCAAGTTCAAACTTTGGCTTTAGACTCCCCAACTCCAACATCTTGGTAAATTCCTCATAAACGGATGTGGGCATGTAAAAGCTTAGGCGTGTGTGGGTAGCCAAGGATATAAAGTTTTCTATAGCTCCTATCTGGTCTTTTTCAAACTGGGTGTATATATCTGGGTTTGTAAAAACGCTCGTATCCAATACAAAAACTTCCATCGGTTTAAATTATAGTAGAAAATATACGCTGGGTGAGAAATTAGGCGTCATCAAACAAACTTCCCATAAAAGCTATATCCAATAGCATAAGCATATGCATATACAAGCACACAAGTCAAAGCCTTACACCACCTGCCTTCTCCTTTTCAACTCATATACCACCCTTCCCTATGGCAATAACTCCACCATCAACATCCCATACTTATTTATAGCCCTACTGCCTCTTCTTATTGATGGGCTTGTGTCTGGGCTTTTTTTGACTTTCTCACCCGGTGTGTATATAGGCGTTGGTGCATAAATTTTCCAAAGTGCTACAATCAATAACATTTTTCCAGCTTATAAGCTTGCCAATTGACTTATAAGATAGGAATATCAAGGGTTTCCCCGAAGTTCCTTTAACGGATTTATTCACCACTGCCTTAATTTTTTAAACCCAAATTGCTAGTTTTCAATCTGTTCAGAGATACTGAAAAAGCCCTCCTTCTCCCTTAAGATAAAAGAGAAGGAGGTGTCACCATGTCAAACATAAATCACCAGTATATTATAGCACTCTTCTGCATCATAGATGA
>CALIUI010000086.1 GCA_938048815.1 uncultured Aquificaceae bacterium | reverse complement strand
ATCACAACTGGTGAGTATTCATCTGGACCATTTACTGGATAGATGCCCTCTTCAACTACCAAGGGCTTCTGAGGATCGGTAAAAATATTCATTCTCTCTACCAACAAATTAAAAAGACTCTCTGCCCTTAGATCTGAGAGGATGATTACACTGGCATATTTGGCAATCAAGAGACCAGCTAAGGCTGACTCTAAAGTATAGTCCTCTGTATATCTATAAGGAAAGGCTATTACTGGAAAACCGAAGGGCTTAAATCTTTTCTTGATGGCTGCTCTCCTCATAATCACTAAGTCTTCCAAAAGTTCCCTTACACTCAAAGCCCCTGAATCCAGAACTAAGTCCTTTAACCCTGCTTGTATTCCCTTTTCAGCAAGCTCAACGAGATTATCTAAGGATTTACCTACTAAAGTAAGCGGAACCCCCTTTTCCTTTGATAGCCTAATCATTTCCTCTATATTTTCTTCCTTTGCCCCATATAGCAAGGGCTTAAATTCCCCACAAAGCTCTATAGCCTTCTCCAAAGCAGAAGTGCTGGCAGATAAGACCAAGGCAATTTGAGGAAGCTCTTCTCTCACTCTTTTTACCAACCCCAAGAACTTACCTTCATCTCCATTCCCCTCAATCCATAAAACCTCAGGGTTAAGTTTTATACCCACTCTATCCCACTGAAACTTTTTATAGAGCTCAATTCTCCTGCTAATTTCTGCATCATCCATTTGGGTTGTAATATAGGTACCTATCAAAGGAGGATTTTCAAAGCGCTTTTCATGCCTAAAGAGAACCGTTTCACCTCCTATAGAATAAGAGTAATCTCCTCCTCCAAGTTTGACTGTTCTTATCGGTGGAGCTGTAGCTTCAGCAATTTCTTCAACTACCTTAGGATCTACATAAGGACAAGCGGTTATTTCCGCCTGGCCTGCAGCTACCTTCATAGCAAAAGCCATACAGGTAGGGAACCCGCACTCTTTACAATTTTTCTTAGGTAATTTCCCCAGAATTTGAATTCCCGTAAGCCCCATCTATGCATCCTCCTTCGAAAATTTTTACATCAAGGGTGGTAGATCCAATACCGGATGATCCACCTTTTCCACCCAAGCTCTAACCTCCTCTTCCGTGGTGGCTACAGTCTCATCTGCAATTTTATCAATTAAATCTGGATACCCCAATTCTTCAGCCCTCTTTTGTAATTTTTCTCTAAGCTCTTCCTTCAAATTTTTTGGCATCCAAACTACCCTAAGAAGCCCACCTTCAGCGGACAAAAATTTAGGAGAAGTTATATAGTGTTTGGAAACTCCCATAAATCCTGGAGTCACCTGCCCACCGCCTACCATACCAGCTAAGGTCGAGAATTTCATCCCTGTAGGAGTCATTCCCATATAATCTCTGTTAACAATCATAATTCCATTAATAGAGGGTAGAAACGCTGCTATTCCCTCCATACAACCACAAACTGTCATAGGATCTATAAGTATGCTATATAAGCTCACCTTCTCAACTGCACCACGGGAAGCTTGCCTTACAAACTCATTCACCCCTGTAAAAAGCCCTAATCTCTCGTCTAGAAGTTCACCCTTAGGGATAGGTTGATTAGGACCTGTAGGGTTAATCTGATAAGCAGCTTTCCCATCCAGCCAATTATAGGCTCCACAAGCTCCTACCCTCTCAGGAGTTATAACACATACATGGTTTGGGGCAAAACTCTGACACAAAGTACAAGAATAATAGACATCTACGCTTTCATCGGTAAGCCCTGCTAATCTTGCATCTCTTCTTTCATAAACACTTTTAGCAAACTCTATAATTTCTCTAACCTTGTCCTCTATTGTATATATAGTTACCTGACACTTATCCACAATGGCTCCATATTCCTGTCTTAATTTGGCATAGAGAATACGTCCAATATGTTCAAACTTGAAACCCTTTTCCACAGCTTGTTTGCTAAATCTTAACCACATGATATTTCTCTGCCCAACATGCATAATTCCCTGGGCATAGTTAACCAAATGATGAAATTGTCTCTCCAAGATAGCCTCAAAATCCTCTTGCATATTAACTCCTGCTACTTTCACTACCACAGCAAAAGGCAAAACATAGGGAGGTCCCTTAATACCAAGTTTTTCAACATCACTAATTTCAGGCCCAATTACCTCAATTTTTCCATCCTCAACCTCCTCTAAGGGAGCTGAAAGTAAAAGCTCAACCGCTGGAGATCTACCACCTCCACATTCTAAATACAAATCATCCTTCCTTACCCTTTCACCTTCAAAAGCTGGAGCATAGGAAACCGGTATATCAAGCTTAATAGCAGTAACCTTTAAACCCCTTACTTCCACTGCCCTGTCCACAATCTCGGTATGCGGAACTCGAGAAACCACATGCTCATAGGTGCAAACCCCAAAGGGTTTTATCTCTGGAATATCCCAATCAGAAATCACAGGAAAACCCCAGTTAATGGCCCCTGCTCCATTAGCGTACCATTCATCTGATACCGAACCAAAGGTTATAGCAAAAGCAAAAGTTCTATCCTTATTATATAAAAGATTTCCTAAATAATCTCCTGGTTTTATACCACCAAAGGACATAGCAACCCTACAAGCAAAACCAATCGCAAAGACAACAGAAGTATAATCTGGTCCGAAGGGAATCAACCTGGTTGGCCAACCAAGCTGCACCCCAGCCTCTTTAAGCAAATAGGCCATATACAAGCCATTAGTTTGATCATGCATAAAGACATAGAGATTTTTCTCTAAGAGCTCCTGGGCTATTCTCTGGGCAGTTTCTTTATCGGGTGGTGAGCCAAGAATTGCAGCAAAACCAGGTGCAGTACCATCAACAAACTCTACTCCCCTCTTCCTAAAAATCACATCATCTGCTGCCCCTAACCAAAGATTGCCCTCCAAGGGCTCCTCAGTTTTCGTATACACATTGGGATCTTCTAAATATTTTATGGCTTCTATAATTTCTTCTGCAAAAAAGGTAGCCATTCCAGCATCAAGGGCTGGACCTAAATAGGGAAGCCAAGTCTTCTCAGAAGGTATTTCTGGAAGAAGCCGTTTAGCCTCATGAAGCACCTCCTCACAATCCCCTAATTTTTTAACCGGATAGCCCAAAATGGCATAAATAATGGGAAGATAATAGGCAGTATTGGGAAATCCAATTTCAGCCTCTTTACCAAACTTTTTCACAGCCTCTTCGTACTTTTCAAAGGCCCTCTCTACAATTTTGTGAGCTCCTCTTATGGCTGCTTGTGCTATAATTTTTGACATATTTCCTTCCCCCCTCTAACAATCTTTTATCTCTCTAAAGGGCTCTTAAACTTTTAAAAAGCTTCTTGCAAAGTTCTATAGCCTTAGGATGCCTCATAATAAGCAAATCTCCTCCTGCTAAAGCTAAGGTTATACCAGTTAAAGCTTCCATTAAAATTCCCCTTGCCTCACCCTCACCCATAAGATCATCTGTAGGAAGCCCTGCCTCTTTGGTTTTCCAAACCTCTTTACCAATACTACAAATGAAAGG
>CALIUI010000085.1 GCA_938048815.1 uncultured Aquificaceae bacterium | reverse complement strand
TTATAGTGGGAGGACATGGCAAATCCATAAGCTCCCGCAGAAAGCACCGCCAAGTATTCTCCTCTTTCTACCAAAGGTAGCTCCCTGTCAAGGGCAAGGAAATCTCCTGTTTCACATACTGGACCTACCACGTCGGTTTTTATGTAGCTTCTTTCCTTCTTTTCAAGGAGCACGATATGATGGTAGGCTTCGTACATGGCAGGCCTTACAAGGTCGTTCATACCCGCATCCACTATCAAGAAATGCTTATGACCTTTGTCTTTTACAAACTGGACTTGGGTTAAAAGTATTCCCCCGTTGCCCACGATAGATCTGCCCGGCTCAAGGATAAGCTGCGCCTTTACATCCTTTATAACAGGCTCTATGGCTTCTGCAAGGTCTATAGGTTCCGGGTTTGACTGGTCTGGTTTGTACTTTATACCAAGCCCACCCCCAAGGTCAAGGTACTGTATATCAAAGCCCATCTTCAAAAGCTCATAGTACAGTTCTACCACCTTTTGAGAAGCCTCTATGTAAGGAGATACATCAAGGATCTGAGATCCTATATGACAGTGAATACCAACCACCTCAAGATTTTTAAGCCTTCCGGCATATTCATATTCCTTCTTTGCCGTTTTTATATCAACCCCAAACTTACTTTTTTTCATACCTGTGGATATGTAGGGATGGGTTTTGGGGTCTACGTCGGGGTTTACCCTTATGGCTATGCGTGCCTTTTTCTTTAATCTCCCAGCTATTTCATTTAATACGTCCAATTCCATAAAAGATTCCACGTTAAACATAAGAATGTCTGACTCAATGGCATACTCTAACTCTTTTAACGTCTTGCCTACTCCTGCGTACACTATCTTGGAAGGGTCCATACCAACCTTTAAACAGGCAAAGAGCTCACCACCGGAAACTATGTCTGCGCCAGCTCCCTCTTCCTTAGCCAAGGCTATAATGTAGGGGTTGAAGTTTGCCTTTACCGCATAGCATATCAGGGCAGATGGAAAGGCCGTCTTGTATGCTCCTAATCTGTCCCTTATATAGCTTCCACTGTACACATAAAGGGGGGTGCCAAACTCCTCCGCAAGGGCCTTCAAAGAAACACCTTCAAGGTAAAGTTCGTTGTTTTTATACTCTAAGTAGGGATTGTACTTACCAAGCATAGTGCTTTATTATAGCATTATTACGTGTTGAGTGAAAAATCCCCTTTTATTGGTGGCGCAGGCACCCCTGCCTGCGATAAAATACAGGCTGGAAGCGGCTTTGGTGCATAAAAAGATATTCAACACCAAATCAATAACCCCACTCTACGCATCTCATCCAGCCTACTACTCACACAATTACGCTGTATATTTAGCTTTCTACCCCTACAAAATATGGTGGTGTGGTCTGGGATTGGAAGGTCTAATTTTAGGATGTCAAGGATGGATTTTATAAAGCCTTCTGTTCTTCTGTTATCCAGTTTAAACTATAAGCATAGTTTCTATAGCCATGTTGGTTTATTGGAGAACCATAGGGATAAGGCTTCTTGGGACATCCACAGAGTTATGGAGCCTCTTTGGACTAATGCTTTATCGTATAAGGACTCTAAAAGACTTCCACATAATACTCCACCTTATCGCCAAAAGGGCTTCTAAATATATATTTACTTCCTTCTTGGTGGATTAAGTAGTTGGAACTTATAGGTACTTTCCCTTTTCCTCCCGGTAGATCAAGGGCATAGATAGGAATGCCCATACCGCCTATTCTGCCCCGTAGATATTCCATGATTTGGATACCCTTTTCTATATTGGTTCTAAAGTGTATGGCCCCCTTTATAGGGTCGCAGTGGAAAAGGTATACGGGCCTTACCTTTATCCTAAGTAAGCCTCTCATAAGCTCCAACATGGTTTCTGGATTATCATTTATACCCTTTAAAAGCACCGTTTGATTATTTACAGGTATGCCCCTTCTTAAAAGCTTCTCTATTGCCTCTGCGGATTCTTGGGTAATTTCCTTGGGGTGGTTAAAGTGGGTGTTTATCCATATGGGTGAGTGTTTCTCCAAAAGGTCAAGAAGGTCTTCGTCAAAGAACCTTTGAGGTGCCAGCACGGGCAACCTTGTAGCTATCCTTATTATCTCCACATGGGGAATCTCCCTTATCTTTGAAAGAATATACTGAAGTTTTTCTTTGCTTACGGAAAGAGGCTCGCCGCCAGAGAGGATAACCTCTCTAACTTCCTCGCGCCCTCTTAAGTAATCTAAAAACTGGTCTATCTCTTCCTTTGTTCTTGCCCTTTCTCCTTCTTGGAATATTCTCTTTCTCATACAATGCCTACAATAAACAGCACAAAAGCTTGTAAGGGTGAAAAGGACTCTGTCGGGATAGCGGTGGGTAAGGCCAGGAATTTCTCCTTCTTCTCTAAAGGGATCCTCCTCTCCATGGGCTTGTATTTCCTCATCCACTTCCACAGCTCTTGGTATGGCTTGAAGCCTTATGGGGTCTTTGGGGTCTTTTGGGTCTATAAGGGAAAGGTAGTAAGGAGTTATTGCCATAGGATACTTGCCTGCCGTTTTGTCTATGCCCTCTTCTTCCTCCTTCCTTAGATTTATAAACCTTTTGAGCTCTTCCTTTGTTTTTATACGGCTTTGTATTTGCCACTGATAGCTCCTCCACAGCTCTTTGGGTATGTGGGCAAAAAAACTTCTCATGGTTTAAATATTATTCCATGAGAGTGGTGGTTCTTACAGGCGCTGGCATCTCTTCCGAGAGTGGGGTTCCTACCTTTAGGGGGAAAGAGGGCCTTTGGAAAAACTTTAAGCCCGAAGACCTTGCAACCTTAGAGGCTTTCAAAAGAAACCCTTCCCTTGTTTGGGAATGGTACCTTTGGAGAAGAAGCATAATAGCCAAGGCTGAGCCCAACGAAGGGCATAGGATCCTTGTTAAGCTGGAGGAAAAGCTTGGTGATAACTTCTTTCTTATTACCCAAAACGTGGATGGTCTGCATCAAAAGGCTGGGTCAAAAAGGATGGTGGAGCTTCATGGGAACATATGGAGGGTTAAATGTTTAAAATGTTCTGCGATCTACTACGATTACCAAAGCCATTACGAAAAGCTTCCTCCTACCTGTAAAAAATGCGGTGGTTTAATAAGGCCTCATGTGGTATGGTTTGGGGAAAGCTTGCCAGAATATGCCCTGAAAAGAGCTATTGAAAAGTCAAGGTCTTGTGAGAGGCTGTTTCAAAAACTCCAATTTAAACTATGCTAAAATCATAAAAGATGGGCAAAATAACCATATGCTCTAAGCTCATCTTACTTAACAACAAGGACTTAGCCCTGCTAAAAGACCTTATGAGAAGATGGTCATCTGCCGAGAGATACGCCTATAAAAGACTTCTGGAAGGTAAAGATATAAAGGACTTAGGGAAAGAACTCCAGAACCTTTTCAGCCTTAACTCAAGGTACTCTTACTCCGCTGTCATAAAAGCACAGGCTACTCTATCTTCTGCTAAAGAAAAAGGCGAAAATCCTAAAAAAGTCATCTTTGGTGGTAGAGCTCTATTTGAGAAACTAAAGAAAAGACACATCAATGGAAAGCCCTATAAGAAATTACAACTAAAGTGGACAGAGAAAAGAAAAGGAAACCTTTACTCCATAGGGCAGGCTAATTGTAAAGGCAAGCAAAACACAAGGATAGAGATAAAAGAGAATGGCGTCTATCT
>CALIUI010000084.1 GCA_938048815.1 uncultured Aquificaceae bacterium | reverse complement strand
GCCAGTGCCAGTGCCGTTGGTTTGATTGGTTTGGTTTTGGGTACCGTTTGTGGTACCGCCACCGCCTCCGCCACAAGAGGCTGCCAGCACAGCCATGCTTAGAACTGCGCTTGTTAGAAGTGCTCTCTTCTTGCTCATGTCTGTACCCTCCTTAAAAGGATTTTAATAAATCATAGCATAAAAGTTTTAGCTTGTCAAGAGTTTTTAGAAGGCAGATGCAAGGAAGAGGGCTGATGAAAGGGACCAAAGATATAAGGTTTGAGAGGAATGGAACCCCTTCCAACTACATAGTGGAGTTGGGAACTCTTGAGGGAAAAGGCTAAGGAGTTGGGTTAAAATAGAGAACTTATGGGAAAAATAGCTTACGTATTTCCTGGCCAGGGTTCTCAGTATGTAGGTATGGGCTATGACTTTTATAGGGAGTTTTCCGAGGCGGCGGATATATTTCATAGTGCAGAAACCGCCCTTAGGTACAACCTTTGCGACATAATTTTTAAAGGTCCCCAAGAGGAACTCAATAAAACCATAAACACACAGCCTGCCATACTTACCACAAGCCTTGCCATATATAAAGTTCTAAAAAGTCATGGCTTTCCAGAGCCCCATTTTGTAGCAGGTCATTCCCTTGGGGAATACACCGCCCTTGTGGTGGCTGGTGGGGTGGAACTTTTTGAAGCGGTAAGGCTTGCCCATCTTAGAGGAAAGTATATGCAGGAGGCTGTGCCCGAAGGAAAAGGGGCAATGGCTGCTGTTTTAAAGCTTCCACCGGAAAAGGTAGAGGAGGCTTGCAAAAAAGCTCAAGAGGTGGGTATTGTAGAACCTGCCAACTACAACTCACCAGAGCAAACGGTCATATCTGGAGAAAAGGATGCGGTAGAAAGGGCAAGCCAAATAGCCAAAGAGATGGGAGGGAAGGTAATACCCTTAAAAGTTTCTGTGCCCTCTCATTGTTCTTTGATGAAGCCTGCAGCAGATGCCTTTAGGCTAAAGCTTGCCCAAACACCTATAAAAAACCTAAGCATACCCTTGGTGCAAAATTACACAGCCAAAGCACACCTTATGGCACCAGAGGTAAGAGAAAACCTCCATAGGCAGATGTTTTCCTCCGTTAAGTGGTATCAAAGCGTGCTCCAGATGGTGGAGGAAGGCGTGGACACCTTTATAGAGATAGGTCCTAAAAATGTGCTTTCAAAGCTGATACAACAGACGGCACCACATGTAAGGGTTTTTAATGTGGAAAGGTTAGAAGACTTAGAAAAGGTAAGTAAGATATGGTAGAGGAAATTGTTTTAAAGGCAAAGGTGCTTCAATCTGCCCTTCCTTATATAAGGGAGTTCTACGGAAAGACCTTTGTTATCAAATATGGCGGTTCCGCCATGACCGACGAATCCCTTAGAGAAAGCTTTGCCAAAGATGTGGTGCTTTTGAGGTATGTGGGTATAAGGGTGGTTATAGTGCATGGGGGAGGTCCACAAATAAGCCAAACTTTGGAAAGGTTTGGTGTAAGAGCCCACTTTGTGGGTGGTATGAGAAAAACAGACGAAGAGACCATGCATGTGGTTGAGATGGTGCTCTCGGGGGATATAAACAAGGATATTGTAGCCTTGATAAACAGGTACAGTGGAAGGAATATATATGCAGTGGGTCTTTCGGGAAGGGATGGACAACTCATAAGGGCAAAAAAGCTAAACAAAGAAGAGTACTTTAGGTCTCTTGGCCTTGAGGTGCCAGAGGAGGATATAGGCTATGTAGGACAAGTGGAAAGCATAAACGTGGAGCTTTTGCAGACCCTTATGGAAAAAGGATACATACCCGTGATAGCTCCCGTGGGTGTGGGAGATTACGGGGAGGCTTATAACATAAACGCAGACCTTGCCGCTTCCCACATTGCCATGGCACTAAGGGCAGAAAAGCTTATATTCCTAACAGACACAGAAGGTGTAAAGGACAAGGAAGGAAAGCTTATATCCACTTTAAAAAAAGAGGAAGCTTTAAGGTTGATTTCCCAAGATGTTATAAGGGGAGGGATGCTTCCCAAGGTTAAAGGTGCCCTTGAAGCCCTACAAAGGGGCGTTAAAAAGGTGCATATCATAGACGGAAGAGCCTTCCATTCCATACTTTTGGAGGTTTTTACAGAAGAAGGGGTTGGCACAGAGATAGTTGAATACTAAGGAGGATTTTAACCCCTTAGGAACAAAAATTCGGTAGTTCAGACCTTTAGCCCCTCCTTTTCTCACAGGCAAGAATACCCGCGCTACCGAGTAAGAGAAGGCATATCCATACGTCCCTATAAAGAAATTTCTCACCTGGCACACACCTTGATTACAATAATTCCCATGAAGATCGCCAGCATAGATGTAGGTTCTTATTCTATAAGGCTAAGTGTGGCGCAGTTAAACAAAAGCCTCCAAGTACTCCACGAAGAAGGAAGGATAACCGCTTTGGCTACAGACCTAAGGGAAAGTGGATTATTAAGAGAAGATAGAATGGAGGAAAGCGTAGAGGTTATAAGGGGTTTTGTGGAAAAGGCAAAGAGCTTTGAAGTGGGGAAGATAAAGATAGTGGGAACAGAAGCCCTAAGGAGGGCAAAGAATGCCCAGGAGTTTCTCAAAAGAGTAAAGGAAGCCACAGGACTTGACCTAAGGGTTATAACACCAGAAGAAGAGGGCAGATATGCCTTTTTGTCGGTGGCTTATTCCCTAAGGCCAAAGGGAAAGTTTTGCATAATAGACCAAGGAGGAGGTTCAACGGAGTTTGTGTGCGGAAGCGGATTTCAAATAGAATACCTTAAATCCCTTCCCTTTGGCATAGTTAATCTTACAGAGGAGTTTATAAAAAGCGACCCACCAAAGAATTACGAGCTTGAATCTCTAAAGAACTTCCTTGATGAGGAGATAAAACAGGTGGTAAGCCCTTGTGATGAGCTTATCGGCCTTGGAGGCACCATAACCACCATAGCAGCCATAGAGTACGGCATTTATCCCTACAAGGGCCAAGATGTCCATGGCAAGGAGATAAGTCTACAAAGGCTTATGTTTTGGATTGAAACTCTAAGCTCTATGAAAGAAAAAGATAGGATATCAACCTTTTCCCACATAGAGCCCAAAAGGGCAAGGGTGATAATACCTGGTCTTGTTATCTTTTATAGGAGTATGCTTTTGTTTGGTAAGGATCGTATAAGGGTAAGCGATTGGGGTCTAAAAGAGGGTTTGTTGGTTGAAGAAGTGATAAGGAGATATTAAAATATATATCAGGTAGGCGGCGTAGCTCAGCTGGTTAGAGCGGAGATCTCATAAGTCTCAGGTCGGAGGTTCGAGTCCTCCCGCCGCCATTATTCAATGGATACCTTTCTTTGAAGTTCGTACAGCCTTTTTATCTCCTCTACAGTGTTGGCATCCTCTGGAGCCTTATCTTCCCTTATAAAGCTTACCGCTCTTGGAAAGCGCAAAGCATAACCAGGCTCCTCTATAGTCCTTCCAGCGGTATGTAAAGGGGAGCGAGTTATCTCATCAGACCTTACGGTTATTACATACCTGGGCTCTACCCATACATCGGCAGATATAAGGCTATCCACTCGTGCGTGCTTGTGCTCCAATTTTATCTCGTCAAGGAGTTTTTTAAGCTTTATCCACTCTTCCTCTGTAAAGCCAGAGCCTACTTTACTAACCGTTTTAAAGGTGTCCCTTTGAGGATCATATACACCTACTAAAACACCCCCTATACCGAGCTTTGAACGAGCTCCTTTACCATAATAATATCCAAGTATTACCACGTCTATGGTATCTGCCAAGGATCCCTTATAGCTTCTTTTCAGTTTTATCCAATTGAAGTTCCTTGAGCCGGCGGTATAGGGAGCATCCAGTCTTTTTGCCATTATACCCTCAAGTCCCCGAGTGATCGCTTCCTCAAAGAAGTTTTCTACTTCCTTTACTTGGTCTGTTATTATCATCTCGGAAAGTTTAAGGGTATTTGTCTTTCTTAAGACCTCTTCAAGCTTCCTTCTCCTTTCAATAAAGGGCTTCACCGTGTAGTCTTCACCTTCCAAATACAAAAGGTCAAAACAAAAAAGTTTTAGAGGGTACTCTTTTGAATATTCTTCAATACCGTACTTTCTCTTTCTTTGAATGGTTATCTGAAAGGGGTAAAATTCCCCCGTCTCTTCGTTGATTGCCAAAGCTTCTCCCTCAAGGATAACATACTTAAAGGAAAGGTCTTCTAAAATCCCTTTAACTATATCGGGAAACATCTCTGTCATACGCTCCAGGTTCCTTGAGTATATCTCCACCTTTTGATCCTCTTTATGTACCTGAAGCCTAAAGCCGTCGTACTTTACCTCAAGGGCACACCTTCCAAGCTTTTTTATGATCTCTTCCGCACTTGAAACTCTTTCCGCCAAAGCCATCCTTATGGGATAACCCACTTGAATTTTAAAGTCTTCAAGGGCAGAAATGCCTCCTTCCTTTAACTTCTTTGCTACCAAACCTATATCACTGCAAAGGTTGTAAGCCCTTTCTATGGTTTGCTTTAGGTCTTTGTAGCCTGCAAGAAGAGAAAGGGCGTCTATTATAGTGGCATCACCCACACCAAGCCTTAATTTTCCAACTATTATCCTTATGGCATACTTGGCTTCGAAGCCAGAAAGACCCTTTAGCAGGTTTATAAGCCTCATAACCTTGTCCAAGGTACCCCTTGTAAGAGCTATATCAAGAAGCTCTTGATAAACCTTTAAAAGGCTTAGGCTTCTTCCTTGCCACTTTATTAGTTCTTGGGCTATCTCTCCAAGGTCTCCCCTTTCCTTGTATAGGCCTTCTATGGTTTTTACCTTTACACCACAAGCCTTTGAAAGGGCCTCTATTGCAAGCTTTTCCGATATACCAAACTCCACACCCCTAAAGGGGGGCATAAGCTCCCCAAGGGTAAGATAAACCACCTTGTCTACTTCTTCTCCCTCTGCCCTTTCCAACAGATCTCTGAGAATATCTGCCATTTCAAGCCTGCTTGTGGTTTGCTCCAACCTATGGAAATATTCTGCAAGCTCTCTAAGGGTCATTAGAAAAAATTATCTTACATCATACGCAGAGTGAAAAGTTGTATATAGGGGCTTGTTAGCCCTAAGAATATACTTATTGTCCGCCACACCCCTCTAAAAACTCCAAAATATTCTTTAAGTCCTTTGCCTGATATATTCCTTCTATGGGGTGGGTTTTGTAGCCTATTATGGGCTTTCCCAGTATAAGGGCGTAGGCTATCTCCGATAGGGTGCCCCAGCTTCCCCCTATGGCAACCACCACATCACCGCTGGCAACCACAAGGGGATTTCTGTTCCAATTCATGCCAGTCCTTATCTTTATATCCACATAAGGGTTCGCCTCCTCTCCTTCATAAGAGGGAAGTATGCCCACCGTTAGACCTCCTTCTTCCTTTGCACCCTTACAGACCGCCTCCATAACCCCACCCCTTCCACCACAAACCACTATCCATCTCCTTTTAGCTATTTCTTTACCAAGCTGGTAGGCAATATGGTACTCCTCTTGGTTTGCCTTTGAAGCTCCTATAAGGGCAACTTGCATCATAGATTTCAAATATACAAAACCCCTAAGCTTTTACGCCTTCTCTTTCCAGCACCTTTCTTAAGTAATGTCCCGTGTAGGATTCTTCCCTTTTGGCTATCTCTTCGGGTGGTCCCACCGCTACCACATAGCCTCCTTTTTCTCCTCCTTCTGGTCCAAGGTCTATTATCCAGTCGGCACATTTTATAATGTCCAAGTTGTGTTCTATAACCGCCACCGTGTTTCCTTTTTTCACAAGCCTTTGGAGAATATCTATAAGCTTTTTCACATCATCCATATGCAAGCCTGTGGTTGGTTCATCCAAAAGGTAAAGGGTGTTGCCCGTTTCCTTTTTAGAAAGCTCCCTTGAAAGTTTTATCCTTTGAGCCTCTCCTCCAGAAAGGGTTGTGGCAGGCTGCCCAAGTTTTATATAACCAAGCCCTATATCCTTTAAAAGCCTTAGCTTTCTTTCTATGATGGGTATGTTTATAAAGAACTCATAGGCTTCATCCACGGTCATATCAAGAACATCCGCTATATTCTTCCCCTTATAGAAAATATCCAAGGTTTCTCGGTTATACCTTTTGCCCTTACAAACATCACAAGGCACATAAACAGGGGGGAGAAAATGCATTTCCACCTTTATTACACCTTCACCTTGACACGCTTCGCACCTTCCTCCCTTTACGTTAAAGGAAAACCTTCCTGCGTTGTAGCCCCTTGCCTTGGCTTCTGGCGTTTGGGCAAAGAGTTCTCTAATGTGGTCAAAGACTTTGGTGTAGGTGGCTGGGTTTGACCTTGGAGTCCTTCCTATAGGTGATTGGTCTATATTTATTACCTTATCAAAGTGTTCAAGCCCTTCTATCTTTTCAAAGCCATCCACTTCGGGCTTACCGCCATAGAAAAGTGCCTTTGCATATTGCCAAAGAATATCATAAATAAGGGTTGATTTACCACTTCCAGAAACTCCCGTTATGCAAACGAGCAAACCCACAGGTATTTCCACGTTAATATTCTTAAGGTTATGCTTCTTTGCCCCCACTATCCTAAGCCATTTATCCTTTGGCTTTCTTCTACTTTGGGGAAATGGTATGGACAGCCTTCCCGAAAGATAGGCGCCCGTAAGGGAGTTTTCATCCCTTAGCATTTCATCAACAGTGCCCTCAAAGACCACTCTACCTCCCTCTTTTCCTGCCCCGGGACCCATATCAATAATCCAGTCCGCGCTTAGGATAGTTTCTGGGTCATGCTCCACCACTATCACTGTGTTGCCAAGGTCTCTTAGGTCTCTTAGTGTTTTTATCAGCTTTGTGGTATCTCTTGGGTGTAAGCCTATGGATGGTTCATCAAGCACGTACAAAACGCCCGTAAGCTTTGAACCTATCTGGGTGGCAAGCCTTATACGTTGCATCTCTCCACCGGAAAGGGTGGTGGCACTGCGAGCAAGGTCTAAGTAATCAAGCCCCACATTCAAAAGAAATCCAAGCCTATCGGATATCTCTTTTATAAGCCTTTCTGCTATCAAAAGGCTTTTTGCATCCAGCCTTTGATATAGGCTATGGAAAAACTCCTTTGCTTCCCTTATGGGCATTTTTGCCACATCCCATATGCTTTTTCCCTCTATAAGCACCGCAAGGGCTTGCGCTTTTAGCCTTGCACCATCACAATCTGGACAGGGCTTTTCCTTTATAAACTCCCCTATCTCTTCTCTAAGCCTTTCTGAATCTTCCTCCAAAAACCTCTTTTCAAGGTGTCTTACAATACCTTCAAAGTTTCCTCCCTGTATGGAACCTCCGTACAAAAGAAAGTTTCTTATACCACTTGGCAAGTCTCCAAAGGGCGTATGGGGATCATAGCCCAGCTTTCTCAAAAGGTTAGCTATGGGATATTTTAGATATTCAAAATAAACAGACTCAGTTATTCTAAAGGCATTTGTTGCAGGTTCCCTTTCTTCTATAAGTAGCTTTGGATCTACCTCCCATTTAACACCCAAACCCTTGCAAGTGGGACAAGCTCCATAGGGAGAGTTAAAGGAAAAAAGCCTTGGAGATAGCTCGCTTATGGAAAAGCCATGGTCGGGGCATGTTAACCTTTCGCTAAAGATCTCTTCTTTTTGCTTTTCCACGTCTTCTATCTTCAAAAGCCCTTTGGAAAGCTCAAGAGCTTTTTCTATGGCGGTTAGCAATCTTGCCCTTTCTTCCTCCTCAAGGGTAAGCCTATCCACCACAAGGTCTATATTATGCTTTTTGTTCTTATCCAAAGGTGGTACCTCAAGAATCCTCATATACTCACCATC
Source organism: uncultured Aquificaceae bacterium (assembly GCA_938048815.1). Taxonomy (GTDB): domain Bacteria; phylum Aquificota; class Aquificia; order Aquificales; family Aquificaceae; genus Pampinifervens. Next base: position 8,455 of record CALIUI010000084.1, on the reverse strand, counting down.
CACCTTTATCCTTGAAAAGCCCATCCTATCAAGCTCTTTAAAAAGCTCTCTGAACTCTCCCTTTTTGCCCCTTACCAAAGGAGAAAGCACGCTTATACGCCTTGACTTATATCTCTCCCATACCCTTTCCAGTATCTCGTGGGCAGACAAGCCCTCAAGCAACCTTCCACACTCTGGACAATGGGGCTTTCCTACGTTTGCCCACAAAACACGCATATAGTCGTATATTTCTGTAACAGTACCAACGGTGGACCTTGGGTTCTTTGAAGTGGTCTTCTGGTCTATGGCTATGGCGGGTGATAAGCCCTCTATTATATCCACATCGGGCTTTTCCATAATCCCAAGGAACTGCCTTGCGTAAGAGGAAAGGGATTCTACATACCTTCTTTGACCTTCTGCGTATATGGTGTCAAAGGCAAGGGAGGACTTTCCTGAGCCCGATGGACCTGTTATAACCACAAGCTTGTTTTTTGGTATATCAAGATTAACATCCTTTAAATTGTGCTGCCGAGCACCTCTTATGATTATCCTGTCGTACATGGGTAAACAATAATATAAAATATACGCTGGGCAAAAGATTCTGGTAATTCAGGCTTTCAGCCTCTATTAAAGTAATCTGACACTTCTTGAAGTAAAATATTCCAAATGCAAAGCCTTTTGATAGCCAATCGGGGAGAGATAGCGGTTAGAGTTATAAGAACCTGTAGAGAAATGGGCATAAAGACCGTAGCTATATATTCAGAGGCAGATGCTAACAGCCTTCATGTAAGGCTTGCGGATAAAAGCATATGTATAGGACCTCCAGAAGCTTCCAAAAGCTATTTGGATATTCCAAGGATCATGTCTGCCCTTGAGGTATCCGATGCGGATGCGGTGCATCCAGGATATGGCTTCCTGTCGGAAAACCCAAAGTTTGCAGAGATTGTAAGAGCAAACGGCAAGATCTTTGTAGGACCAAGTCCAGAGACCCTTGAACTGATAGGTGATAAGGTAAAGGCTAAGGAGATAGCAAAAAAGGTGGGAATACCTTTGGTACCCGGTAGCGACGGTCCTGTTGATTTTAACAAGGCTTTGGAGGTGGCAAGCAAGATAGGCTATCCTGTGGTTATAAAGGCTGCCGCCGGTGGTGGTGGTAGGGGCATAAGGATTATAAACAACGACAAAGAGCTTAGAGAGAAATTCCCCCTTGCTGCCCAAGAGGCGCAAACAGCCTTTGGCGACGGCAGGCTTTACATAGAAAAGTATGTAATAAACCCAAAGCACATAGAGATACAGGTCCTCGCCGACAAACACGGAAAGGTTATAACCTTGGGAGAAAGGGAATGTTCCATACAAAGAAGACATCAAAAGCTTATAGAAGAAGCTCCAAGCTCTGCTTTAACCGAGGAAAAAAGGAAAGAGATATCGGCCCTTGTTGGGGATTTTTGCAGAGAGATAAACTACGAAGGGGCTGGCACTGTGGAATTTCTTATGGATGCTGATGGGAATTTCTACTTTATGGAAATGAACGGGCGCATACAGGTGGAACATCCTGTTACAGAGATGGTCTATGGAATAGACTTGGTAGAATGGCAGATAAGGATAGCAAGGGGGGAAAGGTTAAACTTTGAAAACCTTCAAAGAAAAGGCTATGCCATAGAGCTTAGGATAAACGCAGAAGACCCAAACACCTTTTTGCCTTCGCCAGGTAAAATAGAAGAGCTGTACCTTCCCGGTGGTTTTGGTGTTAGAGTGGATACCCATATATACTGTGGATACACGGTTCCACCCTTTTATGATTCCTTGCTTGCCAAGTTGATATGCTGGGGAGCAACAAGGGAGGAAGCTATAAAAAGAGCTTTAAGATCTCTTGAAGAATTCCGTATAGAGGGTTCAGGCCTAAGGACCAATGTAGAGTTTCATAAAAGGGTACTGTCCACAAGGGAATTCCAACAGGGCAAACATCACATAAGATTTATAGAAGAGTTGATGATATGAAGGAGAAGATAAAAAGGTTTATAGCAGGTATGTTTTACAAAAACAGGGTGCCTTCATCCTTGATCTTTTATGGCAAAGAAGGTATAGGTAAAAAAGATATGGGCTTTGAGCTATCCATGTCCCTTTTGTGCCTTGAAGATAAATATCCACCCTGCAATAAGTGCCAGTCATGCAGGCATATGAAGGATTTTCTCCAAAAAAAAACAGAAGAGTTAAGGTTTTATGGAGAGGATAAAAAAGGAAAAAGAGTGTACCTGTACCTTCAGGGGGACCATCCTGATTTTATATATTTAGCGCCAGAAAAGGCGGAGATAAAAATAGACCAGATAAGGGGTGTGAAGGATTTTGCCTACCTTAGCCCCGTCCTCTATAAGAGAAAGGTAGTCTTTATTGAGCCTGCGGATGCTATGAATCCCTATGCTCAGAATGCCCTTCTTAAGATTCTTGAAGAGCCTCCATTAGACACCTACTTTATTCTTGTAAGCCAAAGGATAGAAAAGATCCTTCCCACTATAAAGTCAAGAAGCTTTCTTTTGGAAGTGCCACCCTTAACACAAGAGGAATTAAAGGCTATAACTCAAATAGAAGACCCGTTGATCCTTGAGCTATCAGAAGGCAGCATAAAGATGGCAAATCAGCTAAAGGAAAAAAAACATATTATACAAACCGCAAAGGACATACTCCAAGGTAATACCTATACCTTGTACAAAAAGTCCCTTGAAGTAGAGAATTGGGCGTTGGAAGATCAGGTTCTTCTTTTAAAGGTGCTACAGGCTATAATTCACAAAAGCTACTTGGAAAGCAAAAGCTACCAAGATAGAAAAGCCCTTGACACTATATCCTTGGGGTTAGAATATTTAAGCAAGGGCGTAAGATTAAGTCTTTTGCTTTTTCAATTAAAAGGAGGTAATAAGTATGTTTTACATAAAGGCGAGGTTTTTGGACCTAAACAAGATACTTCAGGTTGAGGGCGTTTGGGAAGAGGGTTTATCAAGGGGAGATTTAGCGGTAGTCCAGTCGGACAAAGGCGAGGAGATCGTAAAAATTTTGGGAACTTCAAAAGAGGGTTCTCCAACAAAGGCACTATTTCTCAGAAGGGCAAAAAAGGAGGACCTAAGGAAGCTTGAAGAAAACAAAAAAGAGGAAAAAAGAGTAGAGGAGATCTGCAGGAAAAAGATAGCGGAGCATAAACTGGAGATGAGACTTTTGAGGGCTTATATACCCCTTGACAGAAGCAAGATATTCTTCTATTACACGGCGGAACAGAGGGTAGATTTTAGAAATCTTGTAAGGGATCTGGCAAAGGTTTTTAAGAAAAGAATAGAGATGAGACAAGTGGGTGTAAGGGATGCGGTACAGATGATGGGATGGATAGGGGGCTGTGGAGAAGAGCCCTGCTGTATAAGGTTTCAGGAGGAATTTCAATCGGTATCCTTGAGGGATATAGAGGAGCAAAACCTTCCCCTTTCTCCCCAAAAATTCACAGGCCCCTGCGGAAGGCTTATGTGTTGCCTTGTCTTTGAGAGGGAAAACTATCTAATAAAGGCAATACTGCCAGAGGTTGGCAGTGAAATAGGCATTGAAGGAAAGGTATATAAGGTGCAGTACATAGATCCCCTAAGGTGGAAAATAAGCTTACTCTCCGAAGATTCCAAGAGGGAAATGAGCTTGGAGGAGATATTACCCAAGGGCTACGAGAGAGCTTTACAGCATTGTAAGGAATGCGGGGGTTGTTGTAGGAAGGGTCCTATAGAAAATGAAGCTTTTGCAGGAATTGAGCAGTGAATTGAATAAACTTTTCCTTTTTGAACTGTCCGACCAAAGAAGAGTTGAGGTGGTATTTTATAGGGGAGATACCCTGTGCATATCCACGCAAGTGGGCTGTGCCATAGGTTGCCCCTTTTGCCTTTCGGGAAGCCTTGGGCTTTTGAGAAACTTGACCTTGGAGGAGATCTTAGACCAATACAGGCTTTTAAAGGATAAGCTATGCATAAAAAGGGTAGCTATGGCAGGCATTGGCGAGCCCCTTATGAACTGGGAAAGGGTAAAGGAAGCCTTTTGGTACTTTAAGAGTATGGGACTTAAGGTAAGCTTTTATACAACGGGGCATCCCACCAAGAATCTAACAGAACTCTTAAAGCTTCCCCATAATGGTATAAGCATATCTCTTCATGCCACGGAGGAATCCAAAAGAAAAAGGCTTCTGCCCCATGCGGGAACTTTGGAGGAGCTCATAAAAACTTTAAAAGAGGAGCTTTATTACCTTCCCCAAAGGAAGAAAAAGAGAATAAGCCTTGCATACCTTTTACTGAAGGGCATAAACGATTCTCCTGAGGACCTAACAAAGCTTGCAAGATTAGCCAAGGAGTTGGAAGTTGGTATTACCCTTCTTAGATATAACAGCACGGTGGGAGATTATCAAGATGTGGGAGATTTTGAATACGAAAAAGCCTTTTTATTGCTTAGATCCTATGGAATAAGGGTGACCTTATCCACACGTTTTAGGAGGGACAAATTGGGCGGATGTGGGACCCTTTTAGTAAACAGGAAGCTTATAGGGTGTTAAGAAGGTCTTTTATGATCTCCTCGTGGTCTTCTTGGCTTATTTTTTCTTCTCGGGCAATGCAGGACAAGGGCATAACTTGAACCTTTGCTATGCCCCTTTTCGAAAAGCCAAGCTTTTCTGCGGCAGATTTGGAAAGGTCTATTATTCTTCCCCTTTTCCATGGACCCCTATCGGTTACTACCACAACTACTTCTCTGTGCTTTTCAAGGTTTTTCACCAAAAGATAGGTGCCCAAAGGGAAATCTTTTGCCGCAGCGGTATATTTGTACTTGTTAAAGATTTCGCCGGAGCTTGTTTTTCTGCCATGAAATCTCCCCCCATACCAACTTGCATAGCCTTCCTTTATTTGGCATTCATTGGCAAAGAGAAAAGATGTAAATATAAGCAAAAAAGCCACCATCTTCATAAGAAATCCTCCTAACATTTTTATAATTCTACCAAAAGATACCTTGGGTGAGAAATTACCCTTCATAAATAAGACTTTATAAAAGTTATAACCTATAGCATCTCCACCACCTGCCTAATTGATCTACTCTTCTTACCACTACACACCTAAGGATCATAGCCCAACCACCTTTTTTTATTGACAGGTTCGTATCTAAGCTTTTTGATTGAACTTCTAACCCAGCGTATAGTCCTACGGGGTGAGGTAGTAGTTTGTGGGAAGCACGGCTATTTTTTAACCTTCTTCATCCCAGTACAAGCTTGGCCCTTGAAAGTAAAAACTTCATAAACCTACTTGCAAGAAAGGTAAGCTTCTCGTTCTCCGGATATATTATGTAATACCACCTTATAGCATTAAAGCCCCTTATCTTGACGGGCACTATACTGCCCTCATCAATATACTTCTCTAACATGCCCCTTGACAGAAAGCTACAGCCGTAGCCCTTTCTTACCATGCTAAGGATTGACCTTCCGCAGTTTATCTCTATCTTTATCCTTAACTTTTCAAAGATTATTCCTAATCTTTCAAGCTCTTCCTTTACCACCTTCCTTGTGCCCGAGCTTACCTCTCTAAAAATAAGGTCTGTGTTGTAAAGCTCTTCTGGATCTATCTCTCCCTTTTGGGCAAAGGGATGGTAAGGATGGGTGAAGAAAAGGATCTCATCCATGAACCATTTTATAGAGTTAAACCTCCCAGAGGGTTCTCTTTCTATGATGCCTATGTTTAATACACCGGAGGCTAAGGCTTCCTCTATGTGTTGAGAGTTATCCACCAGAGCCCTTATGGATATATTGGGAAATTGCTGGTGGAACTCCACTATAAGCTCTGGCACCTTATACTCGCTAAGGGTTGTGCTTATTCCCAAAAGGAGGGTATCCTTAAAGTCCTTCTTTATCTTTGCCATTTCCTCCATAAGGCTTTCGTAGTTGCCAAGGAGGTTTTTGGCTATTTCGTAGATCCTTTTGCCTTCGTCGGTTAGAACTATCCTTCCGCCCTGCCTTTGGAAAAGCTTGGCGCCCACGATTCTTTCAAGGGCTTTTATCTGCTGTGTTACAGCGGGTTGAGTTATATAAAGTATTTCGGAAGCCTTTGAAAAGCTTCCAAGGTCCGCCACCGCTATAAAAGTCTTAAGCTTGCTTATGTCTATCATTACCACGCTAAAATTTTAATATAAACCTTCCTTATAAAAAATATAAGCTTAGCTTATTTTAAAAAGCTCCTTTATGTGTTTTTCAATCTGCTCCAAGGTTTTCAAAAGCTCTTCTTTTTTAAAAGTTGCTGCCTCTTCTACGGTCCAATGCTCCCTTCTAAGATGGGTTTCTAAATAAGGACATCTATCCCTTGCCTCTGGAGAAAGGGTTATAAGGATGTCTATGTCTTTGTATGGTAGGACAGAGATATCTTTGGGATACAAGCCTTCTGTGGGATATCCCTTTTCCTCTAAGAGTTCAATAATTTCCTTTGGTATTTCCTTCGCGGGTTCAACGCCCGCGGAGTATATATCCGGTGATAAAAGGGCAAGATTTGAGACTTTCATCGCTACCGATTCTGCCATGATACTCCTTACTGCGTTGCGTGTGGATACAAAGGCTATTCTCATGATGTTTTAAAAAGGAAGTTGATAAGATAACCAGCCACTATAATGGAAACTCCCACAATTGCTGCAAACATAGCTATTAGCCTTGGCTTCATCATCTGTTTAAGTATTATAAACTCTGGCAAGGAAAGGGCTGTGGTTGCCATCATAAAAGCCAATGCGCTACCAACAGGTACTCCTTTTGATATAAGGGCTTGTATTACAGGTAGAACACCAACTGAGTTTGAGTATAGGGGTATGCCAATAAGGGTTGCAAGGGGTACTGCGAGGAATCCACCACTTTTTACTATGCTTTCCACTAAATCCTTTGGAACGTATCCGTGTATAAAGCCACCTATAAATATGGCAACTACTATATATATCCAAACCTTTCCAAGGATCTGTTTTACATTATTTACGCTGTAGTCTATCCTTTCTTTGATAGTCATATTTTTAATGTCTTGAGAGCCTAATTTAACTTCAAAAACGTAGCTTTCTATTAGCCTTTTGGGGTCAAGCTTGCCTATTAAAAATCCCGAGAAGATGGCAACCAATACACCAAAGAAAAGGTAAACTAAGGCTATTTTTAGACCAAAAAGGGATAGAAGCATCCCCAAGGCTATCTCATTTACCATAGGTGATGCCACCAAAAAGGTAAAGGCAGCGCTTAGAGGTATGCCCGCTTCAACAAATCCAATAAACATAGGCACCGCAGAGCATGAACAAAAGGGAGTTAAAACTCCCAAAAAGGCTGCAAGGGGCAAAGCTATGGCTTTATTTTTTGAGAGTATTTCCCTTGTCTTTTCTATGGGAAAGTAGCTCCTTATAAAGGATATAATAAAGATGATAAGGGTAAGTAAGGTAAAGATCTTTAGAGTGTCATAGATGAAAAATTCAAGAGCCATAGAAAGCTTTGTTCCTTTTTCCAAGCCCAAAAGGGAATATACAAGGTAGTTGGATATATGCTGGTAGATTTCAAACACTAATTAGTCCTCCATTAAAAGCTCTTCTATCTTTTGGGGTGCGGGTATTGGTGATCCGTAGTGTTTTAGCTTTCCATCCACCACCAAAAGGGGCGTGGTCATCACCCCATATTTTAAAACTTCCTTTATATCCACCACCTTTTCCACGCTTGCCTGTATATTCTTTGCCTCAACTATCTTGGAGACCACCTGATAGAGTAGCTCACAGTTCTTGCAGTTTGAAGAACTTATTATCTGTATTCTCTTCATAAGAATATAATTATAATCTAAAGCCTAAAAAGCGCAAGCCTACTATTTTACTTTTCAATTTTTTGCCGCAGGTAAGCCCTACTACATTAAAGGATTATCATGCTATCGGTGGTGCCAAAGGGGTTCGGCACTTGCTGGTCTGCCTGCAATTCATTCTCCCAATATTGCCCGTCTATGAGGTACTTAAACCTGTAGCTTTTCCCGGCTTTTAACCTCTTTGTTATCCAAAAGGTGCCGTCTTTTTTTCTCTTCATAGCTTCCGGCTTCCAACCGTTCCACTCACCAACCAATTCAACCTTTTGCACCTTCTCCCCCTTATAGTAGAAGGTTATTATACAAAGGTTTCCTTTGCAGACTTTTTTTAGCATGGATCACCTCCTTATTTATAATCTTATACCATGCGCATAGGAATATTAGGTGGTGGGCAATTGGGTTGGATGACCATCCTTGAGGGTAAAAGGTTTGGCTTTGATTTTTTTGTCCTTGACCCAGACCCCAAGGCTTCTGGAAGCAAGATAGCAGATAGATGGTTCCCACCGGAAAAGGTGGAGGAGTTTATAAGAGAGTGTGATGTTATAACCTATGAATTTGAGCATATTGATGAAAGGGTACTTGAGAAGGTCTATGACCTTACAACGCCCTCTTTGAGCCTTTTGGAG
>CALIUI010000083.1 GCA_938048815.1 uncultured Aquificaceae bacterium | reverse complement strand
GTCATCTATGATGCAGAAGAGTGCTATAATATACTGGTGATTTATGTTTGACATGGTGACACCTCCTTCTCTTTTATCTTAAGGGAGAAGGAGGGCTTTTTCAGTATCTCTGAACAGATTGAAAACTAGCAATTTGGGTTTTAAATATCTCACTGGCTTCTGGTATAGGAATACAGAGGATTCTCCTAAAATTCTTTTTATGGATCTTCACCAAAGCTAAATATATATTATATACTATAGCATGGAGGTAGAAACATGAAAAGGATTGAAGATATAAAAGAAGCCCTTTCTATCCACCTTAAGGAGATAAAAGAAAACTTCCGTGTTAGAGAGCTTGGCATCCTTGACTTCCAAGAAGGTAAATATCTTGAGATAATGGTTGATTTTGAACATCCAGTTGGGTTTTTTAAGTTCTTTAAATTAGAGGACTTTCTTACAGAGCTCTTAGGGATCCAAGTTGAGCTAACGACAAAAGATGTACTGAAAGAAAACGAACTCAAAAAGGTTATACCCATATGGGTTAAGATGACGCCAAAAGATTTACCAAACAACTTTGATATCAAAAAATCCATCAGGTATAAGTTCAAAGAGTTTCCACGTTTAGTGAGTAAAATACCAACTAGATCTATCAAAAAAGGCGGAACCAGAAAAATGCAATATATCGCGCCGAAGAAATTGGGAATTTATACAAAACAAATCTTAACTCTTTTTTTTGGTAAATGAATTTTATAAATAATTTCTAATCCTACGTGTTATGAGGCTATAATTTTACTATGTCCAAAAGGACCGAAATTGAATATATTGAAGATATACTTGAACATATAAAAAAGATTGAAAAATTTACTGAAAATTGCGATTACGAAGAATTTGTAGAGAATGAGTTGGTAGCATATGCAGTAATTAGGTGTATTGAGATAATAGGAGAAGCAGTCAAAAAGTTACCTAAGGAATTAACTGAGAAATATCAAGATGTTCCCTGGTCAAAAATAGCTAAGATGAGAGATTTTTTGATACACAGATACCATAAGATTGATCTTAAGGTTGTATGGATAACAGTTAAAGAAGATATACCCCAAACAAAGCCCTTGATTGAAGAAATATTAACCAAGATAGACCGGAAAGGTCTTTAATTCCCCGCACTAAAAACAAAATTAATATATCAGCCAATTGTACGTAGTGGCACAACTGTTCGCCCGAAAAATCACTTCTCGGGATTTTTCAAACAGGAGGCTTTAGATATATGGGCTCCAAGGTAAGGGGGTTATCCCCTTTGTATCCTTCTTTTAGTTTTTTATAAGCCCACAGGCCACCATACAAAGAAAAAGGAAAAAACTCCACGTCTCCCAACCCTTGGAAGCTAAGTCCCACAACTTCTATGTTTTTTAAGTCTTTTAAAACTTCTATTTTGTTCTCTTGGCAATCCCTAAGGAAAATATTACTGCTTACCCTTAGGGCGCACCTTTTAGGTTTTAAAAATTGACACATTATATACAGGTTTTCATAACCTATTATGGGCTTTTGGGTGATATACGCCAAAGTTTTCATAAAGGTTATACCTATTCTCAAAGAGGTCAAATAACCCACACCCAAAGACACGGCAAAAGCATCCATCTCTTCAGTCCTTAGGTTTAGCCTTGTTAATAAGGTAGGTATCTGCTCAAGGGTCTTTTTGTTCGAATCCTCGTAGTAATGTAAAACTACTCTACCCTCCTCTATGAGGCTAAGGTTTATAAAGGAAAAGGAAGTATCCAAAGATAAAAGCCTCATGGGGAATTTTATTTTACAATAATTGCCAGCTTTAGCATTTAAGAAGACACCGCGTATATCCCACAGAAAATGTTTAAAGGTCTGAGCGAGATATTAATAGGACGGTTTAGGGCTTGTCCTAAGAGTGTTTCAAAAAATAGCCCATTCGTACGTCCCCTGAAGCAAGAAGCTCATGCTTATATTGGGTCTTTCCACAAGCCCCAAACAGAAGAGAGTGCTATCAGTACAGCTTTGGTACATAATTAATTCTATGAGGAGGAGAGGTTAAGCAATGCTCTTTGATATGGAAAATCCTCAAGGCTTTGACCCTTACGAAGTATTAACAAGCCTTGTAATTCCAAGGCCTATAGCATGGGTGTCCACCATAAGCCCAGAAGGAGTCTTAAACCTTGCTCCTTTTAGCTTTTACAACGCAGTATGCGATGAACCCCCCGTTGTATTTATATCCATAAGCAAAAGGGATAATGGAGAAAGGAAAGATACCTCAAGGAATATACTAAGCACTGGTGAGTTTGTTATAAACCTTGTTTCCGAAGAATTTCTAAGGGAAGTGGTTATATCTTCGGAAGCTTTTGCACCAGAGATTAGCGAGTTTGAAAAAACAGGACTCAAGCCAGCGCCCTGTTATAAGGTAAAGGTACCTCGCATAGCTAATACCAAGGCGTGGCTTGAATGCAAACTTTTAAAACACGAGGAACTTTTTGACTACGACCTTATTTTTGGCAGAGTTCTGTTTGCTGGAGCGGAAGGATTGGAAATAAACACTCTAAAGCCTGTGGGTAGAATTCATGGTGGTTTTTGTAAAATAGTTGAGCTAAGTCAAAGCTTTTAAAAAGCTTTGCAATAAAATATATACCATGGCTAAGGTTAAAATAAACAAAAAGGTCCTTGACATACCCGTTGGTGAAAAGTTTGGCGACTATCACCACGAGATAGAGAAAGCTGGTGTGGAATTTGGTTGCACCGACGGTCAATGTGGTGTTTGTGTATGTACAGTGGTAAAGGGACTTGAATGCTTGGCAGAGCCTTCAGAGCAAGAAGAGGAGACCCTTTGGAGGATAGGAGAATACGAAGAAAACAGAAGGCTTACCTGTCAGTTGGTAATAGAAAAAGAGGGCTGCGAGATAGAATTAGAAACCGATTAACACTGGCATTCCCTTATACCAAGCCTTCTATAAAAACTTACCACAGGACACCATCCTGTAAAGGCAGACTGTATTTGGTTTATAGCCATAAAAACTATAAAGAGCTTCCAGAACCATTGAATATCAGAGGGCAGTATAGCTATCAGAAAAACAAGCAAAAGCACAGCACCGGATGTTAGCCTCAAAGCTCTATCCATGGTCATTTTTTATTACCTCCTTTAGGTTATAAGAATATTATAATCCTATTGTGCGTTGAGTGGGAGATTATCTGTTTGGTAGTTCAGACTTTCAGCCTGTCTTTTATCGCAGGCAGGGATGCCTGCGATACCGTATAACTGAAAAATCCTTTAACCTGTAAGGGCAATCCACCAGTAGGGGCTTGCTGCCCCAAAGAGTTTATTTTATTGGCTTCTAAAGATATCTACGGGGTTAAGCCTGTTTGCCTTGTAGGCTGGATACAGGCTTGCCAAAAGGGAAAAGAAGAGAGAAAAGCCAAAGGCGTAAAAATAAAAGGCTACGCTTCTATCCAGCACAAAGCCCTTTGTTCTTATAAGACCTTCCACATCAAGCTTTACCGACTCAAGGTACTCCTGCACACCAAACCCTAAAAAAGATCCAATAAGGGCTCCCATAAGTCCTATAAAGAAGCCTTCCACCAAAAATATAAGAAGTATATCCCTCCTCGTATAGCCCATAGCCATAAGTATGGCTATATCCTTTTTCTTTTCCAACACAGTCATCATAATGATGTTAAAAATGCCAAAGGCAGAAACGGTCAAAATGGCAAAAACTATCATATAGGTTATGGTATTTTGGATTTTGAAGATGCTTAAAAAGTTCCTATATGCCCTTTGCCAACTTTCCACTTCGTAGGGAATTTTTTGAGAAAACTCCTTGGAAAGCCTTTCCGCCTTGTTTACATCCCTTATCTTTATCACTATCTCGTTAACCTCTCCCTGTTTTTCCAATAGGCTTTGCAAAGTTTTTATGTTTATGTAGATTCTTGTATCGTCTATGTTGGTTATGCCCGATTCAAAAAAGTCTTCCACAGTTGCCAGTATAGTCTGTCCGTTGGGAGCCACAAGTATAAGCTTTTTTCCCGTTTCCTCTATTCCCAAGCTTTTTGCTACCAAAAGGCCTATTATGATGCCCGTTCTGTTGGTCTCAAGTTTTTCAAGTCTTTTGTATTTTAGAAATCTTTCAACTACAGAAGCCTTGGGTTCCCTCTGGGGGTCTATGCCTATTATGGTAATGGGCTTATCCTTTATACCGTACTTGGCTATACCTCTGCTTACAAGCCTTTGCGCCACGCCAAGCACCTCTGGATTCCTCTCCACCTCCTGTATTATCTCCTGCCATCCCAATATTCTGTCCTTTTCCTTTGGCTTTTCGCCCAAAAGGATTGAGTATTCCTCTACTTTTTGCTTTTCTTCCCTTGGCTTAATCCTTATATGGGGTTCAAGGTCTATGACCTGTTGTATAAAATAATTTTGAAAGCCAAGCATCAAGGAACTCATAACTATAAAGGCCGAAACTCCAATAGAAACTCCCAAGATAGACACCAAGGTCTGCCTTTTCCTCTGAAGGAGCATCTTAAAGGCAACAAAAAGGATATGGTTCATGGCAGTATTACTCTATCCCCAGCCTTTAAGCCTTCCAAAACCTCCAAAAACTCTCCGTACCTTTCACCCACCTTTACAGGCACCTTAACCCTTCTTACCCCATCGTAGAGAAGTACATACCCGTCTCTGTAGGCGCTTGCCGGTATTAGTAAAGCCTTCTTCCTTTCTATCTCTATCTGTCCGTCCACAGTTGCACCAGAGGGAATATCCTCTGGAAGCTGTGCCTCTACCTTTACCGTTATTAACTTCCTTGTTCTGTCTATCTCCCTTATTACTTGGAAAACCTTTCCTTCGAAGCTCTTTTCTGGCTGGGCATCCACCCTTAGGATCACTCTCTGCCCTTCCCTTATCTTGCTCGCATACTCCTCATCCACCTCTAACCAAACTTCCAACTCCTTTGAACCTACGGAAAAAAGCCTGTTTTCTTGACTAATATGGTTTATGTAATCTCCTACACTTACAAACTTCTTAAGGATTTTACCCTCTATGGGGCTTCTTATGATGTACTTATCCTTTTCTTTTTGAAACCTCTGGAGTTCTGCCCTTAAAACCTCTTCTTCTGCTTTCAAAGACCTCACAGCGTCTTGGTAGCTACTTTTTAATCTTTCGTATTCCTTTTGGGCTACCTGGTATTGAGTTTTACTTTGCTCGTAGGACTCCTTTGGTATAAGACCCTCAGAAAATAGCCTTTCCCTTCTTTCAAAAACCTTTTTGGAGTTTTCCATGTTTAAGCGTGCGGATTCTATGGCAGATTCCAAACTTTTTAAGTAATCGGAGCCTTCCCTTAACCTATCCCTTATAAGCTTTAACCTTTCGGATACCTCCCTTATATTGGCATCCAAGACACTTGAATCTATAATTGCCAAAACTTGCCCCCTTTTTACAGGATCCCCTTCCTTTACAAAAATTTCCTTTACATAACCAGAAACCTCCGATTTGACAATAACATACTCCTTATTTTTCACATATCCAGAACCGTAGGCTAACCTTTTAACTTCTTCCTCCTTTACCACCTGATATTTCTCTCCCTTTTCCTTCGTGGCGATAAAAAGTACAAAAAGGCTTATAAGAAGAACAGGCAATAAGATGAAAACTTTGCGCATAGGCTTATGATATCATAAAGAGCCTATTTTTGTTTTGTTGCCCAACACCATCAATATGTCCTTTGGAAGTATTTTTTCGTCGCTTGAGGGATTTACTACAAACCTTTCTCCCCTCTTTATGGCAAGAACTGTTATATCGTACCTTTTTCTAAAGAGTGAGCAAGCCTTATAGCCATATCTCTCTCTGGATGTATAACCCTACTTACTCCAAGCCTTTCCAAAACCCTCCCATGGAGAGGATTAACTGCCTTTGCTATTATCTCTTTCACACCAAGTTCCATCAATTGCACTACCACCAAAAGGCTGGCTTCCACGTTTTCTCCTATGCTTACGATAACCGTGTCTGCGTTAGCTATACCCGATTCCTTAAGAGCTTTTTCGTCGGTGGCGTCCAATACAAAAGCGGAGCTTACCAATTCCGATATCTGTCTTACCTTCTCTTCGTCTATATCGCAGGCGATCACCTCCGCACCACCCTCTGCCAAGGTCTTTGCCACGTTAAAGCCAAACCTACCCAATCCAATAACTCCAAAAACCTTTTTCATATCAATAGCTTAGCCTCTGGGAGTTTTATATGACTTGGCTTGCTTCTTCCCACAAGGGCAAGCATAAAACCAAGCAATCCTACCCTGCCAACAAGCATGTTAAGAATTATAATAGCTTTGCCAAAGGGAGAGAAATCTGCACAAAGGCTTAATCCTTGCGGATTTCCAAGGGAAAGACCAACTGTGGCAAAGGAGGAAACCGCTTCAAAAAGAGCAGGAAGAAGCCTTATACCCTCAAGCTCCGCCAAGAGTATGGCGGTAAAAGTATTATAGGCAGAGGATTATCGTTGCGGTTATGGTTTTTATACCGCCACCTGTACTTCCGGGCGATGCACCTATAAACATAAGGTTTATAAGCAAAAACTGGGATGCTTCGGAAAGCTTTGATAAATCTATTGTGTTAAAGCCGGCAGTCCTTGCGGATACGCTATGGAATAGGCTTGCTAAAAGCTTCTCGCCCAAAGACAAGCTTTTAAACCTCCATAGGTCGTAGAGGAGTCCAAAAAAGCCTAAAAGTATAAGAAAGCCAGAAGATAAAAAGACAAGCTTTGTGTGGGTGGACAATCTTTTAAGCTCGCCTCTCCAGTAAAGGATCACCTCGTATATCACATAAAAGCCAAGACCACCAAGGACTATTAAAAGGCTTATTATAAGATTTACCCATGGGTCTCCTCTAAACCTTGTGAGGTTGTCCGAAAAGGTAGAAAAGCCAGCGTTGTTAAAAGCGGAGATGGAATGAAAAAGGCTTGCAAAGAGGGCGTTGAAAGGATCCTTCAACTTAAGCAAAAAGCTTGGAAAGAGGGCAAGGGCACCAAGAAACTCTATAAAGAACACCACGGGCACAATCCTTTTTAAAAACCTTACAAGCCCATGTACCCCCGGGTAGTTAAAGGACTAGGTGGTAAGAGTCATATAACCAAGCCCGCCTACCTGTATAAGTAGAAGGACCATCAACTTCCCCAAAAGACTAAGATCCTTTTCCGTATCAATCACCACAAGACCTGTAACTGTTGTAGCAGAGGTAGCGGTAAAAAGGGCATCTATGTAGCTTATCCGTATGTTGGCAGAAAGGTATATAAGGACAGACCCTACGATTATAACCACAAGGTAAGAAAGGAGAAGTATACGATGGGGAATCCATTCTATATTTTTCATCTTTTTGAGTTATAAATTTAATCCAAAAATCTCACTTTTTATCGGTAGCGCAGGCATCCTTGCCTGCGGAAAAAAATACAGGCTGGAAGCCTAAAATACCTGGATTTTAAACTTTCTGTGGTGGTCAATAAACTACCCCTACAAGGGATAATTTCTTACCCAGCGTGTTTGATAAGTTATAATGTTTTTTTATGAAGGATTTTTGGTATTGGGCTCAAGAGTATGATAAAAAGCTTATAACCACCGCCTTGGAGTCGGGGGCAAAGGTTATACTGCTTTCCGACCCATCAAAAACTCAAGAAGTAAAATCCCTTGGAAGGGTTCTTGTGGCTTCAAAGGATGGTGGAGACCTGGTGGAAGGCAGGGATTATGTGTATGTGCTCATCAAGGGAAAGGAGGATGAAGAAAGGGCTGGCAGGTTTCCAGCCCATGTAAAAGTTATAGTAGAAACCACCGACTGGACCATAATCCCCCTTGAAAACCTAATAGCTCAAAGGGAAGAGCTCTACGCAGTGGTAAAAAATGAAGAAGAGGCAAGGCTTGCCATAAAGGTGCTTGAAAAGGGTGTAAAGGGTGTGGTCCTAAAGACAAAGGATATAAACACCATAAAAAGGGTAGGTAAGGCTTTGGAAGAGTCTGAAGAGAAATTACCCCTTGTGGTGGTAAAGATAACAAGGATATTGCCCCTTGGTCTTGGAGATAGAGTTTGCGTGGATACCACTTCTATACTTCACCGTGGAGAGGGAATGTTGGTGGGCAACTCTTCGGGGGGTATGTTCCTCGTGCATGCGGAAACAGAGGAAAACCCCTATGTGGCTTCAAGGCCCTTTAGGGTAAATGCGGGCGCTGTCCATATGTATATAAGGGTGCCAGAAAACAAAACCAAATATCTTTGTGAGCTTTCTGCGGGTGATGCGGTTATGGTTTATGACTACCAAGGAAAAGGTAGGCTGGTATATGTGGGAAGGGCAAAGGTGGAAAGAAGGCCCATGCTTCTGGTGGAGGGCAAATACGAAAACAAAAAAATAAGCGCAGTTTTGCAAAATGCGGAAACTATAAGACTGACAAGGCCAGATGGAACCCCCCTATCTGTGGCGGAGTTAAAGGAAGGGGATGAAGTCCTTGGCTATGTGGAGGAGGCGGGCAGACACTTTGGTATGAAGGTTGAAGAAACCATAACAGAAAAGTGAGGCTAAAAGACCTTTTGAAAGGCGTAAAGGGAATAACTGCCAACTCAAAGGAAGTAGGAAAGGACTTCATATTCGTTGCCATAAAAGGAAGTCAGAAAGATGGCCATGATTTCCTTAAGGAGGCTCTGGATAGGGGTGCCAAGTGGGTGATCGTAGAAAGGGACCTGCCCATAAAAGACCCACGGATAATAAGGGTGGAGGATACAAGGTTAGCCCTCGGTGAATTATCAAGTCTTTTTTATAAAGAACCATCAAAGGACCTAAGGATAATAGGTATCACAGGCACCAATGGGAAAACTACAAGCACACACATAATAGAGTCTATATTAAACACCGCAGGCATAAAGACAGGTCTTATAGGGACCATCTACTACCGCCTTGGTGATAAGATATACGAATACGAGGGAAGGACTACTCCAGACCCTATAAAGTGGCATTCTACGTTAAAGAGCATGAAAGAAGAGGGTGCTCAGGCTGTTGTCTGTGAAATCTCTTCCCATGCCTTGGACCAAAGGAGGGTATGGGGCACTCAGTTTCACACCGTTGCCTTTACCAACCTAAGCCAAGACCACCTTGACTATCACAAAAGCATGGAAGACTACTTTATGGCAAAGGCGAGGCTTTTTACCGAATACTCCTACCAATATGCCCTTATAAATGGCGACGATGAATGGGGGAAAAGGCTTATAAATATGGCAAAAGGGGTAAAGGTCTATGGGAAGGAGGGAGACCTTAGAATCTTGGATTTTTCTACAAGCTTTGAGGGCTCAAAGCTAAGGGTGGAGTACCAGGGAAAGGACTACGCCTTTTATTCCAATCTAAGGGGCAGCTTTCAAGCCTATAACTTGGCTCTTGGCATACTTTTGGGCTTCCTTTGGGACCTTTCCCCAGAGGCTATACAAGAAGGTATTAAAAAGGTCTATGTACCCGGAAGGTTTGAAGTATACAAGGGCAAAGGTTTTATAGTGGTAGTAGATTATGCCCACACGCCCGATGCCCTTGAAAAGGTTCTAAAAACCGCCAAATCCTTATCAAAGAACAGGCTTATTGCGGTCTTTGGTGCCGGCGGCAACAGGGACAAAACCAAAAGATCTTTGATGGGAAAGGTGGCAGAAGGCTTGGCAGACCTTGTGATCTTAACTTCTGACAATCCAAGGTTTGAAGAGCCCATGGACATTATAGAGGATATACTCAAGGGCATTGAAAACAGGTCAAAGGTGCTAATAGAAGAGGACAGAAAAAAGGCTATAGAGCTTGCCATAAGTATTGCCAAGAAGGGGGACGTTATAGTAGTGGCGGGCAAAGGGCACGAAGACTATCAAGAAATAAAAGGGGTAAAATATCCCTTTAAAGACTCTGAGGTTGTTAAGGAGGCTTTGGGTGTGTGATTTTGAAACTCTCCATTATAGCCTAAGGGATGAACTACCAAGTTTATACAAGGAGGCGGAAAGCCAGCCAAGGATAAAGATAGCCAATTTGAAAAGTGCCAAGTTGTGCGGTCTATCGAACCTTGCAAAGCTTGTACTCTACTTTGAAAGGGAAGGCTATCTGGTGGTTATAAACAAAGAGGAAAACTACAAAGAATGGGAAATACAGATAGAGCCGGGCATCTTTGATTTGATTTTTGGATACGGGTGAGAGGATAAAGCTTTAACTTCCCACTAAGCGTGGGCTTATCTTTACAAAGGGATAGCTTCTAAGTCTTGCGGGAATCCTTTTACCCCTAATATCTACCTTCACAGAAAAGCCTTCTTGTCTGTATTCCACATTCACAAAGCACAAGCCTATACCCTTCTGAAGAGTTGGAGAAAAGGTGCCACTGCTTACATGACCTATTTCTTTGCCTTCGTAAAAAATACCGTATCCTTCCCTTGGTACTCCCCTTTGGAGAAGCTCCATACCAAAAAGCTTAAACTTTATGGGCTTTTTCAAAAGCTCTTCCTTTCCTATAAACTCCTTTTCAAGGTCTACATACCTATCCAAGCTTGCTTCAAAGGGTGTTATATCTTCGGAAAGTTCATGCCCATAAAGGGGCATACCCGCCTCTATCCTTAGCACATCCCTCGCACCCAAACCGCAGGGAATACAATCCCTTAAAAGCTCTTCAAAAAGCTCCAAACCTTTGGATACTTCTATGTATATTTCAAAGCCATCTTCTCCCGTGTATCCTGTGCGGGAAATGATAGTACCATCAAAAACTCCAAAGTGATAGTACTTCAAATCCTCAATGGGATAATAATTTTTCAAAAGCTCCACCGCCTTTGGTCCCTGAAGGGCTATCTGTAGGGTCCTTTCGCTAATATCCTCCACCTCTATACCCTTTTCTGTAAGTCCCTTACATACCTTATCCTTATTGGCAGAATTCACACATAGAAAAACTTCCTCCTCCGATAGCTTATACAGAGTTATGTCATCCTTCACACCGCCCTTTTCGTTCATTAAAAGGTTATATTGAACCCTAAGGGGTTTAACCTTGTCTATCCTTCTTGAAGTTAGATAATCAAGGCTTTTTATTCCCTTTTTTATCAAAAGCCTTCCCATGTGGGATATATCAAAAAGCCCGCAGGCATTCCTTACAGCCCACACTTCTTCCTTTATAGAAGAGTATTCCACCGGCATCTCCCAACCGGCAAAGGGGATAAACTTGGCACCAAGCTTTTTATGAAGAGAATAAAGGGAGGTATGCATATTAAAATTTTAACCTATGCTAAACAGATACATCCTTTTCAATTATTTGAAAACTTTTTTGGTGATCTTTTTGGCCATCCTTGGTATTCTTTATATTTATCTGCTAAGTGAGTTCTTTTTAATCTTTAAAGAGAAAGGTTGGCATATCTTCCTATCTTACACTTTAAATTTGCTACCCGTCCTTTTCTTTTATATTGGCTCCTTTGTGACAGGGCTTGCCCTTGTGATTTCTTTTAGAAGGTTTATCCAAAGAAAAATAGACTTGCTTTCCCAAAGCTTTGGTATATCACCCCTTAGATTTTCCTCAATAGTCCTTTTCTTTTCCTTTTTCCTGTCCCTTTTAGACCTCTTTGGAAGTTATAACCTTTATCCAAGAAGTCAAAAGAACCTTTACAGAATAGAAAAGGAGCACAAAAAGGCAAAGGAATTGGAAAGGGGCATAGTTAGAAACCTGTGGCTTATAGAGGAAAAAAACAGCATTAGAGCCTTTTATCATTTTGATCTTGTGGATGTTTCAAGCGGTCTTTTGATGGGTTTTTACAGGCTTAAGGTGGTGGAAAGCTCTATAAGTGAAGTGATCACTGCGGAAAAGGGGGAATGGAAGGGCGAGGTCATAGAGTTGAGGGAAGCTCATTTAAAAGACCTTTTAAAGGGTGAGGAATCAACCCAGAAGATCACCCTTAACTACATAAACCTTTCCCATATAGCGTCCCTTGCGGAAAAGCCAGAGCACCTGGCTATGAAGGAGCTTTTTCTGCTAAGCTTTATAGGTAAAGAGATAGGTATAAACCAGCGGCATTACCTTTATGAAATAGCAAGAAGGCTTTTAAACTCAATTTTTACTTTCCTTTTAAGCCTTGTGGTAGCCTGGGCTTGTTTAAGGTGGAGACGCCTTGAGTGGGCTCTTTTATCTTTAGTGGCGGTTTTCTTCTTCCATTGGCTTTTGCTTGCTCTTATAAGGTCTTTGATGGAAAATACGGGAATAAGCTTTAGTTTATTGCTCTCTATTTACCTTCCTATACCTGTGCTTTCTTTAAAAGCTCTTTACGATCTTGGCAAAGGCTTCAGGGTCTAAACTGGCACCGCCTACAAGAAGACCATCCACATCCCTTTTTGCCATAAAATGGGAGGCATTTTGTGGATTTACGCTTCCACCGTAAAGGACTCTTGTCCTTCCTTCATGCTTTGGGTTTAGGATGTATAAAAGGTCTTTTATGAAGGCATGCACCAGCTGGGCATCCTCTGGAGTGGCTGGGTTTCCAGTGCCGATAGCCCACACTGGCTCGTAGGCTATGTCTATACTGTCTGTAAAGGCTTCTATGCCCGAAAGGGCAAGCCTTATCTGGGTTTCCACCACCTTGAAGGTTAATCCTGCTTCCCTTTCCTCTATCCTTTCCCCCACACACAAAATGGGCCTTATACCTTCCTCAAGGCAGGCGGTAAGCTTTTTGTTTATAAGCTCGTCAGATTCTCCAAAGATCCATCTCCTTTCCGAGTGTCCTACTATAACGTAGGAAACACCAAGATCTTTTAACATGCTTAAGGATATCTCTCCGGTAAAGGCTCCCTTCTTTTCATAATAACAATTCTGGGCACCAAGCTTAACCTCCTTATCCTTTAATATTTCATAGGCTACGCACAGGGAAGTGAAGGGTGGGCATAGGAGAATCTCCCTATCCCTTACATCTTCCACAAGGGGCAGGAATTTTTGTAGGTATTGTACAGACTGTGAAGGTGTAAGATTCATCTTCCAGTTGGCGGATATGAGTTTCATAAGGATATTATAGCAAATAAACGCTGAGTGAAAAATTATCCTTTGTAGGGGTGGTTCATTGACCGCCGCAAGGAATTCAAAATTCCGGTAGTTCAGGCTTCTATCCTGTTCTTTTACCGCAGGCATTTCTGCCTGCGATACCGATGAAAATAGAATTTCTCACCGGGCGTATAAAAGAATACTGGAAAGAATAAAACTACTGGCAAAAAGGAACGGGATACAGGTTATAGAAGTAAATCCATTACCATAGGCATATTAAAGTATTCACCCCAATACATGCTAACAAAGGATGTAGCTTCCGCTTATGTGATAGCAAGAAGGGGCTTGGGGCTAAGGGAAAGGATACCTAAGGTTTATAGGGATTTGTTAAACAAACTACAGAATAATCTGGATGGAACAAGCAAAGGTATCCCTAATCCTTGGCAAGTTCTTAAGGTAGTGGTGCTGACGGCACTCTCTGCCAAGTTAGCTCCTGCTACAGGGGGTGGGGGCGATAGCCCTGTAAAAGGGGCTATTTTTGAAACACCCTGGCTTTGATAATTCTCATATAAGTTTTATAAGCGCTAAATATATTATTTTAAAAGGTCAAGGAGGATAGCATGGCTATCAAGGACATAATGGATTCTCTCAGAGATGTGGTCGTTGAGAACTCAAGGCTTTCGGAGCTTGTAAAGGATATAAAGCTTATAGGTCAGACCCTTGAAATAATATACAGACTTCCCAAGAAGGGCTTAGAAGAGGAGATAGTAGAGAAAACCCAAAGGGCTTTAGAGAGCGTTCCCGACGTGGAGGATGTAAAGATCAGGTTTGTGGAGGACATTCCTGCACAGCCCGTTATGGGGGCTCCAGCCTTTACAAGGAGGAGGGTTCCCAACGTAAAACATCTCATAGCGGTGGGTAGTGGAAAGGGCGGTGTAGGGAAATCTACTATTTCTGCCAACTTAGCCCTTGCCCTTTCCAAGCTTGGGTATAGGGTAGGGCTTTTGGATGCGGATATATATGGTCCAAGCGTTCCCACCCTTTTGGGTATAAAGGGTGAAAGGGTTCATGTGGATGAGGAAAATAGGATTATTCCTATAGAAAAGTATGGTATAAAGACCTTATCCATCGGCTTTTTGTTGCCCTCGGAGGATACGCCTGTAATATGGCGTGGTCCCATGCTTATGAGGGCTCTTACCCAGTTTCTTTTTGACGTGAGGTGGGGAGAGCTTGACTTTTTGGTTTTGGACTTGCCACCGGGCACGGGCGACGTACAGCTTACCCTTGCCCAGAATGTTTATATGAGTGGTGCTATCGTGGTTACCACACCCCAGGATGTAGCCTTGGCGGATGTGAAAAAGGCTGTTGCCATGTTTAAAGAGGTTGATATTCCAATCCTTGGTGTTATAGAGAACATGGCTTACTTTGTATGCCCCGATAGCGGCAAAAGGTATTACATCTTTGGAAAGGGTAGGGTACCAGAGTTTGCCACCACTTATGGACTAAAGGTACTTGGCTCCATTCCCATAGATCCCGATTTGGCGGAAACTTCCGATATGGGAATCCCGGTGGTAGAAAGCCATCCCGATTCGGAAAGCTCAAAGGCTTTCATAGGCATGGCAAAGCTAATAAGCGATATTTTACAAAGGAGGTAAAAAGATGTTTATACAAAAGGCAGGCAAAAGGGTGGTCTATTTAGACCATATAGCTACCACACCAGTAGCTCAAGAGGTAATAGATGCAATGCTTCCCTATTTTAGGGAACACTTTGGAAATCCTACATCCCTTCACAGCTTTGGGCAAATTGCCAAAAAAGCTATAAACGAAGCCAGAGAAAAGTTGGCAACACTTATAAAAGCCAACTCCCCAGAGGAGATAATATTTACCTCTGGTGGTATAGAAGCAAACAATTTGGCCATAAAGGGTATAGCAGAAGCTTATGAAAAGAAAGGAAGGCACATAATCACCACAGAGATAGAACACCATTCCATACTCCATCCCTTGAAAAACCTTGAAAGGAATGGATGGGAAGTAACCTACCTAAAACCCGATAAGTATGGCCTTATACACCCAGACCAGCTGGCAGAAGCCATAAGGTCCGACACAGTTTTAATAAGCATAGGACACTCCAACAGAGAGATAGGCACCATACAAAACATAAAGGAGCTTGTAAAAGCTGCAAAGGAGAAAAATCCAAAGGTTATCTTTCACACAGATGCCTGCCCTACCCTTGGCCATTATCCTGTGGACCTCAAAGATTGGGGTGTGGATGCTGCATCCTTTACCGCTCATCTCATGTATGGTCCTAAAGGAGTGGGAGCCCTATGGACAAGAAAGGGAGTAAAGGTAAAGCCCCTTATAGAAGGAGGGACTCAAGAAAGGGGTATAAGGGCTGGTACAGAAAACGTACCTGGTATAGTGGGCTTTGGTGCTGCCTGTGAACTCGCCATGAAAGAATTGCCCGATAGGATGGAAAGGCTTTCCCGCTATAGAGACCAACTAAGAAAGGGACTTGAGGAAAAGCTTGATATGATAGAATTTACAGGTCATCCCACTCAAAGGCTTCCCCACCATCTTTCCCTTATAGTTCATCTCATAGAAGGAGAGGCGATGCTTTTAAGGCTTGACCTTATGGGTATTGAAACCGCCTCTGGCTCTGCCTGTGTTTCTTTGGCTTTGAAACAATCTCATGTTCTCTTTGCCATAGGTGTGCCAAAGGAAATAGCTAATGGCTCCATAGTCTTTAGTTTTGGAAGAGATAACACTCAGGAGGATGTGGATTATATATTGGAGGAGTTTCCCAAAACTGTCAAAATCTTAAGGGAGCTTTCCCCCTTCACCAAGGAAAACTGGGAGCAGTACGTAAAGGGCAAAAAATGAAGATATTGGTACATGTTTGCTGCGCTCCCGATGCAGTATATTTTCTAAGAAGGCTAAAGGAAGACTACCCCCAAGCCCAAATAGTGGGCTTTTTCTACGACCCCAACATACATCCTTACGAAGAGTACAAGCTAAGGCTTGTGGAGACCAAAAGAGCTTTTGAAGAGCTTGGCATCCCCTTACATGAGGGTGAGTACGACATAGAAAACTGGCTTTATCATGTTAAAGGCTACGAAGAGGAGCCAGAGAAGGGAAAAAGGTGTGCCCTATGTTTTGATTATAGGCTTTTAAGAAGTTTGGAGTTTGCCAAACAAATAGGCGCAACTCATCTAACCACAACCCTTCTGATGAGTCCAAAGAAAGACTTTTTGATGCTAAAAGAGAGCGGAGATAAAGTATGTAAGCCAGCAGGTATAGAGTTCTTGGCTCTTGATTACCGAAAAGCTGGTGGCATTCAGGAGATGTTTAAGCTTTCAAAAGCTATGGAGATATACCACCAAGATTACTGCGGATGTATTTATGGGCTTTTTAAACAAAAAAAGGAAAAGTCCATGTGGGACCTTGTATCCTTTCAAGGCAGAAGGCCAGGAAGCAAAGAAGAAAAACTTTTTATAAAGGAGGTCAGGCTTTTTGCAGAGTCCCAACTTGGTTTATCTTGCAAAGAGTGGGAGTTTAGCTTTCTAAACTGGAAGCTTCTTTTGGGGAAGATAGAAGTAGCCGGTGAGGTTATACCCTCTCTTGTAAAGCCCTTTTCTTCCTCCATAAAGGGCCTTTTAAAGGCTGAGCCCGTGGAAAAGGTAGGAAATACCATCTACTACAGCAAGGGAGGGCTTAGAGTGATACTCAAGGAAAAACTTGAGGATGAGCCCTTGGAGTCCATAGAGGGGCTTTGCAATCCCACCTTTTTTGTTTCAAAGGATTACGAAAGCATCCTTTTAAATAATCGCATAAGCGCTACGCTGCAAACGGAGATAGCATATGATAACTCTTTGATGCTTTTGGTGGGAAGTGAGAGGGCAAGGGATATATACAGAGTTCCCGCAGATACCTTACAAGACGGCAAAGGTATAACCTTGGAAGTTGCCAAAGAGATCCTTGTTAGATTCTCAAGGGATATAGTCCTTGGAGAAATTGCTTTGATATTTGTGGGTGCAAGCACCCTTGGAGATCCCGGATCAAAATACTTTGAGGAAAGAACAAACAAAAAGCCTATCCCTCTTCTTTGTAGTCAAACTCCTTAGACTCTGTCCATAACTTATCCATCTCCTCAAGGCTCATATCCCTTAGGTTTTTCCCCATCTCCTTTGCCTTTTTTTCCACGTACCTAAACCTTTTTTCAAACCTGTCGTTTGCCCTTTGAAGACACATTTCCGCATCAAGCCCGCATAACCTACCTATCTCCACTGCCGCAGTTAGAATATCACCAAGTTCGTGCTCCAACGCCCTTTTATCCCCAAGCGCCATAGCTTCCTTGAATTCCTCTATCTCCTCTATGAGCTTTTCCAAAGCTTGTTCTGGCCTTTCAAAGTCAAAGCCCACAAGGCTTGCCCTATCTTGAAGCTTTTGAGACCTAAGAAGGGCAGGAAGACTTTTGGGGACCCCATCAAGGATGCTTTCACGGTCTTTTAGCTTCCTTTCCTCCCACCTTTTTAGAACTTCCTCTGGAGTTTCACATCCAAAAACGTGGGGATGTCTGTCTATAAGCTTTTTGTTTAACTCCTCTATAACATCCCATATATCAAAAGCTCCTCTTTCCTTTGCAATCTGAGAGTGAAAAACCACCTGCAGAAGCAAGTCTCCGAGTTCCTCCTTTAGCTTTTTGTTATCCTTGGAGTCTATAGCATCCAAAAGCTCGTAAGCCTCCTCAATTAGGTACTTTTTTAAACTCTCATGTGTCTGCTCTTTGTCCCACGGGCACTTTGCCCTGAGCTCTTGCATGATCTTCAAAAGTTGCTGAAAAGGGTCCATGGCTTATATTATATTACTGGGGGTGTGTTAGAGAAATAATTTCCTGCTTACGCCAAGTGAGAAGTTCCTTCATATGGGCGGTTTGTGAGCCGATCAGTTATTAGGA
Organism: uncultured Aquificaceae bacterium; assembly: GCA_938048815.1. Lineage (GTDB taxonomy): Bacteria > Aquificota > Aquificia > Aquificales > Aquificaceae > Pampinifervens. The sequence continues at coordinate 43,543 of CALIUI010000083.1, read as the reverse complement.
AAAAAATTTGGCAGAGCAATCATTTTCGCCTGCATAAAATATGCTAATGTAACAGATTTGGGGATTACTATAGTTTTATTGACCTAAATTGCTAGTTTAAGGTAGTGGTGCTAATTACACTTTCTCCTAAGAAGGTTTTATATTGACACGAGCTCCCGCTTCAGGGGACGGTAGTCCTGTAAGAAGGGCTATTTTTGAAAGGCCATGAAAGATAAACCGAGCATTCAGAGTAAAATATTCTACATGAAAAGGGAAAGGATATTTACACCAGGTCCTGTGGAAATTCCCGAAAGGGTAAGGGAAGTTCTTGGAAGACAGATAATCCACCATCGCACCGAGGAATTCAGAAGGTCTTTTTTGGAAGTTAGAGAACTATTTAAAAGGCTTTTGGAGGAAGATTCTGAAAACTTTGTCTTTTTTGCCTCCTCGGGCACTGGCGCCATGGAAGCGAGTATTTTGAACTTCTTCCAAGAGGGGGATGAGGTAGTTGTCATAAACGGTGGTAAGTTTGGAGAAAGGTGGTTAAAGCTATCTCAACACTGGAAACTAAAGCCCATTGAGTACAAGGTAGAGTGGGGAAGGTCCGCAGACCCAGATAGGTTAAGGGAAATTTTAAAGAAAAATTCCAACTGCAAGGGTGTTCTTTTTCAGATATCGGAAACATCAACGGGTGCCTACCATCCTGCAAAAGAGATAGGTGAGGTATGCAAAGAGTTTGACCTTTTATGCGTTGCAGATGCCATAACCGCCCTTGGTGTTTATCACATAAAACCCTCCCAATGGGGTCTTGATGTGATAGTGGGTGGCTCTCAAAAGGGCTTTTTACTTCCCCCGGGACTTTCTGTTCTTTGGTTCTCTCAAAAGGCGCAGGAAAGGTTGGTGGATAGAGCCTTTTACCTTAGTGTAAAAAAGGAGCTTTCAAAGCAGAAGGAGGGACAAACCGCTTGGACGCCCGCCATAAGCCTTATCCTTGCCATGAAGGAATCCTTGGAGCTTCTCCTTGAAGAAGGTATGGAAAGGGTAGAAAAAAGGCACAGGGCTTTATCAAAGGGAACCCTAAGGGCTATGGAAGCCCTGGGTCTAAATAGGTTTGCTCAAAACCCCTCCCTTTCTGTAAGCGCTATAGAGTCGGAAAGGGCGGAAGATATTAGAAAAGGGATGTTAAAGCTTGGCATAAGGGTGGCGGGTGGTCAAGATGAGCTAAAGGGTAAGATCTTTCGTATATCCCACATGGGCGTAGACCCAAAGGATGGTCTTATGCTTGTGGGTATGTTGGAGGTTGTTCTTAAAAAGCTTGGCTTTGAGGTAAGCTTGGGAGAGGGGGTAAGGGCTTACAGTGAAGTTCTTATGGAGATGGGAATATGGTAAAGCTTTACCTTGTAAGGCATGCAGAAAGCCAGTGGAATCCCATAGGCAGATATCAAGGCTTGCTTGACCCAGAGCTATCGGAAAGGGGGGAAAAACAGGCGAAGCTTCTTGGAAAGCACTTTAAAAACATAACCCTCCATGCGGTCTATTCCTCCCCTCTAAAAAGGACAATGCAAACCGCCCTAAGCTTGGTAGAAGGAAAAAACATAGAAGTCATTCCCGACAAAAGGATCATAGAGATAGACCATGGCCTTTGGTCTGGTATGCTTGTTCAAGAGGTGCAGGAGAAGTTTCCGCAGCAATTTAAAAGGTGGCTTGAGGAGCCCCACAAGGTAAGCTTTGAAGGTGGAGAGAGTCTTTTGCAGGTGTACGAAAGAGTAAAAGATTTTCTAAACTATGTAAAGGAAAAGCACTGGGGGCAAACCATAGCGGTTGTTTCCCACACGGTGCCCATGAGGGTCATGTATTGCGCCCTTCTTAACATAGACCTTTCCAAATTTTGGTCTTTTGGTTGCGATAACGCCAGCTATTCCCTCATCCATATGGAAAGGGACAGGAATGTTATAATACAGCTAAACATAACATGCCATTTGGGAGATTACTATGTGGAAGCCCATAGGGCTCTTTAGTTTTCTTTTTTTGATAACTCTTATCTTTGCTCAACAGATAACCAAAGAGTTTGACGTAAAGGTTGAATTCATAGGGGAGATCCGAGAGGAAAAGCCCAAACTTAGCCCACCGGAAAGCTTGCCCTTGCCCAAAGCAAAACAATTAAACCTTTCTTACCTTCTCCTTGAAGCTCCAAAGAGTATGGAGTTCGTGCCTGTAAAACCTGTGGAAAAATCGGCAGGCATAAGCTGTGGAGAGCCAAAGGATGCCCTATCCTATAGGTTGGGAGTAGACTATTACCTAAGGGGGAGATACGACCTTGCCAAAGAGGAGCTTGGGAAAGTGGTAGTTGTGCCCAACTCTCCCTTTAAACCCATGGCGGAGTATGCGATGGGAATAATCGCCTATTCAGAAGACCAGAAATATAGAGCTTTGGAATTTTTTAAAAACTCCTGCCAAATTTCTCACATATACCGCCAAGCTGCCTGCGAAGCCTACTACGCCCTTAGCTTGATGTTAAAGGGGGCTGTCCCGGAAAACCAAGACAACCTATGGAGAGCAGTAAAGGACATAAAGGAGGGTGAGGAGTCTAATCCCTCCTGTGAAGGTGTGGTCTTTATCCGGTATTGCGAGTACGTGTCTCGCTTTACCCAAGGAGTAGAAGATCCCTCTTATAAAGACAGCACCCTTTTAAGGTCTGGTATACTTAGCTACTTTTCCGGAAATCTACAAAAAGCCAAGGAGATTTTCTCCAAATACTCAGAGCCAGGCCGTCCTTACCGGAAAGTAGCCCTATACTACCTTGCCCTAATAGAATACAAGGAAAACAGGGAAAACCAAGCCTTGAGGTATGCAAGCATACTGGAAAGTATAGACCCAGAGCTTTCCAAAGAGCTTTATGCCTTTATATCAGAAAGGGATGTTTACCTTTCAAGGCTTGTATATACCATCACCAAAAACAAAGGCTTTTTGGAAAAGGCGGGAGTTATAGCCTACAACTCAAAGGATTATAACCTTGCCCTCTTGAACTTTTTGGAAGCTGGAAATATAAAGTATGCGGTGTACTCCGCTATAAGGATGGGAGATTACAATAGGGCCGCTAAACTGCTTAGGGATAAAAAAGAAAAGGATAGAGAAGACTACCTTTGGCTTTTGGAATCCCTCTACTGGTCTGGAGAAGATATGAGCGAGGTGCTAAAGGAGGTTTCTCCAAAGTATCCAGAGCTTTACAAAGAGTACATGGGCTGGGAGAGGTTTAGAAAAGATGATTGGTTGGGGGCTTTGAGCTTCTTTGAAGATCCCTATTACAAAGCTTTGGCTCTATACAACATGAAAAAATACAAGGAAGTCATAGAGCTTTTGAGAGGAAGGGAGGAAGAAAGGGCAAGACTTTTGAGTGCAAGGTCTGCCCTCATGCTGGGCGATGCAAAGCTTGCAAGGGGATTTTTAAAGGGAAGTTCACCAGAGGAGTTTTATCTTCTCGGAATCTCTTACTTTATAGAGAACGATTACAGAAGATCTGCGGAGTTTTTCAGTAGAGTTCCCTTTGACAACCCACTAAAGCCAAAGGCTCTTCTTAAAGAAGCAGACAGCTACTATAACCTTGGAGATGTGCAAAAAGCCAAAGATCTATATTACCAGGTGCTAAGAAGATTCCCCGATAGCCAAGAGGCAAGGCAAGCCCTTTTGGCACTTCTTGACTTTAAGGATATTAAAGATGAGGAAATGGAAAAGGCCCTTGAAAACTACATAGCAAAGGAAGAAAACCCACCTCCAGAAGCTATCTATCAACTTGCCCTCATCAAAGCCCAAAAGGGAAATAAAAAAGAATCGGAAAGGGAGCTTATAAAACTTCTTGATACACCCCTTAAATTTAAGGCAATACTTAAGCTTGCAGAGCTTGAAGAGGATAGGGGTAAGAAGTTAATCCTCCTTTACAAGGTGTATAAAGAGGCTACGCTGGAGGAGGATAGAAAAAGGGCAAGAGATGAGATTATAAACATATACTCTTCCGTAGGCGACAGAAAAAGCCTTGCAGACCTTTTGTCAGAGGGTAGCCCTCAAGATAAAGTCAAAGCCATAGGTATATACCTAAGCATAGGAGAAACCAACCTTGCTCTGCCCTTAGCTCAAGAACTTATAAAAGCAAGCTACAGGGATGAGGAGTTTGATAGGTATCTTTTGGAACTATACAAACAGTACACAAACCCTTCTCTTTTAGAATACCTGTTGAAAAGCCCCAATAAAAGCCTTAGAGGTCAGGGGCTTTATATCCAAGGGCTTGAGATGTTAAGGAAGGGAGATAAAAGAAGAGCCCTTGAAAGCTTTGTGGAGATAAGCCTTAACTACAAGGGAGAGAGCTACTATAACCCTGCGGTCCTTGAGGCTGCAAAGATATTAATTGAGCTAGGTGCCAAAAGAGATGCAAGTTGTATGCTAAACAGGTTTGATTCAAACAAAGCTTCACAAGAAGATTTAAAATTGTATGATAAGCTAAAACAAGATTTACCAAAATGTGAGGTGAACTAAAATGGAGGGTTTTATAGAGCTTTTACAAAAGGGCGGTCTTGCCATGTACCCCCTCCTTTTCCTTTCCCTACTCTCTTGGGCTATCATAGTGGAAAGGCTTTTAAGCTTTTTGACCTCCAAATACAAGAGCAAGGCTCTAAAGGATTTAAAGCTTTTTCTGGCAAAGGAAGACATAGAGGGGGCTATTAAACTCCTTTCTGTGGATAATTCCCATGTATCTCTTGTCCTTAAGGACCTTTTGGAGAGGCACAAAGAGGGAAGGATTACCAAGGAAGAGATGATAAAGGTCCTTGATTTTGAAATTTCTTTGCTTGTGCCAAGGTTGGAAAAGAATTTGGCTTTGCTTTCTACTGTGGCAAGCGTTGCACCTCTTATAGGCTTGTTTGGCACCATAACGGGGCTCATAAAGGTCTTTTCTGCCTTTGCTCTAACAGACCCAGAAAGGGCAATACCCCTGCTTTCAAAGGGAATAAGCGAGGCTTTGGTTGCCGCCGCCACAGGTCTTGCGGTAGCCATCCCTGCCCTATTAGCCTATTGGCTTTTTAAGATATGGGGCAACAACATACTGGACAAGATAGAGGAAGAACTTTTTGAGATTATAAGGATGATAAGATGAGAAGAAAAAGAAGGCTAAGCTCTGAAGAAAGGGCTTACATAGATGTGGTGCCCCTTGTGGATACCCTTTTGGCTGTCTTTTTATTCCTTGCGGTGCTTGCCTTCCAATCACCCATAACCTTTTTGGCAGTAAAGCTTCCCTTTGCAAAGGAAGGTGAAAAAACTACCCTTAAGGTCTATAGGGTGCAGTTGTTAAAAGATGGTAGGTATCAAATAGGGGGCAAGGATGTAAGCCTTGAAGAGATAGAGAAAAAGATAGAAGAAGAAAAGCCAAAAACTATAATAATAGAAGCGGACGAGGAGGTAGCCCATAAGTTTGTGGTGGCTTTGATGGATGTAGCCAAGCGCAAAGAAGTGGAAAATGTGCTCATCGGTGTAAGAAAAGGCAGATGAGTCTTTTTATAAAGAAACTTCTTAGCCTTTTAATCTTGCCTCCATCCCTTTTTATACTTCTCTTTTTGTTGATAGGTTTTTTATCAAGGAGAAGGCTTGCAAGCCTTTTGGCTTTTTTGGGAGCCTTTGGTATGTACCTGTTATCGGTGGAGCCAGTAAAGGATATGCTCTATAGGCCCTTGGAGAGTGCTTATCCTGTTCCCCAGAGGGTTGAGGGAGATGTGCTTGTGGTTTTGGGCGGAGGTTCTTACAGTACGGGCATATTAAAGGAAGACTCCACAAAAAGGCTTCTTACAGGCTTTATACTTTACAAAAAATATGGACTTCCCATAATTCTTTCTGGTGGTTCTCCCTTGGGAAGCCTTCCGGAGGCAGAGATAATGAAACAGCTGTTGGAGGAGCTCGGTGTTGAAAGGAGAAATATAATAACCGATACAAAAAGTAGGAACACTTACGAAAATGCCCTTTATGTAAAGGAGATATGCGATAAAAGAGGCTTTAAAAGGATAGTCCTTATAACCTCCGCCTACCATATGCCAAGGGCGGTAAAAGCCTACCAAAAGGCCGGGCTTGAGGTTTCACCCTATCCTACAGACTTTAAGCAGGATAAAAGGTATAACCTTTACAGCTTTATTCCTCGCATGAGTGTGCTTCACGATAGCTACAAAGCCCTAAGGGAATACTTAGGCTCCTTGGCTTACGACCTTTTCTATTAGCCCTTCCCTTATGGCAGTTAATAGCCTTTTCTTGACATCCTCATAGCTACCCTTTATCTTACAACCCGAAGCATACTTATGACCACCTCCACCCAGAGACTCCGCTATCTTAGCCACATCTACTTTCCCCTTAGACCTTAGGGATACCTTCCATACGCCCTCCTCCGGCTTCTCTATAAGGGCATAAGCCACTTCCACACCCTCCAAAGACCTTGGATAGTTTACAAGACCTTCGCTGTCTGCGTATTGGCAACCTGTTTCTTTGAAGAAACGGTCAAAGATGGTAATACCAGCCACCAAGCCTTCTTCTTCCAAGGAGAGAGTTTCAAGGACCTTTGATATAAGCCTTAGCTTGTTTATACTTTCTCTTTCCGCAAAGTTTATATAGGTCCAGTGTGGCTTTGCACCCAACTCTACAAGCTCCTTAGCCAATTCAAAGGTCTCTGCGGTTGTATTGGAATACTTGAAAAAGCCCGTATCTGTTGCAAGGCCTGCATACAGGTTTTCCGCTATATCTTCATCAATAGCAGACCTGTCCCAAGCGCACAAAAGCTTGTATACAAGGGCGGTAGTAGAAGGTGCCTCTGGGTCTATGTAATCGTACTCTCCGTAAAATTCCCCACCTATATGGTGGTCTATCCTTGCCCTTTTAAAGGCTCTTATTGGGGCATTCACCCGAGAAAAGCCGCTTGCATCTACTACAAGGGCAAGGCCAAAAACCTCCTCAATTGGCAATTTTATCACCTCTTGAGATTCCGGCAAAAAGTCCAAAAAGTGAGGCACGCTGTCTTTGCAACCAACAAATACCTTTTTCCCCTTCTTCTTAAGGAAAAGATAAAGGGCTAAGGCACTTCCTAAGGTGTCAGCATCTGGGTTTTCGTGGCTGGCTATAAGGATTGGACCCGTTTCTTCTTTAAGAAGCTCTACAATAGGTATGCACTCTTGCATTTTAACACCTCCAAAAGAATAAATTTATATCCCTTGCAGCACCTTTGCACACCTTTTACATATTTCTCCCTCAAACTCTTCCTCTGGATAGTATAACCAACATCTTGGGCACTTTTTACCCTCTGCCTTTGAAACTCCCACCCATACATTCTTTAAAGACTCTCCTTGTATTTTGTAATCTCCGCCCTCCGAAAAGACGACAAAGCTTACGGTGAAAAGGTACTTAAGATAGTCTTTGTGTTTTTGAGCTATTTCCAATCCATCCCCCCACAGATATACCTTTGCTTCATAGGGATGGTTTATAGCCTTGTCCCTTCTTGCGGATTCTATGGCTAACATTACCTCTTTCCTTAGATCCAAAAGGTATTCATAATCCTTTAAAAGCTCTTGGTCTATTAGCTCTTCCCTTGGGGATGGTATAGAGAACATAAAAACGCTTTCTGGAAGGCTAAGATCTATCTTACGAAGATGTTCCCAAGCTTCCTCTGCGGTGAAGCTCAAAAAGGGTGCTATGGAGGTTATAAGGGCTTGGGCAAGGCTATAAAGCACCCTTTGGGCAGACCTTCTTTCCCAGCTATCTTCTCCATAGATATAAAGCCTGTCCTTTAGAACGTCAAGGTATATACTGGAAAGCTCCACAGAGCAAAAGTTTCTGATAAGATGGTACACCCTGTGAAAAGCATAGCTTTGGTAATGTTGATGCACCTCTCTTAGGATGTTTTGAAGATAGGATAGCATCCAACGGTCAAAGGGATGTAAGCTTTCGTAGGGTATTGCCTTCTCTGGCGTGTAATCGTATAAGTTTCCGAGGAGAAACCTTATGGTGTTCCTTATCTTTTTGTAGTCCTCCACGAGCCTTTGGATTATGCCTTTTCCAAGCCTTACATCCTCTGTGTAATCTTCGGAAACCACCCAAAGCCTAAGTATATCCGCACCATGGTCCTTTATGATCTCCTGAGGAGATACCACATTACCCAAAGACTTAGACATCTTCCTTCCCTTCTCATCCACGGTAAAGCCATGGGTCAGTACCGCCTTGTAGGGAGCTTCTCCATAGCTTGCCACCGATTCCAAAAGGGATGCTTGGAACCAACCTCTATGTTGGTCTGATCCCTCAAGGTAAAGGTCTGCCTTTTCTATTGACCTTTTTCTAAACACAAAGGCATGGGAAGCGCCAGAATCAAACCAAACATCAAGGATGTCCTCCTCCTTTACAAACTCCTTTGAGCCACACTTGGGACATGCAAAGCCCTCTGGTAGCAACTCCTTCACATCCTTTTCAAACCATATATCTGCACCCTCTTGGGAGTTTTCCACCATGTGGGCTATCCTCTCAAAAATGGATCTATCTACCGGCGTATATCCACAGCCTTTACAATAAAAGACAGTGATAGGCACTCCCCAATACCTTTGCCTTGATATACACCAATCGGGCCTGTTTTCCACCATAGACCTTATACGGTTTTTACCATAGGGGGGGATCCATTCCACCTTTTCTATCTCTTCTAAACACTTTTCCCTAAGGTACTTCATGGTTATGAACCATTGAGGCGTAGCCCTAAAGATCACAGGATTTTTACATCTCCAACAGTGGGGATAAGAATGTTTTATCTTGCCTTCATGGAGCAAAAGACCCCTTTGCCTTAGATCTTCTATTATAAGGGGATTGGCCTCAAAGACTCTTTTACCTTTTATAAATTGGGGAGCTTCTTCTGTAAAGCGCCCTTCATCATCTACGGGAGCAAAGGCTTCAAGCCCATACCTTAAGCCTACTAAGTAGTCTTCTCTACCATGTCCCGGCGCCATATGCACCAGCCCAGTACCGGTGGAGAGTTCCACAAACTCCGAGGCATAAACCTTGTTTATTCTGCCTAAGTAAGGGGAGTAGTATTCCATGCCCACAAGGTCCGCACCCTTTACCTCTTTTATGATCTCACCTTCAAGACCTACGGAAGCCCTTAGGCTTTCAAGAAGTTCCTTTGCAAAAAGGTATATTTCCTTCTCTGTTTTAAAGAATACGTAGTCGTATTCTTCTCCCACCATCACTCCAAGGTTTGTGGGCAAAGTCCATGGCGTGGTAGTCCATATAAGCAGGTAAGTATTCTCTTGCCCCTTTACGGGGAATTTTACGTATATACTTGGGTCTTCCTTTTCGTAGTATTCTACCTCTGCCTCTGCCTCTGCTGTTTTATCGTATATGCACCAATATACGGGTTTTTTGCTCTTTATCACATACCCTCTTTCAAAAATCCTTCCAAGCTCTCTTATTTCCTGAGCTTGATATTTAGGGTCCATGGTAATGTAAGGGTTTTCCCAATCTGCAATTACTCCAAGGCGTATAAACTCTTCCCTTTGAATTTCAACAAACCTTTGGGCGTATTCCCTACAAAGCTTTCTAAAGGCTAACTTACCTATTTCCTCTTTTGATTTTTTCTTTTCCTTTAGCTCCTTTTCTACCTGCTGTTCTATGGGCAATCCATGACAATCCCATCCGGGCACAAACTCTACATCGTAACCCGAAAGTAGCTTATATTTTACGATCACGTCTTTTAACACCTTATTTAAGGCGTGGCCTATATGTATATGTCCGTTGGCATAGGGTGGTCCATCGTGCAAAAGGTAAAGCCTTTTTCCTTTATTTATCTGCCTTAGCTTCTTGTAAAGCCCCTGCCATTTTTTTAGAATTTGGGGCTCCCTTTCGGGAAGGTTTGCCTTCATAGGAAAGTCTGTTTTGGGTAGGTTCAAGGTCTCTGCATAGTTTCGCATGTGATATTATTATAGTTAAGGAATACACTGGATGGTGATTTCCTTAGCGGGGCAATCGGGCGTATAAGCTTTATATAATATTAAAACGACATGTTGGGTGAGAAATCTTACTTTTTACCAGTAGCGCAGGCATCTCTGCCTGCGATAAAAAACAGGCTGGAAGCCTGAGCCACCAGAATCTTGAATTTTTACGGCGTTAGATGAACCGCCCCTACGAAGAATAATTTTTTTACCCAACGTAAGCTTTGTATAATTTAAAACATGAGCGCTTCCCTCCTTCTTGACCTTGACGGAGTCTTGGTAAAGGACAAGGCACTAAACCCTTTTCCCGATACCATAGAATTTTTAAAGGGCATAAGGGAACTTAAAATTCCCTTCCGTGTTGTTTCCAACAACTCCACAAAACCACCTAAAACTATACTGAAGGAGTTAAAGGAAAAGGGTATTGAACTCAAAGAGGAAGAGTTTATATCTCCCCTTTCCCTTTTAGGAGACTATCTCAAAGAAAAGGGAATAAAAAGGATACTCTTTTTGGGTATGCCCCCAGTGGAGGAGTATCTAAAAGAGATGGGCTTTGAAGTTATACAAGACTATAAGGTAGATGCCCTTGTGATAGGACAAGATAGGGGCTTAGATTTCAAAAAGCTAAAATTGGCTACCTCTGCAGTCTTCTTGGGTGGTGCCAAGATAATTCCCATTAACCTAAGCAGGATAGTAAAGGACGATGATGGATTATACTTTCCTGGGGCAGGTTCTATAGCCAAAGCCATAGCTCACGCTTGCAACTATAAAGAGGATTTGCCCAACCTTGGCAAGCCTTCAAGGGATTTCATGGAATATGCCCTAAGGGGTTTAAAGGGTAAAGATATTTACCTTGTAAGCGACGATATCTACACGGACCTCATGGGTACAAAAGATTTGGGGATAAAAACAGTCTTTATGACAACGGGGAAATACAACCAAGAAGAACTAAAAAAATCCAACTTCGCTCCCCATCTGGTTTTCCACAGTTTAAAGGAACTATTGCAATATCTTTATATAACTGTTTCTTCTTAATCTTGCCAAAAGCTCCTCTTTCTTCTGTTCCATCTTTTTTAACAGAAGCTCTTCCTTTAACTCTTCTATACTTTTCCCTTGAAAAACTTCCCCTTCTGACAAAACCTTTGCTATGTATATATAGTCTTTATCTTCTGCTATTGCAATCTGCCCTACGGGTGCTTGCCAAACTTCTTTATCCAACACCTCCACCAGTTCTCCTTTACTCACCCTAAGCCTTTCTACGGAAATTTCCAAAGCCTTGGCTATGTCTTCCAAGTTCTTTTTAGGGTCAAAAACCTCTTGAAGCTTTTTCTCATCCTTTTTATCCACAACCAAGAGCTCTATATCCCTTACCCTTTTTGCTTCTCCCCTCTTTAGCCCCTCAAGCTCTAACTCCCTTTCTGAGATCTTTACTTCCCTTTCAAGATAGACCTGCAATCCGCTGGTTGCCACGATTTCTCTTTCTAAAAACCTCCTTAGGTCTTCAAGGGTAAGGTTTTCCTTTGCAAGCTCCTTTGCAAAGCCCTCAAGGGTCAAGCTGTTTGCCATAGCTATATTCTGAAGGGCTTGGTCTATAACCTCCTGGTTTACCTGCAGCCCCTTCCCCAAAAGGAATTGGTATATAAGCATATCCTCCACAAGTTTTTCAATCACCTTTTCCCTTGAAGTTATACTATAAAAAAGCATACCCATCTTCACATCACTTTCCAGTATGGGCTCCGAATTTACAGAAGCCACAACCTTATCCACCAAAAGGGCGGAAAAGCTTAGAGCTGTCCAAAGTAAAACTCCACCGAGTATCTTTTTAAAGCTTCCTGAAACCATCTTTGGAAAACCTCCTGCCTTTTTTCTCTAAGAAGTTTTTCTCTCACTATGGGCTTTGCCTCCTCAAGGGGCATTATACCACCACCCCTCTTGTCAGCAACTCTAAAGATAACATAGGCACCACCTACTTCTATGGGCTTTGTGGTTTTGTTTTTGTCATAGGGATATAGCTGTCTTCTTACAACTTCCGGAAGAGTTTGAATAGAGTACCACATAGGCTGTCCTATCTTTATTCCCTTCTCTTCTCTAACAGGCCTGCCGTTAAGCAGATTATAGTATACTTCATTAGCTTTATTTATATCTTCCACCGAATACCTTTCAAGGAGAACTTGAGCGGGAAGCTTAAAATCCCTAAGGTTTAGATAGTAGTAGGCGGTGATCTGGCCCTCCTTTATATCCATAGCCCCTGATATTTTATCAATGATCTTCTGGCTAAGCATCTCCGTGTAGATAAAGTGCTTAGCTATTGGGCTAAGTCTTTTACTTCCTATGTTCCTTTCCACATACTCCCAAAACTCCCTGTCAGATATGTAAATACCCATATTTTTTGCTTCCATGTTTATTATCTTGCTTCTTACATACTCCACCAAAAACTCTTGAAGGTCCCTATGGGCAGCCCTTGCTATAGGAAGATGAAGGATCTCTATCCAATAAGCCTCAAAAGCCTGCTTTACCTCCTCGGAGGTTATGACTTCCTTATCTATGCGTGCCACCACTTTCGCAGAAGCCAAGTCTATAAGAAGAAGAACCATAAGCAGGAAGACTTTCATGGTTATATTATACTTCTCAAAACGCTGAGGTAGAAATTCCCCTATAGAGGCGCTTCACGAACGGCTCAGGGATCCACTTTCATTGGTAAAATATTATAAAAAAGGGCGGGCAAGCCCGCCCAAAAAAAACTTTATAAGTAGTTGCGAGCTATCACTATAAGGCCAGTGCCTATAAAGACCACAGCCCAAAGGGCTACCAAGAAAACGGAAAGTTCTCCAAGGTGGTGCTCTGTCTCAGAAGCTTCATAGATTTGTCCTTGGGGTGTTCTTCCTGCTTGGAAAGCCATCCACCATGCATAGGCATAAAGGACAAGACCGCCCAAAGTGGTACCAACGAAAAGAAGTGGGCTGAGCCATTCAAGGTTTACCTTGTAGTCATATATGGAGTAGCCAAACCTTGCGGTGGATGCCACCCTTAGGTATTCTCTAAAGACCGCTATAAGCAAGGTGGCAAGGACTCCCCCAAAAAGGGAAGGTATAGCCATTCCAATGGGGTTTTTCTGAGCCATAAAGATGATACCCGCACAGAGGAGAAGGCCCACCACAGAAAGTAGGGTAAAAATGCTACCTTTGGCGTTCCAATCTGCGGGAAGAGTTAGAATATAGAGTATGTGGAAAACTATCCAAGCTGCACCGCCATAAAGGGCAAGCTTGGCACCAAGTTTTGCGGAAAAGTCTATATACTCTTTGCTAAACTCTGGCCTTTTACCAAAATGCCAGCTATAAAGCATCATAAAAACGCCCACAACTGCTATAGAAGGAAACACCAAGAGGGAAAGGAACCTAAATATGTTAAAGGCGTATATACCCCATCCGCTGTGGTTCATGGTGGTTCCGCCGGAGGTGTACCATTCTACCCACTTCTCTGGAAAGAGGGATTGATAATTGACCACGTGGATGATAAAGCCCACAAGGAGTAAAAAGATAACACCACCTACGGAGAAAAGCATTGCCACTTGAGGCTTTTGTTTGCTAAAGTAGGCAAACCATATAAGGTAGTAGCCTATAAGAAGGAAAACTATAAACATCATGTACCAAGAACCGGAGAGGTTTGCGGAAGAATACCAAAGGGGGTCGTAGATGACCTGATAGAAAAGAAGGGGAGCAACCCCTATAACTATTGCCAAGGATACAGAAACCTTTGATAATTCAAGCATTGCGCGGGCAAGCCTTTGGTGATTCTCATCCTTACGGGTAAAGCCGTATATGGCGTAAAAAAGACCACCCACAGAAGTCCAAACAAAGAGTATGTGAAGAGCCCATGTAAGCACTTGGAGTATCTGCATTACCACAGGGAAGAAGGGAGACCCAGCTGAATCTCTCATAACCTTTAGCATGGCGCCCACTTGTTCTGGAGATTGTGCCGCAAGGGCAAGCTTGCCACCGATTAGCATAAAGCCAAACACCGCCAAAAGGAACCACCTTAAAAGGTCCTGATAGACAGCCGTAGCCATGCCAACACCTCCTTTATCTTTGTGCTGCCCTTACTCCAGGCACTTCTATCTTGGCGGAAACGCTACCACCTTTGGAAACCATATCGGCAATGTAGGCAGACAAAGCCCTAAGTTCTTCGTCCTTTCCTACAAAGTAGGGCATGTATGCGGGGTGAGCTTGTGGTGTAAGGTAGTTAGACAAGAAGCCATAAACCGCATCTTCTGTAGTCATACCATCAAACTTTTGGGCAAAAGGTCTTAGTCCAGATTTTCCTGTCACATTGTGGCAACCAGAACATTGGAGTACGGCTATTGCCTTTCCTGCCATTATTTTGTTCTCCGGTGTGATGGTTTTTAGACCTTCTGGCACAAAGGCATTCACAGCCAAAAAGCCCTTTTCGTTGATCTTATCCACTTCCTTTTGTATCCCCTTGGCAGGCACATCTCTGGCGACTACCTGGTTTACCCAAACAAACTCACCAGCCACGTAGGGCTTACGGATGGTTTCTCTTATCTTTTCCTCGGGATATACGCCCAAGAAGAAGATTAGGAGGTATATGGGATAAGCTATATATGGCTTTGCTATGGTTGGCTTTATTGAAGTAAGTACAAAGTGTGCCAAGAGGACAAGCAGTATGGTGAATATCAAAGCATAATACCATTTTGGCACAATACCTGCAAGCATTAAAAGGCTTCTTTCTGGCAAAGTAGAAACATACCAAGCAAAGAACATGCTGCCAAAGAGTAAGCCACCTATACCCCAATAGGACATGGTTTTGACAATATCCTTGTAGACCTTTTCAGATACATCCTTTTTCATCAGGCTGGCTATAACTATGCCTATGGTGCCCGCTATGGCAAACATAAAAGAAGACCTCATCAAAAGGTGGGGGAAGTAGTTTTTGTTATAAAAGGCGTCAAGGATGTTTCCAGTGGTAAACCACTTTTCGTGTCCGGGCGATAGCATGAAGGAAAGAATACCCACTATGATGTACATGGTTGCCCAAGAACCTATGGCAAAGATCCAAGCTAACCTAAGCCAGCTTCTTTGGTCTATTCTGCCAAGGGTGTAAAAGAGGATATAAACCAGAGTTACTTCCGCTACAAACCATATCCATTCAGCAGCCCAGACCCAAACAAAGTTATGGATCAGAGCCGATATGCCCCTTGGGTTTGCCACCGTTGCGGAGAACCATATACCGGGACCAGTTATAGAGCCCGATACATAGGAGAAGACCAAAAGCACCAGAAGGTACTTTTTGATGTAATCGTAGATCTGGGGCTGATTCTCCCTGTAGGCTTTTGTGGCAAGGTATGCCAGCAATATGGAAGCACCCACAGAGGTATGAGAAGCCAGGACGTGAATAGAGGCTATGATGGCTATGACTGAGGCACTGCCTATGGTGGGTACGTACCACATAGGGTAAAACCCGAGCACATCCATGCTACGCACCTCCTATAAAAGTGTTTTACTTTAAAGTTAATATAACGTGATTTTTATCAATGTCAAGAGGTTCTAATTAACTTTCGCAGGGGATGGCTTGGAAGTTTGAATTAGATAAGCTTCAACACCAAGTAAAGACCTAAAAGGGCAAAAGCCAAAGTGGGCAAGGTTAAAATTATACCTGTCTTAAAGTAATAGCCCCAGCCGATCCTTATGCCCTTGTGCTCCAAAACATAAAGCCACAGAAGGGTAGCCAAAGAGCCTATGGGAGTTATCTTTGGTCCAAGGTCGCAACCCACTATGTTGGCGTAGGCAAGCATTTTTTTCAATTCCATAGACACGGCCATCTCCTCTATGGAAAGGTTTACAATCATCACAGAGGGCATATTGTTCATCACCGAGGACAAAAAGGCTGCCAAAAAACCTGTGGCAAAAATCCCAAAAAACTCCCCAGCTTGGAGAGCAGTTTCCATAAGCTTGGCTAAATGGTGGGTAAGCCCTGCATTCCTAAGCCCATAGACTACCACATACATACCCACAGAAAAGATGATAATGTTCCAAGGAGTTTCCTTTGTTATAAGCCTTCGTAGGTTAAAAACCCTGTGCTTTAAAGATGCCAAAAAGATGATAAAGCCAGCAAGGGCTATGATGAAGGATGTGGGAACAGGATAAAGGGTTTCCTTTACCACAAAGGCAAGAAGTGCAAGGGGAGCCACAAACCAAAGGCTTTTAAAAACAAGGGGATCTTTTATGGCAAGCTTTGGTGGTTTGTCCTCCAAGGCTTCCGTATCATAGCTTTTTATAAGGTCCTTTCTAAAGTATAAAAAGAGGACTGTTATGGTGGCCATCAGGGAGAAAAGATTTACGAATACCATACGCAGGGCATACTCAAAAAAGCCTATTTGGAAAAAGTTGGCGGTTAGTATGTTTACCAAGTTGGATATCACCAAGGGAAGGCTTGTAGTGTCCGCCACAAAGCCAGCGGACATTACGTAAGGGAGCATATCTCTATCCTTTAATCCCAGATACTTTATCTTTTGGTAGATAATGGGTGTAAGGATCAGGGCAGAGCCGTCGTTGGCAAAAAAGGCGGATATCAAAGCTCCCAAAAGGATTATGTATAAGAAAAGTCTTTTCCCATCTCCCCTTGCAAGCTTCATCATATGCAAGGCGGACCACTCAAAAAAACCCGCTTTATCAAGGATTATGGAAATAAACACAATGCCCACAAAGGCAAGGGTTGGATCCCAGACTATGAAGATGACCCTTAGAACATCCTCAAAGGAAACCACACCAAAGAGAATACTCAAAAGGGCGCCCAAAGTGGCGCTGTAGCCTATACCTAAGCTCTTGGGTCTTTTTATAATAAGAAAAAGAGTTAAAAGGAAGATAAGAGAAGCGACAATAGGCATTGTTTTTATTATAACATTAAGCATACGCTGGGTGAGGAATCCCTTTTTATTGGTAGCGGAGGCGGGAGGCATTTGTGCATAAATTCGGCATTGGTGCATAAAAAGATATTCAACACAAACTCCACCCACAATTTTACTACTCCACACACCTTTAACACGCATAACTCTTAGCCACATATAACATATCCATAATACTCAACACCTTACACCAAACCAATAACTCAATCCTACGCATCTTATCCAGCCTACTACTCACACAATTACGCTGTATATTTAGCTTTCTACTCCTACAAAATATGATGGTGTGGCCTGGGATTGGAAGGTCTAATTTTAGGATGTCAAAACTAATATACCATAAGTTATTTACGCACCAACACCAGATCTATTCACCAAAGCCTGTAGCTCAGGTGTTCTGTTTATTTATAATAAATCTTTAATGAAATACCTTTTGATCCTTTTTATACCCATAGTGGGCTTTCTCTTTGAAAAGCTCCTTTTTTACCCATTAAAGCGTGTAGAAAAATTAAAACTTCTCGTAGAAAACCTGCGTTTTATGCCTACCCTTTGGTCCTTTCTTTTGACTCTGTACCTGCTATCGGAGGAGGTAAAGGTCTCAGAAAGCCTAAGGATTCTAAAGGAAAAAGCCCTTTGGCTTCTCCTGATCTTTTCTATTTTTCTCTTCCTTTCAAGGCTTTTGAGCAGCCTCCTTAGGATTTACCTCAGCAGATATCAAACAGATCTTCCTGCAGCATCCCTTTTGGTACAGGCTTTAAAGGCTGCCATTATGGTGGTAGGTATAATCATAGCCTTGGATAAGATAGGCATAGCCATAACTCCCATCCTTACAGCTCTTGGTGTTGGCGGTTTGGCGGTGGCTTTGGCACTTAGAGATACCCTTGAAAACCTCTTTGCAGGCTTTCATATACTTGCCTCCCGCCAGATAAAGGTAGGAGATTACATAAAACTCTCAAGCGGAGAGGAGGGCTTTGTGGAGGACATCACCTGGAGAAATACCCTTCTAAGACATCCAAGCAACAACATTATAATCGTTCCCAACTCCAAATTATCCACATCCATACTAACCAACTTCCATATGCCCCAGCCTGAGCTTTCTGTGATAATCCCTGTGGGAGTTTCTTATGATAGTGACCTTGAAAAGGTGGAAAGGATCACCCTTGAGGTGGCAAGGGAAGTTCAAAAAGAGGTGGAGGGTGCAGTACAAGACTTTGAGCCCCTTGTTAGATTCTTCCAGTTTGGAGACTTTTCTATAAACCTCAACGTAGTACTTCGTGCAAAGGACTTTCCAAGCCAGCATCTTTTAAGGAGTGAGTTTATAAAGAGATTAAAGAAACGATACGAAGAAGAGGGCATAAAGATACCCTTCCCCGTAAGGGAAGTTTATTTAGCTTCTTCCTCCGAAAAGTAGGGTACCAACCCTTATAATCGTGGCTCCTTCTTCTATTGCCACCTCAAAGTCGTGGGACATACCCATGGAAAGGTGGGGCAACTTTACTCCAAACTCCTTTTCTAAATCCTTCTTTAGCCTTCTCAAAAGAGAAAAGTAAGGTCTTACCTCCTCTGGGCCTTCCCTATAGGGGGGTATGCACATAAGTCCCAGTACCTTTATATTTTCCGCTTGCATAATCTTTTCAAGAAAAGCCCTAAGATTCTCCGGCTCTATTCCGCCCTTTGTTTCCTCCCCACCCACATTCACTTCAACCAAGACCTCTTGGACCTTATTCATAGCTTTTGCTCTCTTTTCTAATTCTTCAAGTAAGCTTTCTCTATCCAAGGAATGTATCAAACTTACTTTATCTATAATGTACTTTACTTTGTTGCTTTGAAGCCTTCCTATAAAATGCCAATCAATGGATAAATCCTTTAGACCTTCCCACTTTTTCAAAAACTCCTGAACTCGGTTCTCTCCAAAAGTAGATAGCCCACACTTATAAAATTCCTTTATCCTTTCTAAGGGCACACCCTTACTGGCTCCCAAAAGCAAAACCTCTTCCCTTTTTCTTCCTGCCCTTTCACAAGCCTTTATAATCCTTTCTTCTACATAGCTTAGGCTTTCGCAAGCCATATTTATCTCCTATGCTGTATTTGTATTTGAACTCCGCCGCCTATTCTTACATCACTTCCCTCGGTGCTTACCATAGCAGAACAATTACAAAGAAAAAGGCATACAAATCCAACCCAAAACACTATTTTAATGTAGCGCATCTTATACTAAGATATTTCAAAAATAACCCATAGACTACTCCTCCTTTCAAAAGAGGGCACCCCCACTACTTCAAGAAATTATTTGGCGGGTTTTAACCCGCCCGAGCTCACTTATTCCATCCAGGAATGAGGGCGTTTCAAAATTTCTATGATAGACATTGTTAGGCAATAAGCAAAATAACCATCTGCACTAAACTCATCCTCTTTAGCAAGCAAGATTTAGCCCTCTTTAAAGATATTTTCCTGCTTCAGAAACACGAACTGTTTTTGAAACACCCTGAGATGAATTTTATAAGGTACTGGCAAGCAAGGATGTCTGCGCAGCTGTATAGCATACGCCACACAAAGGGTGGATTTTTTTAACTATAACATATCTTTCGCATGATAGGAGGAACGGGCCAAGGGCTTAGAAAGCACCTTTTCAAAACCCATAGAGAGTCCTATCTCTTTTAACTCTTCAAACTCCTCTTCTTTGTATATCTTTTCTACGGGGTAGTGATGGCGTGTGGGCTGTAAATATTGCCCTATTACCAACAAAGACACGCCAACCCTTCTTAAATCTTCCAAAGTTTTTATTATCTCTTCCCTTTTTTCCCCAAAACCCACCATCAAACCCGATTTTACCTTTATGCCGCTTTGAGCATAGTACTCTAAAACTTCAAGACTTCTTTTATAATCCCCTTGGGGTCTAACCCTTAGAAAGAGTCTTTCTACCGCCTCTACATTATGGGCAAGGACATGGGGTTGTGAAGCAATTACCTCATCCAAGGCTTTTTTATAACCTCTAAAATCTGGTGTTAAAACCTCCACCTTTAAATCCTTATCCCTTGATCTTAGGAACTCCACACACCTCCTAAAGTGGCTTGCTCCATAATCGGGCAAATCATCTCTATCTACAGAGGTTATAACCACATACTTTAACCTTAGTTCCTTTACTGCATAGTAGAGCCTTACGGGCTCAGAAATATCGGGTGGTTTTGGCTTTCCTGTAGAAAGGTTGCAGTATTTACAAGCCCTTGTACATACCTCTCCCAATATCAAAAAGGTAGCAGTCCCTTCACCAAAACACTCTCCCATGTTGGGACACAAAGACCCTTCGCAGACGGTGTTTAAGGAATACTTCTTAAGGATCCTTTTGGTATTTTTTATAAGCTCTTCTTGAGGTGCCTTAACTAAAAACATACTTTCCTATCTCCCTTTTCCCTTTCCCTTCCTTTGATGAGGTTATTATCACTTGGCTATTCGTATAGCTTTTTAATTGGGACAAAGTTTTCTGAATTTCTCCTTGAGTGGCACGATCGCACTTTGTAAGGACCACAAGGTAGGGTAATTTCCAAGCTTCTATCCAATTTATAGCCTCAAGGTCTAAGTCTGTGGGACCCACAAGGCAATCTATCAGAAGAAAAACAACCTTTATATCCTTCCAGCAGTTCATAAAATAGTTTTCTATCATCCTTTTCCACTCTTCCCTTTCTTTTTTTGAAACCTTTGCAAAGCCATAACCGGGCAAATCTACAAGGTATATGTTCTCAATAAGGAAGAAATTTATACTCCTTGTCCTTCCAGGCTCTTTGCTTACCTGTGCTATTTTTCTTCCTACCAACATGTTTATCAAAGAGGACTTTCCCACGTTAGACCTTCCTATGAATACCACATGTCCTTTTCCATCCTTTGGAAAACTTTCTCTAAGACTTCCTACAAACTTAACTTCCATCTACCCTTACCCTCTCAAGGGCTTCCTTTACTTCTCCTATAAGGTACAGGGAGCCCAAAACCAGTGCATCTTCTTTGATTTTTAAAATATCTTCCGAGTCATCAAGGAGACAAACCTCTTTAAAACCCTTTTCCTTGGCAGTTTTATACACCTTTTGCATATCTTCGCCCCTATGATGCTTTATGGGTACAAGGTAAAGCTTAGAGGAAAGCTCTTTCAAATATTCCAGTGAAGTCTCCCATTCTTTTTCTTTAAGGGCTGTGAATACAGGTACAAGATTACCGATATGCTTTTTTACCTCCCTTACAATCCTTACCACACCGTCGGGATTATGGGCTCCATCCAGCATTAAAAGGGGCTTTTCTCTCACTATCTCCATCCTTCCTTCCCATTTTGTAGATCTTAGGGCTTTTTTGACCAAATCCTCTTTTAAGTCTATTAAAAGCCCAACAGCCTTCAGGGCAAGGCTTGCGTTATCCACCTGATACCTTCCCCAAAGTCCAAGCTCCATGCTATGGAAACTTACCTTATCCTCTTTATAAAATTCCATATAAGTTTTTAAGCCTTCTACCTGTCCTTTACTGAAAAAGTCAATGCCTGCCACATATATATCCTTTTCATCACACATTTCCAAAGCCTTTGGATACAAGGGATATCTCATACTACCAAGAACCAAGGGCTTTCCCTTTCTGTATATACCAAGCTTCTCAACAGCTCTACTTTCACAGTCTGTCCCTAACCATCTGGTGTGGTCTCTTTGTATGTTGGTTATTACGCATACCTCTGGAAGGCTTACCTTTGTGGCATCCCATCTTCCTCCCATGCCCACTTCAAAGACTGCAAAGTCAACCTTTTCCTCTTCAAAATATTTAAGGGCTATCAAGGTGCATGCCTCAAAGTAGGTAAGTTGAAACTTTTCAAAGACACCCTCTAACTCCTCCACAAGGTAAAAGAGTCTATCCTGGGGAATTTTTTCTGCATTTATCCTCCATCTTTCCCTCTCTTCAAAAAGATGGGGGGATACAAACCAACCCACCTTGTAGCCATGATGTCTTAAAAGGCTTTCTGCAAAGGCGCAAGTAGAGCCCTTACCGTTGGTGCCTCCCACTTGCAGGGATATGTAGGAGGGCCTTATAGATAGATAATTTACCGCCTTTTCTATCCTTTCAAGGGTTGGGACTATGTGATAATCCTTGCCCTTATAGAGTTCATATAGAAGCATAAAGTTTAATTATACGCCCTGTGAAAAATTGTATGTAGGAGCGTATTTCTGCTTAAAGATGCCAAATGATCCGTTGGGTATTTTTTAGGAAAAACTTGAGGAAATCACAGAATGCCTAATGGGCCCAAAATAATTTCAGAAAATTGAGAAAATAATCAATTAATAAAATTTGCCAACTATATAGCTAATTTATGCTATAGCTTTTATGCACCAAGGTCAGTTTAGGCTAAAATTAATCATAGAATGACAAAAAGTATAAAAGAGCTTTTAGAAAAAAGACTTTCCATAAAGCCAAAGGCTTCTTACTATGACCTTTCCTTTATCTTATTGGAACTTTCCATGCTTCTGGAGTCTGGCCTTTCTTTGGTAAAAGCCCTTGAGGTGGTAGAAGGTCAAATAAAGGAAAAAAGGTTAAAAGGCGCCCTAAGGGAGATAAAAGAATCCATAGAAAAGGGGGAGAGTATATCTGCTTCCTTTTCAAAGGTGGGAATCTTTCCAGAGTTTTTCCAAGAGATGTTAAAGGTGGTCCAAAGGGGAGAAAACCTTCCTTACCTTTTACGTATAGCGGGAGAGTATCTTCAATCCATTGCAGAGACAAAGTCAAAAGTATTTAACGCCATAGCATACCCTTCCTTTGTAATAATAACAAGCCTTTTGGCAGTTTTGGTGGTAGTAAAGTTTGTAATCCCAAAGATTTTATTAGTGCTCCAAGGCTTGGGAAAAGAATTGCCCCTTATAACCAAGATACTTTTGTTCTTTGCCAACCTTTTGTCTTACCTTCTTTACCTTATTCCCCTTTTGGTAGTTTTTTACCTTTTAAGGGACAAGATCTTTGGAAAGGAACGTTGGGACAGGTATTTTTTAAAGCTTCCTGTTCTTGGAAGTTTATCCCTTCAGTATAATATCTCTCGCTTTGCGGGCACTTTACATATGGCTTTATCTTCTGGCATTCCCATAACAAAGGCTATAAGCCTAAGCCTTGGAAGTATTTCCAATAACTATCTTAGGTATTCTTTGGTGGACATTGAATTGGAAATAGCCAAAGGTAAAAGTCTTAGCGCCCTTTTAAAGGATAGGGGAGTCTTTCCAGAGACCTTTATAAACCTGTTAGCCATAGGCGAAAGAGGTGGAGAGTTGGAAAGAAGTTTAAAGATGCTAAAGGAGATGTACGAACGTCAAGCACAGAATACTATAGCCTTTTGGCTTAGGTTTGTGGAGCCCTTGGCTATGCTCTTGGTGGGCTTGTTGGTCGCCTTTGTAGTCCTTAGCGTTATCCTGCCTTTGAGTGAAATATCCGCAGGAAAGGTTAAGTAGCCATAAGGTAATGAAAATACCTGTCTATTCTAAAGCCTCTTTTTACTAAAGACAATAAATTCCTTGGATTGCTTAAGGTGGAAAGGCTCAAGGATTTAAAGAAAAACTTCCAACCAAGGGGCAGATTCCCAAACCTTAGGTTCATTTCCGCCATATGAAAAAGAAAATCCCTTTTATACTCCTTTGGAACTTTGTGTATATATTCCTCGTATATCTTCATGGTGACGCTTAGCATGTATATATTCCTACTACTTCTACCACCATGTTCCCTTATTTTTACCCTGTTGTTATCCAAGATCTTTATCTTTAAGCCAGAAAAATAGCTTCTAAGGTAGATCTCCCAATCTTCCCTTAAAACTACATCCTCTCTATACCTTAAGAAAGAAGACCTTTTAAAGGCAGAAGCAGATGGATACCCTATATAACCGGTAAAGATGAGCTTTTCCGCGTCCTGCGGGATGGTTTTCTGGGATATTCTAAGGATCTTTGAATCTTTGTCTATAAAGCTTCTTGGTGCGCTATAAACTATATCATAGCCTTTTTCAAAGTATTTTAAGGATTCCTTTATGTAATCCTTCTCCCATTCATCGTCATAATCTAAGAAAAAAACATAATCTCCTTTACTTAGGTCAAATCCTATGTTTCTACTACGTGATCTCTCAAGATTTTCCGAATTTCTGTAGTAAGAAATCCTTTTTCCTATCAAACTCCCATATTCCTTATAGATAACATCCCTCGTATTATCCTTTGAACAATCATCCACTATTATAACTTCCAAATCTTGTATATCTTGATTCAAGGCAGAAGCTATAGCCCTATTTACAAATTTTTCACCATTATAAACCGCTATAATCACACTAACCATGGAGAAATATTTTATACACAAACAAGTGGGAACTTTTTTGCAGGAGTGATTGAGGTACTTCAAAAACCGCCCGATTATTTTTCTTAACGGGAGCAATCCGTAAGTTGTTCATTTCTTAGTAAGGCACAGGCAAGAAGCCCGTGCCACAAGGTTATTTATAACCCCTAACTGTGGTAGGTCCTGCGTGGCACGCTATACAGGACTTTTCTGTGCCTATCACCCTTACCAATCCAAAGCTCTCCGCTATCTGCTGGTGCTTTGCATGGATGCCTTCTAAGGGCTTGAACCTTCTAACCTGTGGTACTTGTATGCCTTGGTGGCATTGATAACAGGTCTGCATGGCTTCTTTCCAAAGGCTAACTGCCCTTTCCTTATCCCTTTCCTCCAAAGCCTTTGGCAGTTCCTTATAGAGGATGTTATTCCTGTGTCTTACCAGCGCTTTTAGGTCGTCGCCCCATTGGGCAACCATAGGTCCTGCCAAAGCCATGTTTTTACCACAAGCAGAAATGCCCGAAGGGCTATTCACAAGCCTTAAAGCGGCATCAAGCTCACCCTTTTCTATATACCCCCTTAGGGCAACAAAGGAGAAAAAGGTTTTATAGGCACCCGCTTTGAAGTTTAGTCTTACGTCCGCTAAATATTTGCCCGCTTGCATCACCTGTTCCTTGTTGGCACCTCCTACGATCAGTATGCTTTTCCCATCCCTTTGTATAACCTTCACAGTGGGCTTTTCAAAGCTCAAGCCAAGCTCCTTAACTATTTCGTTGTTGGTTCCCACCACTATAAGGTTTTGGTAATCAAGGTTTTTTAGCCTCTGGTCGCTTACTAAAAGCTCTGGCATCCTTGACTGTTTTACATCCTCTGCGGTAAAACCTATGTCCTCCGTCCACTGTCCTAAATAGTAGGCTATCCTGCCCGCAAGGGCGATTATCTCTGGGTCTTCCTTTGAACCATATACTATAAGGGTGTTTGGTAGAGTGGCATCCTTCACAGGGGCAGGGGTGCCTGTCCAAGCTTCACCGTATCTAACATAGGGGAAAAGCCTGTCTGAAAAGGGCGGGTCAATAAGGGGCTGGGAAAAGGCAAAGCCAAAAAGACCTAAAAGGGCAAGCTTTTTCATGCTTCTTACCTCCTTAAATTTTTATCGGGGTGAGGGGACTTGAACCCCTGACCTTCGGCTCCCGAAGCCGACGCTCTCCCACCTGAGCCACACCCCGTTAAGTTAAAAATTTATCCATCAAAAACCTTTCTATCTTATCCTTCCATTTCTTTGCGGTAAAGAGAACTTCCTCTTGGTCAAGGGTTTTTAACTCTCCCTTTTCCATAAGCACCCTTCCCTTGCATATAACCGTGTCTATGTCCGAGGATTTGGCGGAATAAACAAACTGTGCTATGGGATCGTAAAGGGGCTGAAAATGAGGCTTCTTATAATCCACAAGGATAAGGTCTGCTTCGTATCCCACCTCTACCTTGCCCGCTTTTATACCAACAGCTTTAAAGCCTTCTTCCGCGGCTATCCTTAGAGCAGTTTTGGCCTCCATAGCCTTTGCGTCAAGGTTTACGCCCTTTTGAAGTTTCACCATAAGGCTTAACTCCTCCAGCATGTCAAGGTTATCATTGGAAGCAGGTCCATCGGTACCAAGGCACACGTGAATGCCTCTTTTAAGGTAATCCCTTATGGGGGCTATGCCCGAAGCCAACTTTAGATTGCTCTCTGGACAATGGAGAACCTTCGCCCCCGTAGCTTTTATCATTTCCCTTTCCTCTCCCTCCGTCCAAACCACATGTGCCATAAGGACTTTATCCCCTAATACGCCAAGGCTGTAAAGATGCTCCACAGGTCTTTTTCCGTACTTTTCAAGACAAGCTTTTACTTCTTGCTGCGTTTCTGCCACGTGGGTGTGTATGTAAACATCCTCCTCAAGGGCTATTTCATAGGCTTTTTTGTAGGTATCTGGAGAACATGTATAGACAGCATGGGGACAAAGAACTGGGAAAAGAAGGTTAGAGTTTTTATAGTCTTTTATGAAAGCCCTTGCCCTGCTCAGGTACTCCTTGGGGCTTTTGGCAACCTTTGTAGGAAAATCCAATATTCCAAAACCAAGCCCCGCCCTTATGCCCGCCCTTTGGGCAACTTCTGCCAAAGCCTCTTCAAAAAAGTACATGTCCATAAAAAGGGTTGTGCCAGACCTAATAGCCTCTGCTATACCTATAAGGGCTCCATCTTTTACAAACTCTGGAGAAACAAACTCTCCCTCCAACACCCATATAACCTTTTGGAGCCAATCCATAAGGGGAAGGTCTGCACCAAGACCTCTCAAAAGGCTCATGGAGATATGGGTATGCATGTTGGCAAAGGAAGGAAAAATCAACTTTCCTTCAGCCCTTACAGTATGCTTTGCCTCCTGTGATATTTCCTGGCATATCTCCACTATAACTCCGTCTTTTATGCCTATATCCACCAATATCTTTTTATCGGGCAACAGTGCCTTTTTAATCAAAAGGTCCAACACGGTTAAATATCTATTATAACGCCAGTTGAAAGATCCCTTTGTAGGGGCGTATGTAATCCCTATATGGCGTTGGTGCGTAAATTCTCAAAAATGACCACGCCCAATAACTTAAAGAAGGTAAATTTTTTCGGTTCATAGACTTGTCGATTGGCTTCTTAGATAAGAATATCAAGGGTTCTCTCAAAGTTCCTTTT
Source organism: uncultured Aquificaceae bacterium (assembly GCA_938048815.1). GTDB lineage: Bacteria > Aquificota > Aquificia > Aquificales > Aquificaceae > Pampinifervens. Next base: position 16,632 of record CALIUI010000083.1, on the reverse strand, counting down.
ACGGATTTATTCACCAAAACCCCCGCCACAAAAAAATTTAAAATCCAGGTATTTTAGGCTTCCAGCCTGTCTTTTGCCGCAGGCAGGGATGCCTGCGCTACCGATGAAAGAGGATTTCTCGCTCGGCGTATAAAAGGATATTGGAAAAAATAAAACTATTAGCAAGAAGAACTGGCATACAAGTTATAGGGATAAATCCATCTCTCACATCTACCATATGCATATTAAAGTATGCACCACAATATATGCTAACAAAGGACATAGCAAGTGCCTACGTAATAGCAAGAAGAGGCTTAGGGCTAAAGGAAAGAATGCCAAAAGCTTATAAAGACCTGCTAAAGAAGTTAAAGGCTAACCTTAAAGAAAGACTCTTTCTGGGCATGTGGGGAGACTCAATGTGGGCATTAGCTCCTGCTACAGGGGGTGGGATCGGTGGTCCTGTGAAAGGAGCTATTTTTGAAACAACCTGGAGAACTTTATGTAATGCAAATCTTTGATAAAGCTCATAGCAAACTTCCAAAAAATCAACATAATATACCTATCACTTATAGGAGGTGCTAAGATGTTTGAATACAGTGAAAAGGTACTTGACCACTTTTTGAACCCAAGGAATGTGGGTGTTTTGGAGGATGCTAACGCCGTGGGGCAGTGTGGCAACCCTGCATGTGGGGATGCTATGCTTTTTACCCTTAAAATAAACCCCGAAGGGGATATAATAGAGGATGTGAGGTTCAAAACTTTTGGCTGTGGTTCTGCTATTGCCGTATCCTCCCAGCTTACAGAGATGATAAAGGGAAAACCCATAAGCTATGCCTTGAACCTTACCTACAAGGATATCTTTGACGAGCTTGGTGGCCTTCCTCCTCAAAAGATTCACTGCACGAACCTTGGACTTGAAACCCTACATGTGGCCATAAAGGACTATCTCCTAAAGCAAGGAAGAATAGAAGAGGCTATGCGCATACCCGATTGCTACGAAGAAGAGAAAGAAGAAAGCAAAGAGTTTGAGTTCCTTTCCACATGAGGCTTAGGGCTGTTGCTCTTTTATCAGGAGGGCTTGATAGTTCCTTAGCGGTCCGCCTCCTTCAGGACCAGGGCATGGAGGTTAAGGCTTTACACTTTTACACGGGCTTTTGTATAACCGAGCATAAAAGACGCCTTGGATTGAAGAGAGAAGACGGATCGCCTTATGTCAACCCAGCCTTAAGGGCAACAGCCCATCTTGAGATACCTATAGAGATAATAGATATATCCAAGGAGTATTTTGACATAATCTTAAATCCCAAGTACGGCTATGGGAAGAATGTAAATCCTTGTGTAGATTGTAGGATATTTATGCTTCAGAAAGCGAAGGAGATAATGGAAAGGGAAGGCTACCCTTTTGTTATAACCGGTGAAGTTTTGGGGCAAAGGCCCATGAGCCAAACCTTTGAAAGGCTTATGCTTATAGAAAGAGAAGCGGGCTTAGAAGGCTATGTAGTTAGGCCCCTTTCTGCCAAGCTTCTTCCTCCAACTATACCAGAAAAGCTAAAATGGATAGACAGGGAAAAACTTTTGGGTATATACGGAAGAAGTAGGAAAGTGCAGATAGCTTTGGCGCAGAAGTATAGGTTAGAATACGAGCAGCCAGCGGGAGGTTGTTGCTACCTTACAGACGAAAACTACGCCCTTAGGTTCAAGGAAGCTTTAAGCAAAGAAGGTGTTATAAGCAGGGATGACCTGATGCTTTTTGCGGTAGGCCGCCATTTTAGGTTGCCCCTTTCCAATACCAAGTTGATAGTGGCAAGGAATGAGGGGGAAGTGAATTTTCTCAAAGGTTTTAAAAACAGGTATGGCTATGCCTATAGAAGAGATGGAAAGGGCACCTTTGCCCTTATAAAGGGTAAGCCCACAAAGGAAGAATTAGAGCTTATAGCGGGCATTGTAAGCAGGTATTCCAAAAGGGAGCCCTGTGAGGTATTTATAGGTATTGATGGTGAAGAAAGTTTTATTTGGGCAGAGCCTTTAAGGGATGAAACAATAGAGGGTTTTAAAATAGTTCCAGAAAGGGGTGTAAAGTATGGAGCTTAAAGATATAAGGGCTGATGTGGTGCATGATGTGGTAGGAACCTTTTGTCCCATACCCATATCGGAAACGGCAAGGGTTATGAAAGGCATGAGCATTGGGCAAGTGCTTGAGCTGATAGCGGACGACCCTGGCGTGGTAGAGGATATTCCCGCCTGGTGTAAAGCAACAGGTCAAGAGTTCCTTGGCTTGTATGAAGAAGAGGGTGAATACCATCTTTTTGTAAAAAAGGTAAAAGAGCTATGAAGGAAAGGATCACTCTTGATACAAAGCTTACAGACCTTTATGAGATACTTCCTCAAGTAAGGGAGATACTTATGAAGTACGGATACAAAAAGCTACTGGAAGAAGATATAGAGGATGTGGTGGTGGTGGATAAGCTAACCATAAGGGGTTTTTGCAGGCTTATGGATTTGGATGAGAAAGATCAGGAAAAGCTCTGGCAGGAGATACAAAATTTATACTCGGAGGTATAAACATGGAAGAAAGGGAACTTAAAGAAGTAGAAGCTATCCTTGAAAAGATAAGACCAGCCTTAAGGGAACATCATGGAGACTTAAAAATATTGGATATAAAGGAGGGAGAGGTTTATCTCCAGTTTGAGGGTGGTTGCGGTGAATGCCCCATAGCGGACGTAAGTGTAAAGAACGTAGTAGATATGGCAATCAAAGGAAATTTAAGCTGGGTAAAAAGGGTAGAGATTTTGCAGCCCAAGTATCAGATAGGATGATCCTTGATGGATACACAGAAGTCTATGGAGTTGTAGGCTATCCCATAAAACATTCTTTGTCGCCCCTATTCCAAAACAAAGCCTTTGAGCACTTTTCCCTAAAAGCGGTTTATGTACCCTTTGAAGTAAAGCCCGAAAACTTTGAAAAAGCCTTTTATGGTTTGTGGGCTTTGGGAGTAAAGGGCGTAAATATAACCCTTCCTTATAAGGAAAAAGCCCTTGAGCTTTCCCACTTTGCGGATCCTCATGCAAAAGCCATAGGCTCTGCCAACACCTTAAAGTTTACACCCGAAGGTGTTTATGCCTACAACACCGACTGGATAGGCTTTTTGAAGGCTATTAAGAAGGTACTGCCCCATTTGAGGGAGGTTAAAGCCTTAGTTTTGGGCGCCGGCGGCTCCTCAAGGGCTATCTTGTACGCCCTACGGAGGGAAGGTGCGAAGATTTATCTTTGGAATAGAACCATAGAAAAAGCCTACAAGCTGTGTGAAATTTTTCCTTGCAAAGTAGTCAAAGCTCCAGAGGAGATAATAAAAGATGTAGAGCTTATTGTAAACACCACCTCCTCCGGCTTAAAGGAAGAAGATTCTCCCCTCTTTGACTATGGGCTTTTGGAAGCCAAGCATAAGGTTATGGATATCATCTACAAGGAAACGCCCCTTGTGAGGGCTTCTAAGGAAAAGGGTTGTATCCTTATAAGTGGTCTTGATATGCTTTTATACCAAGGCATGGAAAGTTTCAAAATATGGACAGGCTTTGAAGTGCCCTATGATGTTGTAAAAGATGCGGTGGCTGGATATTATAATCTTTCTGAATAAGTTTGGTGAGAAATTATCTTTTTAGGGGCGGTTCACGAACCGCACGACGGTTTTTTGTAGGGTGTGCAAATATTTTTTGGGCATATGCTAATAACCAAGCCAAGGCTTTACCATGTGTTCATAAACTATGCTTCCTCCAAGATAGCCCTGTAAAAACATAAGAAGAAGACCAAGAATTAGCATTAAAGATGAAGCTTGTCCGCTTCCCTCTTTGTTAGCCTGTAATAGAGGCTGTTTCAAAAATCCTAATAGCAAAATCATTGACGAAACCCCTGCTAAGTATATAATTATTAAGTAAAGCTCCAAGAGTGAGCGAGACCCACCTCTGGATGGAACAAGTGGGCTCGGGCAGGCTTTTAGCCTGTCAAAAAGAAGTTCTTGGAGTAGTGGCGCTGACTGCGCTCTCTCCTGAGGGCTTTTTGCCCTCTGTCCCGAGGCGATAAAGCACTCGGGGCTTGTGGGGAGACCCTATATGGGCGCGAGCTCCTGCTTCAGGGGGTGGGGGCGATAGCCTATGAAAGGGCTATTTTTGAAACACCCTGTCATGAGGAAGCTTTTAGCCTTTGGCCTAATGGCAGGTTTTACCCTTGCTTTGGCAGAAGCCTTTAAAGTAGCTCCTGAAAAGTACAGGGGCTGGAACCATGTAAAAAGCATGGTCATCTTTGACCAAAAACACCCTCTCTTTAACCCCTTTAATGGCGTTCACCATGTTTACGTAAACAACAAGGGATTGGAAGCGATAAAAAGGGATGGTGAGAGGGAATTTCCTAATGGTACCGTTATAGCTATAGTTTTCTATGAACACGTGCATGATAATGGCGCCTATGTTGAGGGAGCAAAGAGAATAGAAGCCTTTATGGTAAAGGACAGAAAATATAAGGAAACCAATGGCTGGGGCTACTTTGCCTACGATGGAAATGGGAACAACTTGGTTAAAGATATGGCAAAGGATTGTCATGCTTGCCACTCCCAGGTAAAGAACAAAGACTTTGTCTTTTCCGTATGGACTAAGTGAATTATGGGCGGGTATCCTCCACCCGCCTTTTTAAACTCTCATAATCCTTTATAAACAGCTTTCCTCTACAAAGGCTAATAAAGCCTTCCTTCTCAAGCTCCTTCAAAACCCTACTGACTACCACCCTTACACTTCCAACATCCTTTGCTATATCCTCATTGGTCTTTTCTATAAGATAGCCATCTTTGTAGTTGGATAGGAGATACTTTACTATTCTCTCCTTTACACTTTCCGACACCATTGAATTGATGGTAAGCATAAGAGTGAGGAGATTCTCCGATAGTACCCTCATAAAAAGAGAACGCCACCAGTGTTTTTCTTCAAACCATTTTATTGCCATCTCCGCTGGAACCATGTAGAGGCAAGAATCCTCTTCAGCCCTCGTATAGGCAGGGTACTCACTTTTAGAATAGGCAGTGAGCATAGCAAGAAGGCACATCTGTCCCGGGAGAACCCTATAAAGGGTGAGCTCCCTACCTGACTCTGAGATAAGATAGACCTTCAGTTGTCCCTCCTTTAAGAAGGGGACTACAGAACACAAACCACCCTCCGAAAAAATAAGAGAGCCCTTTTTCACCTTTTGCGGTTAATAAACTTTATCCAAAAAATCCACAAAATGCATGCTTTAGGATATAATTTAGGCATAGAATCTATAAAAGGAGGATTGAACCATGGGTAGGATGGTTAGCTTTTCAAAGGATGGTGTGGAAGTCTCTGGGTATTTGGCGGAGCCAGAGTTTGGCAAGGGACCTATGGTTTTGGTGTTCCACGAGTGGTGGGGGCTTGTAGATCATATAAAGGATGTATGCGACAGATACGCAAAGGAAGGCTTTTATGCCTTTGGTATTGACCTGTACAAGGGACAAAGGGCAAAAGACCCAGAAAATGCAGGAAGGCTTATGCAAGACCTATTCCAAAACAGATTTTCGGAAGCAGAAGCCATGGTAAAAGCTGCCATTGAATATTTCAAAGAACAAGATATGGGGTATGTGGCAAGAATCGGAGAGTTTATGCTTGGTGCAACTGGCTTTTGTTGCGGTGGAACATGCACATGGTACTTTGGAGCAAAGTTTGCTGATGATTTTAAGGCTTTAGTGCCCTACTATGGGCTTTATAGCATAGTGCCTATAGATTTTTCCAAGATAAAAGCTCCCGTGCTTGCCATCCATGCAGGCAAGGATGCCTTTATACCTCTATCGGAAGTAGTAAAAGCTATAGAGGAATGCAATAAAGAGAACCTTAACGCCCAATTTATCATCTATTCCGGTGTAGACCATGCCTTTTTTAACGATACAAGACCAGAGGTTTACCACGAGGAGTATGCCAACGACGTTTGGGAGAAAACCATAGCTTTCTTCAATAAACACCTTAAATGAAATGGAAGGATAGGCTTATACTGATAGTAGTTTCTATAGTAGGTGCCATTGCTTTTGGTGTGCTTGCCCTTTCAAGGGGCGAGTCCATAGGTGTTGTATGGCTTTTGGTAGCCACTTTTTGCATATACTTTATAGGTTATAGGTATTATTCTTACTTTATAGCCTACAAGGTCTTTGAAATTAACGACAATAACCCAACGCCTGCCCATAGGTTATACAACGGGCTTGACTATGTACCTACCAACAAATGGGTCCTCTTTGGCCATCACTTTGCCTCCATTTCTGGCGCTGGTCCGCTGATAGGACCTGTACTTGCAGCCCAAATGGGTTATCTACCTGGAACCCTTTGGATACTCTTGGGAGTCCTTTTGGCGGGTGCAGTGCAGGATATGGTGATCCTTACCATCTCCATGAGGAAAGATGGAAAAAGCTTAGGACAAATAGCAAAGGAAGAACTTGGGAAGGTGGGAGGCTTTATAACCCTTTTGGTTATATACAGTATTCTGATAATCCTTCTTGCGGTGCTTGGGCTTGTGGTGATAAAGGCTTTGGCTCAAAGCCCTTGGGCTACCTTTTCTGTTTTTATGACCATACCCATAGCCATGCTTATGGGTGTTTATATGTGGCGTATAAGGCCTGGGGCTGTTCTACACTCTTTCCTTTTTGGCGCTATAGCCCTGCTTTTTAGCCTTTACGTGGGAAGGCTTATAGCCCAAAAGGAAGTCCTTGGGAAGATTTTTACCCTCTCCGAAGCTCATCTTGCCATAGCCCTTATGGTTTATGGCTTCTTTGCTTCTGTTCTGCCTGTGTGGCTTTTGCTTGCACCAAGGGATTATCTTAGCACCTTTTTAAAGCTTGGTACTGTAATACTTATAGCCTTGGCGGTTGCCCTTGTAAACCCAGAGATAAAAATGCCGGCGATCACCCAGTTTGCTTATACGGGCTATGGTCCCGTATGGAAAGGCGACCTTTTCCCCTTTCTATTTATCACTATAGCCTGTGGTGCAGTTTCTGGTTTTCATGCCCTTATATCCTCTGGCACTTCCCCCAAACTCCTTGATAAGGAAAGTCATGTGAGGCTTGTGGGCTATGGTGGTATGTTAGGAGAGTCCTTTGTTGCTATGATGGCTCTTATTGCCGCCGTTTCTATGGAACCCGGTCTTTACTTTGCCATAAACAGCCCTGCTTCGGAGATTGGTAAAACGGTACAAGAAGCCGCCAGTAAAATATCCAGCTGGGGCTTTTACATAACTCCCGAATACTTAGAAGAGATAGCTAAAAAGATAGAAGAGCCTACTATACTTTCAAGGACTGGTGGTGCTCCCGCTCTTGCCGTAGGTATGGCTCTTATCTTTACAAGGATAACGGGAGATGCCCTTCTTGCCTTTTGGTATCATTTTGCCATACTTTTTGAGGCGGTTTTTATCCTTACCACCATAGACACAGGCACAAGGGTTGGTAGGTATATCCTCCAAGACCTTCTCTCTGGAATATCACCAGCCTTTAGGGATTACAGAAATCTGTGGATAAACCTTCTTACAAGCGGTATAACAGTACTTGCGTGGGGCTACTTTTTATACGTGGGCGTCATAGACCCCTATGGTGGTATAAAGACTCTTTGGCCCCTTTTTGGCATATCCAACCAGCTTTTGGCTGCCACAGCCTTAGTGGTAGCAACGGTGTATCTTGCCAATAACGGAAAGTTTAAGTATCTTTGGGTTGTGGCAATTCCTGCTCTCTTTTTGTCAGTAAACACCATAAGCGCAGGTTTGGAAAGGGTGTTCCATCCAGATAAGGCCATAGGCTTTTTATCTCAGGCAAAGTTTCTTCTTCAAGCCTTAGAACTTGGCAATCTACCCCCCACAATTCCAAGCGTAGAGATAGCCCAAAGGGTTATCTTTAATAACTATGTAAATGCCTTTATGGCTTTGTTTTATGTATCCTTGGTAGCCTGCGTAATATTAATAGCCCTATATAGGATCAAAGAAGCCTATTCAAAGTAAGTTTAAACTATATTAGGATTTCTATAGCCTCTTTTATATGCTTTATGGAAAACAGCTCTATGTCCTCCAGCTCAAGGGCGCATCCCCTTGGCACTATAGCCTTTTTGTATCCAAACCTTAGACCCTCTTTTATCCTTTCTTCCGCAAAATGCACCGCCCTTACCTCCCCCGATAAACCAAGCTCTCCAAAGATCACAAAATCCTCTATGGGCTTGTCCTTTACTGAGCTAACTATTGCAAGGGCTACCGCCAGGTCTATAGCGGGCTCTTCCACCCTTACCCCACCCACCAAATTGACAAAAACATCCTTATCCCTTGTAAAGGTCTTCGCCTCCTTTTCAAGCACAGCTAATATTAGGGAAAGCCTGTTAGGGTCAAAGCCTTGGGTCCTTCTTTGGGGTGTGGTATAAAGGGCTTGGATGGTAAGGGCTTGTACCTCAAGGAGTACTGGCTTACTGCCTTCCGTGTGGGGGAAAACCACACTCCCGGGGGAAATCACCCTTTCCTGTAGGAAAAAGGCTGAGGGCTCTGGTACTTCTTCAAGGCCATAGTTGGACATTTTAAAAACCGCCACGTTCCCGCTTGCACCAAAGCGATTCTTTACAATCTTTATAACCCTGTAGAAGTTAAACCTTTCCCCCTCAAAGTACAAGACTGTATCCACAAGGTGCTCCAATACCTTTGGACCTGCCAGAAGACCTTCCTTATTCACCTGACCTACCAAAAAGAGGGGTATATCCAAAGCCTTACAGGCTTCCGAAAGCTTATAGGCACACTCCCTTACCTGAGCCACCGAGCCTGGAGAGGATTGGAGTTCCAAACTGTAAAGGGTTTGAATGGAATCCACCACAAGCAAAGAGGGCTCTTCTCTTTTAACAACTTCTATCAAAGCTTCAAGGTTTGTCTCGGGAAGGGTAAGCAGGTCCTCCGAGGAGACCTTTAACCTCTTTGCCCTCATACCAATTTGAGAGGGGGATTCTTCTCCGGATATATAAAGTACCTTCCCATAGGATTTGGAGAACTTATCTGACAGCTGAAGAAGAAGGGTAGATTTACCTATGCCCGGCTCTCCCGCCAAGAGTATCACCTGTCCCTTTACAAGCCCACCACCAAGGGCTTCGTCAAGGTTTGAAAAGCCCGTACTTAACCTATGGGGAAGCTCCTCTATCCAGCTTAAAATAGGCTTTGGAGTTTGGGAGGGTTTATTTGAAGGAGCTTTAGGAAGCTCTAGCTCTTCCACAAGACTGTTCCATGAGCCACAGGAGGGACACCTGCCCAACCACTTAGGACTTGAATAACCGCACTCTTGACAGACAAAAAAGCTTTTGCTCTTTTTCATACAGTTATAAAATAATACACATACACACACCGGGGCGGGTGATTTACCGCCACAAGGAATTTAAAATTCTGGTAGTTCAGGCTCCCAACCTGTTTTTTGTCGCAGGCAGGAATGCCTGCGCTACCGATAAAAAGTGAGATTTTTCACCCAACATATAATTTTAGCATAGTTTAAATTGAGGTTTTTGAAACAGCCTCAGCCTTGAATTGACATCACAGCAAAGCTCTCTTATGGTAGGTGGCTTTCTTCTGGAGGCTCTTTTGGGCTCTCTTTTGTTTGGTTACCTTGCCGATAAGTACGGCAGGAAAAGGCTTTTTCTTCTTACCCTTCTTTTGTATTCTGGCGGTACCTTACCCAAAGCTTTGAGATGGCACTTCTATTTAGGCTCTTGGCGGGTGCAGGGCTTGGTGGGGAGTTTGCGGCCATACAGTCCGCTATAGACGAGTTTGTTCCCTCTCGTCATCGTGGGAAAGTGGATGGTGCCATCACAGCCTTTTGGAACTTGGGCAGCCTGATGGCATCTTTGAGCGCCATCCTTCTTTTAAAGTTTATGGAGGAGTCCTTTGCTTGGCGCTTTGCCTACTTCTTGGGTGGTCTTTTGGCTTTGCTTGTGGTTTTTATAAGGCTGTATGTGCCCGAATCTCCAAGGTGGCTTCTTTCAAAGGGCAAGGTTGAAGAATTGGCAGGCTCTCTGGAGCCCTTGCTCCCCTTCTTTGGGCTATAAAAGGTATGGAAACAAAGGGCAAACCTTTGGAGAAAATTTCATAAAATAGTTGCATGCTTTTGGGGTTCATCCTCCTGTATATTCTGGGTACCCTTTTTATTGGTCTTTTGGCGAGCACCTTTGTAAAAAATTCAAAGGATTATATTTTGGCGGGTAGAAATCTTCCCCTTTTTATGGCTACCTTTGTTGCCTTTGCCACATGGTTTGGGTCTGAAACGGTCCTTGGTGCCTCCTCTGTTATGGCAAAGGAAGGTCTAATAGGAGTTATAGAAGACCCTTTTGGCGCAGCCCTTTGTCTTATACTGATAGGGCTTTTCTTTGCAAAGCCCCTATACAGAATGAACCTCCTTACTATGGGGGATTTCTACAGGGTAATTTATGGAAGAAGGGCAGAGGTGGTGGCAAGCCTTATGATGGTTTTTTCCTACTTTGGTTGGATAGCTGCCCAGACGGTAGCCATTGGCATAATACTCCATCTGGTTCTTGGAGTATCCCAAGTGTGGGGAATATTTGTGGGCTTTGGTGTGGTGCTTTTATACACCTTTTTGGGCGGCATGTGGGCGGTTTCCTTAACCGATTTTATCCAGACCATTATGATAATCGTAGGACTTGTGGCGGTTCTTTATGAGGTATCTTTTGGTTTTTCTAAGGTATCTACGATGCTTCAATCCCAACCTATGGAATATTACCGCTTTTTACCAGAGGCAACTTTAAAGGATGTTTTCCTTTATATATCCGCTTGGATCACCATAGGGCTTGGGTCTATACCCCAACAGGATGTTTTTCAAAGGGTTATGGCTTCAAGAAGCGAAAGGGTGGCGGTGCTTTCTGCCATACTGGGGGGCTTTATGTACCTAACGGTGGCTTTTATACCTTTGATATTGGCTGTTTTTGCAAGGGTTAAATATCCAGAGCTTTTAGACTTGGACCCTCAGCTTATGCTTCCCACTATGATAATGGAGCATGCAAGCCTTCCCACGAAGATACTTTTCTTTGGAGCCCTGCTTTCTGCTATTATGAGTACGGCAAGCGCCGCAGTTTTGGCGCCCGCTTCTGTGCTTAGTGAAAATCTTATAAAGCCTTACATAAAAGACCTTTCCGACAAGGGATTTCTCTGGCTTACAAGGTTTTGCGTTCTTTTGGTTTCCCTTATCTCTTTGGCTTTTGCCCTCTCTGGAGAGTCCATATACCACCTTGTGGGAAGCTCCTCCGCTTTAAGCCTTGTTTCCCTTTTTGTGCCTTTGGTGGCTGGGCTTTACTTTAAAGGTTCAAACCCTGTTTCCGCCATTGCCTCCATGCTATCGGGCTTTTTTAGCTGGGCTATCCTTGAGTATGTTTTCCAAAGTGAGTTTGCTCTGCTTGTGGGGCTTGCCTTTAGTGTATCCTTTTATGTAGCCTTTAGCTTGCTATGGAGAAGATAGCCCTTAAAAAGCTAATGGAGATTGGCAGGCTTCTCTACAAGGAGGGCTTGGTGGATGCAAGGGCTGGCAACCTTTCTTACAGGCTTGAAGAGGATATGGTGATCACAAGAAGAGGTAGCCATCTTGGAAGATTAAGAGAAGAGGACTTTATAAAGGTCCATATCTCTAAAAGCCATATCCTTGAAGATAGGGCTTCCTCGGAGCTTCCCGTGCATAGAGAGGTTTATCTAAGGACTTCCTACAGGTGCTTAGTCCATGCCCATCCCCTTTGTGCGGTTGTTTTATCCTTTGAAAAAGACCTTATAACCCTCATAGATTCCGAGGGAAAAGACCTTATAGGAAGTGTAAAGGTCATAGATTCCTGCCCTTCGGGAAGCATAGAGCTTGCAAGGACTGTGGCGGAAGCCCTTGTGGATTCCAAGTTGGTAATAGTTAGGTCTCATGGTGTCTTTTCCGCAGACTTGGAGCCCTTTTATGCTTATTCTCATATTTCTGTCCTTGAACGTTCCTGTAAAATACTTCTCTATGAGTCAAATAGAATACAAAGGCTGTAAAATACCCCCAGACCTTTACTACGATATAGAAAACCAAGTTTGGTATAAACTTGAGCCCGATGACATTGTAAGGGTGGGCGCCACCGATATAGGTCAAACCAGAGCTGGTAGGATGGTGAATGTGAGGATAAAGGCAGTTGGCAAACATGCGCCAAAAGGCAAGCCCATAGCCAGCTTGGAAAGTGGAAAATGGGCAGGTCCCATACCGGCGGCGATAGAGGAAAAGGTGGTAGAAAGGAACGAAGAACTCTTTGACACACCAGACCCGAAGCTGTTTCAAAAACCCTAATAAAAGACGGGCAAAATAACTATATGCTCTAAGCTCATCTTACTTAGCAACAAAGATTTAGCCCTGCTAAAAGACCTAAAGAGAAGATGGTCATCTGCCGTATGTGCACGAGCTCCTGCTAAAGGGGGCAAGGGCGGTAGTCCTATAAGATGGGCTATTTTTGAAATACCCTGTTAAAATATAACCCTATGATAGCCTACTTTGTTATGGAGCTTGGGCTTGAAGACAGCATGCCCACGTACAGTGGAGGGTTGGGAATACTTGCAGGAGATACCCTTTATTCCTATGCGGACATGGATATTCCCGCAGTTTGTATAACACTCCTTTACAAAAAAGGTTATACCTTACAGAAAATAACTTCCCAAGGTATGCAGTTGGACTTTGACGTCCCTTGGGATTATAAAAGGTACTTGCGAAGACTTGACCTTGAGGTGGAAGTTTTCTTTGGAGATAAAAGACAAAAGGTGATATGCTGGGAGTATTGGCTTCGTTCAAAGGGGAATGTGAGGATCCTATTCCTTGATGCAGACGTGGAGGGCAACGACCCAGAGATAAGAAAGCTAAACGGCAAGCTTTACTTTGACGACGGCATCTACAGGCTAAGGCAAGAGATCCTCCTTGGAATAGGAGGCTACAGGGTGCTAAAAGCCTTAGGCTATCCCATACATGTTTATCATATGAACGAAAGCCATTCTGCCTTTTTGGTGGTGGAGCTCCTAAAGGAGTTTTCAAGCCCTGAGGAGGTAAAAAAAAGATGCGTCTTTACCACCCACACGCCCGTGCCTGCAGGTCATGATAGATTCCCGGTGGATGTGATAAAAGAAGAACTAAAGGCTTACGATAACATAGATTGGGATAAGGAAACGGTTGATGGCTTTGTGAATTTATCGGTACTTGCCTCAAGGTACTCCGACAAGGTAAACGCCGTATCCCATAAACATCTTTATGTCACTCAAAACATATTCCCAGATATAGCCTCTGTAGAATACGTCACCAACGGTGTTTATCACAAAAGATGGATACACAAGGAAATCCAAGAGCTTTTCGATGAATACATACCCGGATGGGATGAAAACCCTATATTACTTCAGAAGGCTTACGATATACCCTCGGAGATCCTTTTAAAGGCACACAACAGAATAAAAAGCGAATTAGTAAATTTAGTTAATAAGGAAACGGATGCAAGCTTCTCCGACGATGTTTTCACCATAGGCATAGCAAGGAGGATAACACCTTACAAGAGAAACGATTTAATCCTTAGGGATATAGACAGGCTTATACACATAGGGGAAAGGGTAGGAGAGATACAGATAATCTTTGCAGGAAAGGCCCATCCAAAGGACACAATGGGCAAAGAGATGATAAAGAGGATCTTTGAAACTATGAAGATCATAAGAGAAAGAACCAAGGCGTTAAAAATTACCTTTTTGGAAAATTATGGCATAGAGATGGCAAAGCTTTTGATAGCGGGGTGCGATGTATGGCTAAACAATCCAAAAAGACCCCTTGAAGCGTGCGGTACCAGTGGTATGAAGGCAGGCATGAACGGAGTTTTGAACTTTTCCACATGGGACGGCTGGTGGTTAGAGGGAGGCATTGAGGGCGTAAACGGCTGGGGTATAGGTCCAAAACCAAGTTGGCAGGATATAAGCGAATCCAAGGACGAGGAAGACCTTGAAGACCTATACAGCAAGTTAGCCTACATAATAATGCCCACCTATTACAGACACGAAGACCAATGGGTAAAGCTTATGAAAAACAGCATAGCCACGATAGGAGCTTATTTCAACACCCACAGGATGGTTAGTGAATATATTAGTAAGGTATACAAAATAGGTTTGAGGTGAAAGAGATGGATAAAAGAGAAACTATAAACCTACTTCTTTATGATGTAGCCCTTGAACATTCCGCCGTAGTGCAGTACCTGTACCATATATTCCTTATAAGCGATGGCAATATAACTTCAGAGATAGAGGAGATAGCACGTCAAGAGATGAGACACCTTAAATGGTTTGCCCAAAAGGTGGTTCAGTTGGGCGGGCAGGTGGTCCTTGACAGGATAGAGGATATGATAGTGATAGGGGGACCAGATTGGGCGGATATGCTATCAAAGGATGTTAATGCGGAAGAGGAGGCCATAAGAATATACACAAGCCAGCTTAATATGGTGAAAGATGACTCTGTAAAGAGACTTCTTGAAAGGGTTATAAAGGACGAAGAAGATCACAGGATAGAGTTTTCAGAGCTTGTTGAAAAGGTAAAGGAAGGCTTAATATGTCCCAAAGGAGAAGGAAAAGGAGACCCAAGGACAATAGAAGTTTTAAACAGGTTTTTAAAGGAAGAATATCAAACCATCATCAACTACCTTTATCAGTTTTTCCATTCAAAGAACTGCGACTACAAGGACATAATGCTTGACCTTGCCATAGAAAGCATGGTACATATGGGAAAGCTTGGAGAGAAGATAGGAGAGCTTGGTGGCATGCCCAACATAGAAAGGATAGACTTTTCTCCAAAGCCACTAAAGGACCTGCAGCAGCAGGTCAAATCAGAGATAACCTACGAACAAGAAACTGGGGGAGAATACACAAGGGAAAAAGGCATTACAGAAGACCCAGAGATAAAAAGGCTATTTACTTTCATAGAAAACCAAGAGGAATATCACAAGCAAAAGCTTATGGAGTTTTTCAAACTTATGAACAAACTAACGGTAGGAGATTTAAGGAAAAGGGATGCTTGACCTTGTTATAAACTCCTTTAGGGAAAGTGCAGAAGTAAAGCTTGCCTTTGTGGAGATCTATGGAGAAAGGATATTGGAAGTGGGTCAAATAATGGCAGAAGCCCTAAAAAGTGGCAACAAAATTATACTTTTTGGGAACGGTGGAAGCGCCGCAGATGCCCAACATATAGTGGCTGAGATAGTGGGAAGGTTTAGAAAGGAGAGAAGACCTTTGCCCGCCATAGCCCTAACCACGGATACCTCTATCCTTACAGCCCTCGGCAACGATTATGGCTTTGAACATATCTTTGAAAGGCAAATAGAAGCCCTTTGCATGCCTGGGGATATAGCTATAGGCATAAGCACCTCTGGAGAATCTCCCAATGTGATAATGGGTCTAATCAAAGCCCACCACCTTGGAGCAACCACCGTAGCTTTTACGGGAAGAAAAGGAGGAAAGGTGGTAGATATAGCCCATTATAGCTTTGTAGTGCCCTCCTATGACACACCAAGGATCCAAGAGTGCCACATAACCCTCGGCCATGTGCTATGTGAGATAATAGACAGGCTTTTATGAAGGTTCTCCTTTTTGTAAAGGATACGCCCTCTGCTGTGGAGACAGCCCAAAGGGTTAAAGAGTTTCTATCTTCAGAAGGGCACAAAGTGGAGATTTTCATAAACAAAAGGCATCTTTTGGAAAAACCAAGCCTTGAAGATGTAAAGCTGTTGGTGGTGGTGGGTGGAGATGGTACCTTTTTGGCAGGTGCTCGTTTGGTAGCCAAGTATTCTATACCTATATTGGGGATAAACGAAGGAAGGTTCGGTTTCCTTACAGAGGTGGAAAGGGAAGAGATGGAAGAGGTCCTTTTGAGGGTATTAAAGGAAAAGGTAAAGCCTCAAAAGAGGATGATGTTAAGGGCTATTCTAAAAAGGGAAGGAGAAGAGAAAAGTATGGGCGACTTTCTCAACGACGTAGTTTTATCAAAAGAAAGCCTTGCCCGTATGGTGGAGGTGGATGTTTTTATACAAGGAGAGCATGTTTTGAGGGTTTATGGAGATGGTGTTATAGTATCCTCTCCAACGGGCTCTACCGCCTATGCCCTTTCAGCAGGAGGTCCCATAATTTATCCCATGTCAGAAGCCTTGCTTTTTGTACCCATATGCCCCCATACCCTATCCAACAGACCTTTGGTCTTGCCACCCTCTTTTGAGATAACTCTTAAAAACCTCTCGGAAGGTGCCTACCTTACCCTTGACGGCCAAGAGGGCTTAAGCTTAAAAAAGGGGGATAGTGTAGTGGTCAAAAAGTCTGACTTTTACTGTTTTATGTATCCCAATCCAAAAAGAAGCTTTTTTGAGATACTAAGGGAGAAGTTAAGATGGGGATAAGGATGTTTCAAAAATTCCAATTTAAAACTATGCTAAAATGGCATTGGTGGGCGTTGGTGCATAAATTTTCAAAAGGGCTACAATCAATAACTTAAACGAGGTAGATTTTTCCAGCTTATAAGCTTGCCAATTGACTTATAAGATAGGAATATCAAGGGTTTCCCCGAAGTTCCTTTAACGGATTTATTCA